>JBGQKZ010000001.1:0-194085 GCA_041499805.1 Gemmataceae bacterium
GAGCAGCGCCTCGACCAACGGCGTTCGTTGCTCTACTGGAATGTCCGGAAGTGCGGGGAGTCCCTTCGCCATCCCTGATAAGATACAAGCAGACGGAGCGATCAGCTGCGCCTCTTTCCAGGGTTATTGGGAAGTTACGATAACATTCACGACACCCCATACATACGAAATGGCCGTTTTCCAATCTCGATGTTACGAATCCAGCTGCACCGGCGGCGTGATGTACGTCAGGGCGGCGAATGATCGTGGTCGGCGTCGTGTTCGTGTTGCTGATGCGCGGGAGCGCCATTGCCGGGCGGGTCATGTTCATGCTCGTGCGGTTCGAGCCAAGCGATGAAGCCCATTAGCACGACGCCGGCGCAAAGCGCCAGAAACAGCGGAATGCGATCGTGGCGGTGGAACTGAACTTCCGGCAACAGGTCGGACAGGGCGATGAAGAGAAAGGTGCCCGCGGAAAAGGCGAGGGCCGCGCCGGTGACCTGATCTTTCAATTTGTCATCGAAAGCGGAGCCCAGTGCCAAGCGGAACGCGAGCGCGCCGGCCGCCACGGTAAGACCAAAGCCGACTTGGACCCAGGCGATCGTGCGGCCGCTGACACGCTTTCGAGAAAGCACGGTGGAGATGGCCAGGGCATCGGCGGGCTTGTGCAGGACAATCGCGAGAAAAAGGGCGATCCCTGGCCAAGGTATGCCCTTGTCAGCTTCAACGGCTCCGCCGAGGCCGAATCCATTCATGAATGTGTGGATTGTCAACCCAAGCACGGCGGCCCAACCTGCGACTGGGGGCGCGGCGGGGTGCGGTTCTTTGGCGGCGATGGCCGCCTTCTTGAATTCGGTGTGATCGTGATCGTGCTCGCAACCTTCCTCGCCGTGGTGCTCGTGAGCGTGCTTACTCCCGTTGACGCTCGTCATTTCGTGACTGTGGGGCGCGATGAATCGTTCGATGCAAAACAAGCCGACGGCGCCCAGCGCCATCCACCAGCCAAACGCGCCTCCCGCCAACGCCATCGCGTCCGGCATGACGTGGAAAAACGAGGCGCCCAGCATCACTCCCGCGGCGGCGCTCAAGTAGAGTTGTAATTTGCCGTGAGTCATGTGGCCGAAGAACGGCAAGTAGCCCCCCGCCAAGGCGCCGACAAGTATCAAGGCGCAATAGAGAACAAGATAAGCGTTGGGAGACATCGTGGACTCCTGTTCAGAACGCCTTGCGAGTCGCGTATAACGAGATAATACCGCGATCGCGCGCGATTGCAAGGCGGAGAGATCGGGAGTCAGGAATTGGGAATTGGAAACGTGGACGGGAGGAGAGTGGACGAGGGTGAGATGAGAGAAAATCAGGAACCGGGACACGTGCTTCCCGATTCCTGATTTCCTGATTTCTGTCAGCCAACTTCGCGCACCGCTTCATTGAGCGGCGGCCATTCTTTTTCCAAGCCTTCTTCTTCGATCTGCCGCAGTTGCGTGTCGCTGATTTCGTACTGCTTACTCGTATGTTCGCGCGACGCCGGGACCGTCATCACGCCCATGTCCTGGGTGCTGACGAGGGTCCGGAAGATTTCCTGCCGCTGCTGCAAGGTGAGGCGTTTGGCACGCATAAGCACACTCCTGTCTACATCAGGGCCCGGGCAGCCTGCGTCCGGGCAACGGACTTCCATTAACGCCGACACCTTCCCGGCCGGCATGCCGGCCAACGTCACCGGACTCGACTCGGGACACGTCGCTCGGAAAAGGGGACAGTTTCCTGGGGTTTGCGGAAACTGCCCCCTTTTCCGAACGGCGTGAAAAACCGTCGAGAGGGCGGTGCGGGAAGGTACGGGGAGCCAGGAACCGCGAATCGGGGAACAGAAATCCGCCGGTACGCCGTGCGATTCCCGGTTCCCGAACACCGATTCCTGATTCCTCTTTTCCAAGTATATGCAGGCTCCCCGGTTTCGTGTTCAAAAATCCGGGATTTTTCATGCGGGAAAGTGAGGCAATCTGTACTTTATCGGCAGGAACCGCGTCACCGCGCTTCTCACAAAAACGTGCAGCAAGCCGGACACTTTCGTGGGAATTTGCGGAAAATGTCCCCCTTGCTTCCTCCAGGGAGACTGTTCATGCCGTATTTGCTGTCGGGGAATTCCGCCCGCGTTCTGGCTGCGTTATTGGTTGCGTTCCTTGTCCGTTCCGTGCATTCGGAAGAGCCCCGGAAGCCGGCAGCGTCGGCACTGTCATTACGCCAGGCGGCGGTCAACGAGAAGATCGCGGGCCAGCTGCCCGACCTGATCGCGACCTACAAGGAACTGCACGCCCATCCGGAATTGTCGCTTCAGGAAAACAACACGGCGGCGTTCCTGGCGAAGGCGATGCGCGAGCTCGGCTTTGAGGTTACGGAGAAGGTCGGGCAGACCGGCGTCGTCTGCGTCCTCCGCAACGGCGAAGGGCCGACCGTGCTTGTTCGCACCGACCTGGATGCGTTGCCGGTGAAGGAGAACACCGGACGAGAATACGCCAGCAAAATCTCCATCCGTGATAAAGAAGGCAAGCTGATCGGCGTCATGCACGCCTGCGGTCACGACATGCACATGACCTGCTGGCTCGGTGTCGCACGCACGCTTGCAAGTCTGAAGGATTTGTGGCACGGCACGCTCGTGTTCATTGGGCAGCCGGCGGAGGAGATCGGCACCGGCGCCCGGTTGATGCTCGAAGACGGTCTCTTCAAACGATTCCCGAAGCCCGATTATTGCCTCGCGCTGCACTGCGACGCGAATCAGCCGCACGGCCACATTGCCTTTACGGACGGCCTGGCGTTGGCGAACGTCGATTCCGTGGACATCACGGTACACGGCAAGGGCGGCCACGGCGCGGCGCCACACAGCACCATCGATCCGATCGTCATCTCCGCCCGCATTGTGCTCGACCTGCAAACGCTCGTCAGCCGCGAGACGAACCCGACCGATCCCGTCGTTGTCACGGTGGGCTCCATCCACGGCGGGACGAAGCACAACATCATTCCCGCCGAAGTAAAAATGCAATTAACCGTGCGCACCACTTCGGACGCCGTGCGAAAAAACATCCTCGATGGCATCACGCGCATTGCCAAAGCCGCCGCCGTCGGCGCGCGGGGTCCGGAGCCGGAGGTAAAGATCAATCCGGGCGAGTTCACGCCCGCCTTGGTCAACGAATCCGGACTGACGCGCAAGACGGTGGCCGTCTTCAAGGAAGTGCTCGGCGAGAAGAACGTCCATGAGCGGCCGCTCGTGATGGGCGGCGAGGATTTTGGCCGCTACGGCCGTGACGGCGGCGTACCGATCTTCATGTATTTCCTCGGCACCCAGCCGCCGGAGCGGATTGCCGAGGCAAAGGAGAAGGGTCAAAACCTGCCGTCGCTGCACTCCGACCTTTTCTACCCAATTCCAGAGCCGACGATTAAGACCGGCGTGTTGACGATGAGCCTCGCGGTGTTAAATCTTGTCGGCAAATAGACGCGCCGACCGTTGTTCCACGGAGAGGCTGTCCCCGATCGTTTAGAGCGCGGGCGGACGTCTCCGGCGCGCGCGTGCATATCCGCCGCGCGGGGTGGAATAAGAGCGCCTACATTCCGTCGATCCGCCGGCACCCGTGGAACCAGCCGCTCGGCTCGCGACGGCTGTGAACGACCGTGGCGATGATGCTATGTTCCGGGTTGCGCCATTCCCGCCAGATGAGCAGGACGGTGCCGACCGCGTATTCCCGCGGCGCCAGCAGGCCAACGCCGTGCTTCGACGCGTCCCGCACAATCGCCCAACGCGTCAACGTGTCGGTCTGGGCCATCGCGCATGCGGTGACTGGAATCTCACAGACAACGCGGACGGCGGCCCGGCGTTCCTGTGATTCGCGTCCGGAACCGCACCGTTCGTCGGCGATACGTGGCGACGCGGGCGCTTCGGATTCAAGTGGATGGGACATGACGTCTCCGGGGTGGGAAGGCCGCAGCAGGAGGGGAGCAATCGGGGGGAGCAAACAAGGTGAGCAACAAACCCTACGTCAAGCCCGGCCGCTCGTCAAATTTCTGCCGGCTTCGTAGGACCGTTTGCCAAACGGTCCGGTCAGGTTGGAAAACCTGACCTACGGCCGAATCGAGCACGGTCAGCGGAAGCGTCACGAAGGGGATGTCGGCGGCCGAGAGAACCAATGATTCGGGGCCAGCTGCCCGCCGTCCGCTGCCCAATGCCGTTCGGGCGTGGCGGAGCCAGCGTCACGGAAGCGGAGGGCGTGCTTGACCACGTCTGCGGTGACCGCCGCCGCCGCGCCGGTCCAGCGGAAGCACGTGTCGCCTTGGGCGGTCGCAAAAGTCGAGCGCGACGTACCGTCAGAAGCGAACCCCGAGTCGAGGGCAGCTTTTCCCGTCACGAAAAGGCTGCCGCACGCCAACGCATTGCCAAAGTGCCATGTGGCCTCATCCTCGGACCACGGACCGGCCCAGCAGAACCGATCGCGAAAGATCAGCGCGCCGCTGCGTCGAACCGTCAACTCCTGAACGACCCGCTGGAAGCGGTACCGTTCGGAAAATGCTCCACGTGCGTAGCGACCCGCGAGCCAGATATCGCCCCATGCCAGATTCGCTCCCTCAGCCAGGTCAATAACCACACGCTGAAAATAACGGCAGTTCTCGAATGGGATCGCCGGCCCTGGAAGAAGAACGAGACGGGCGCCGGGTTCAAGATGAACGTGCCATTGTTGCGTCGCGTAACGATGGAGGCACGGGTGGATGCGCGTCGCCGACTGACCGACGACGATGGCCTGCGCGCCGGCCCGTGCGTGAATCTCGACCCGTTGCCCGTCGCCGTCCATGAGGCCGGCGGTTGGATTGAGAAGATAGAGGAGGGCTGGCTGTCCCGGTTCAAACTGGAAAGGCGGCACTACGCGGAGCGGAACTTGCTGATAGCAATGTCCCAGAGTGGTCCGGCCTTTGTCGTTTACGAGTTCCAGTCGAACGCCGCCGATGCGGCCGGCCTCGTTGGCCGCCAGGGCAAGATGTTTGAATTCCGGCGGCGTCACGAAGTCGTCGGCAGAGATGCGAGCTGTTGACGGACCCATGCGGTCAACGTATCAGTTCCCTCGCCGGTGCGCAGGCTGAGCAGGAAGAACGGCCGTTCGCCGCGCATCCGCGTGCTGTCACGGCGCATCACGTCGAGATCGGCGCCGACGTGGGGCGCGAGGTCGATCTTGTTGATAACAAGCAGGTCGCTGCGCGTGATGCCCGGCCCGCCTTTGCGTGGAATCTTGTCCCCTTCCGCGACGTCAATGACGTAAATCGTCCGGTCCGCCAATTCCGGTGAGAACGTGGCCGCGAGGTTGTCGCCGCCCGACTCGATAATGACGACGCGTAACTCGGGGAACTTTTTTTCGAGGTCGGCGATGGCGGCGAGGTTGATGCTGGCGTCTTCACGAATGGCGCTGTGCGGACAGCCGCCGGTTTCGACGCCGACGATGCGATCGAGCGGCAAGGCTTCTTTCCGCGCGAGGAATTCCGCGTCTTCCTTCGTGTAAATGTCGTTCGTGATAACCGCGAGATTCACTGCGGGATAGAAGTCGCGGCAGAGCCGTTCGACGAGCGCCGTCTTGCCGGAGCCGACGGGCCCGCCGACGCCGATGGTGAAGACCCGCCGCCGCGGCCCGGAATACGGACCGGGACCGTGTGAATGATCGCGATGATAGACGACGTCAGGAACGGAAGATCCGCGTGTAAAGCTCGCTCTGAGCATGGCAGAGTATCTCATAGGCGGGGCAGAAACTGCCTGCGGTTTCTAGCTCGCGGTCGGCGAGATCAGCGGCCAGAGTGGCGATGTCATCGTGCAGGCGAGCGAGGACCTGCTGCCCGTGCGTGTGACCTATCGGGATTGCCCGCACGCCGGCGCCGATCATGCCGAGGGCGGCTTGGTGGAGGTAGACCGCGACCGCTTCCACAGGCGTCGCTTCGGCCGCCGTCGCCAATGTAGCGAAGACGACGGCGTGGTGCCACGGGCGGTCGCCAATGCCACGCAACCTTCGCACGGATTCCGACGCCCACCTCCAGCACACCGCGAGTATCAGCAACTGCTCGCCCATCTCCCGACTGGCGTGACGCAAGGTCGGGGGCGTTATGCCGGCGACAACAAAGTCGTTCGCCGTTTCGACGGTTTCCCAATCGTTCGCGGCGATCGCCCGGCAAACGGCGGCGACGATGACGCCCTCGGCAGGGCCGAACGAGTGTTGCAGCCAAGAGCGAACCCAAGCCTCCAGGCCAGCGGCGTCACGAACGATGCCGCGGTCGATCGCGGCTTCCAGGCCCCAGGAATGGCTGTAACCGCCGATGGGAACGGCGGAGTCGCCGAGTTGGAGAAGGGGGAGGTTCATTTGCACACGATCTTAGAATGACCCGAGATCGATCTCATAGAAATGCGTAATTGCATAGACCGAAATGCAAAGGAACGTCGCGATCGCGCCGACAAAAGCTGCCGGCACGGCCGATGTAACGAATCGTCGATTTGCCGATTCTCGGTTCTCACTCGACACTGCCTCGCGTGAACGCGGACCGCGCCAGACCAGGAGGTACGTGAGAAACGTGAGCCCACCACCATCGAGTGACAAAACTAATGGCCTTAGTGGGTCGATGCGTCCCGAGTGCCGACCGCCCAGAAGAATGAGCAAGCCACAGGAGCGTGAGTCCGCCCACGGTGCCGCAGGTGCCCCGAAAAAAGGCACGTTGCAGCCCCGCGACAAGGTTTCTTGCCCTTCGCACAGCCATGGAGGCTTCGGAGAAGTCGTCCATGTCATTCTCCTTGCTCGTAGCGTGATTCACGGCTCGAATGGATTGTTCCGAACTGCGTGCCAGAGCTCGATATATTTGTCGCGCACAAACTGGTCAAGTTGTTGTGCCAGGTCCAAGGGTAAGTTCAGAACGCGAATCATCTCTTGCACGTCGCCGAGATCTCTTAGCCGTCCCGGATTCGTCATGCCCGACGCTAGTTTCAACTCGATAATAGTGGAAAGCCGCAAGAAGTGAATTCCTTCGATCACCACCGCGTTCGACACCGGCTCCGGAAATGCTACGGGCTTTGGCTTGCCGTCGCCCGGATAATCGCCGGCGGTCAAGAACTCTATTTTCACGCCTAATTCAGCATCACGGAGTTGCTTGCTTCCGTCAAACGGCGGGACGTAACCAAGTCCTTCCAACTCCTTGTGCGCTATCGCAAGGCCTTCTCGCGTCACAACCAGATCGACATCATCCGTAAACCGTCGGTACCCGTGAAAAAACATGGCCATCGCGCCGGCGACCGCGTACGAAATGTTTAGCTCGTCAAGGCGTTTGGTGATCTTGCGCAAGGCCTTGTGTACGGCACTTTCTCGTTCGAAATGCATGCCGCCCTCCTCGAAGGCCCAACGTACATCCCGATTGAGCTTTTCCTCATAGGTCTGCATGCCGTCATTAGACGCGGGCCCGTCCAGGCGGTCAACACAAGCTCAAAACAAGAAATACCGCTGCGCCATCGGCAACACCTTCGCCGGCTCACACGTCAGCAGCTCGCCGTCGGCCCAGACACGATACGTGTCCGGCTCAACGCGAATCTCCGGTGTCGCGTCGTTGTGCGGCAGGTCTTTCTTGCCGATCTTGCGACAGTTCCGCACCGCGACGACGGGCCGCTGCAAACCGTATTTCTGCGGCATCTTCTTCTCGACGGATGCCTGTGACATAAACGTCAGGCTGCAAAGTGTGTTCGCCCGGCCGAACGACGCGAACATGGGACGCGGGAAGACGGGTTGCGGCGTGGGGATGCTGGCGTTGGCGTCGCCCATTTGGGCGTAGGCGATCATGCCGCCTTTGAGCACCAACTCCGGCTTCACGCCGAAGAAGGCGGGCTTCCACAGTACGAGGTCGGCGAACTTGCCGGGTTCGATGCTGCCGACGTGTTCCGCGATGCCGTGCGTAATGGCGGGGCAGATCGTGTACTTGGCGACGTAGCGCTTCGCGCGGTGGTTATCGTTGCGAACCGTGTCCTGCGGCAACGGGCCGAACTGCGCTTTCATTTTGTGGGCGGTCTGCCACGTGCGGAGGATCACTTCGCCGATGCGGCCCATCGCTTGCGAGTCGGAACTGATCATGCTGAGGACGCCGCGGTCGTGCAAAATGTCCTCGGCCGCGATCGTTTCCGCGCGAATGCGGCTCTCGGCGAAGGCGACGTCTTCCGGAACCGTGCGTGACAGATGGTGGCAAACCATGAGCATGTCGAGATGCTCGTCGATGGTGTTCACCGTGAACGGCCGCGTGGGATTCGTGCTCGACGGCAAGACGTGCGGCAGCGCCGCGATCTTGATGATGTCCGGCGCGTGACCGCCGCCGGCGCCTTCGGTGTGGTATGTGTGAATCGTGCGGCCGCCGATGGCCGCAATCGTATCTTCCACGAACCCGGATTCATTGAGCGTATCGGTGTGAATCGCGACTTGAATGTCGTATTCGTCCGCTACGGCGAGGCAGCAGTCGATGGCGGCGGGCGTCGTCCCCCAGTCTTCGTGCAGCTTCAGGCCGCAGGCGCCGGCCTTGATTTGCTCTTCCAGCGGGCCGGGCAAGCTGCTGTTTCCCTTGCCGAGGAAACCGAGGTTGATCGGAAACGCCTCGGCGGCTTGGAGCATGCGTTGAAGATTCCAGGCGCCGGGCGTGCAGGTGGTCGCGTTGGTGCCGGTGGCGGGACCGGTGCCGCCGCCGAGCAGCGTCGTTAAACCTGCCGCGAGGGCCGTCTCCACGAGCTGCGGGCAGATGAAATGCACGTGGCTATCGATGCCGCCCGCCGTGACGATCAAGTTCTCACCGGCGATCACTTCGGTGCCGGGGCCGATGACCAACTTCGGATCGACGCCATCTTGAATGAGCGGATTGCCCGCCTTGCCGACGCCCACGATGCGGCCGTTCCGAACGCCGATGTCCCCCTTTACGATGCCCCAATGATCGAGCACGACGGCGTTGGTGATTACCAGATCGAGTTGCGCATGCTTGGTTTTTCGCGGCAGCGGCGATTGGCCCTGGCTGTCGCGGATGACCTTGCCACCGCCAAACTGGACTTCCTCGCCATAGACCGTAAAGTCCCTTTCAATTTCAACGAGCAATTCGGTGTCGGCGAGGCGAATGCGGTCGCCGACCGTGGGGCCGTAATGTCCCGCGTAGGCGGCGCGCGCCAGTTTCACGCTCATCGATTGGCTCCTTCAGGGCGCAGGGGCGAACACGCCACAGAACAAACGGTGTCCGCGTCCGGCGAAGGGTGGTTTGCACAACCCCGGACCGCTCGTGCAACGAAATTGCGAGAATCATGGCGTTGTGTTGCCGAAACCACCGTTGCGCAAGCGTTTGCGTGCTTTCTTGCGGATGTCGGCGTCGTCGAGCGCACCCATGACGAGTCCGCTTCCGCCGTAAACGCGCCGTTCGCCGCCAAAAGGGATAAGTTGCACGGTCTTGATTTCGCCCGGTTCAAAGCGCGCCGCGGTCCCCGCCGGCAGGTCGAGGCGCATGCCGTAGGCCGCCTCGCGCTCGAAGACGAGGGCTTTGTTGACTTCGAAGAAGTGAAAATGCGAACCGATTTGCACCGGCCGATCGCCGGTGTTGTTGACCTGTAGCGCAACCGTCGCGCGGCCCGCGTTGAGCTCGATCGGCTCGCCGTCAAAAAAATACTCGCCGGGAAGCATGGCAGTAATCATCGAATCGGTTGATGGACGGTAATCAGCTTCGTACCGTCCGGGAATGTGGCTTCGATCTGGACTTCGGGGATCATGTCCGCGACGCCGTCCATCACGTCGGCGCGGGCGAGCACGTCGCGGCCGGCGCTCATGATCTCGGCGACGCTCTTGCCGTCGCGTGCCATTTCGAGCAACTCGGACGTGATGAGACCGACCGCCTCGGGCTGATTCAGTTTTACGCCGCGGGCTCTGCGCTTGCGGGCGAGCTCCGCGACGACGAAGACCAGGAGTTTGTCGCGTTCTTGCGGCGACAGGTGCATAGCGATCACTCCACGTCACGAAGCGAGACTTGGAGGGATATTTAAGGGACCGCCGTGTCTTGAGCAAGCAGATTTCCCCATCGGCCCAGATTTTCTCGACAATCCCGCAGCTTCCCTGGTTTCAACAGAAGCCGGAGAACCCGCTTAAGTCCGCGCGCGCGGTAAGCCGATATTCGTATACAACCTGGAATCGCCACGGTGTCGGCGTTCGCCTCTCCGCGGGTAAAGCGAATTCATCGAGTCGGCGAAATCAAGGAGGACATCAATCATGTTGCCGAGGAAGTGGAGATGGGTTGCCGCCAGCTTGGCGCTGGCCGCCGGGTCGGTGACGGCCCAGGCGCAGGCCCCGCAGAACGCGACGACGCAGCCGGCGCCGGCAGCGCAGCCGATGTTGCAGATTTCGGTGAACTGGCCGCGCTCGACCCCACGCACCGGGAGCGCCCCTGGTTACGTGGTTCAGGGCCAACCGGCTCAGCCCGGCGAAAGCGTGCCCGCGCCGCGCGGCACGGCGGCGCCCCAGGCGCCGGCCGGCGCGCCGATGGAAGCGGCCTCGCGGCCGGAGCAATTGTCGACGGTCGCGGAAGCCCTCGCGGCAGAGCCGGCACTTGGACCAACACCGCCGGAAAAAATCCACCTGCTTTCCGACGCTCTCTTCGGCACCGACTGCGGCGCGCCGCCGCTTCTGATCTATGGCTGGGGAGATTTCGGCTATACCTATTCGTCCGTCGGCCCCGGTCTGCTGGCCACGGAGACACGCGAAAACCGGTTCGGCAACGAGGTACTCGCCAACGAACTCGCCATCGTCGTCGAGAAGGCGCTCGATCCGACCAAGCTCTCCTGGGGCTTCAACGTCACGTACTACGCCGGCGCCGACGCGGCCCTTCTGCAGCCCCTGGGCGGTATTGACAATCCGCCGGACAATCCGCGCTTTAGCCAAGATTTCCGCCAGTTGTATTTGTCGGCCCACCTGCCGATCATTACGGAAGGCGGCATGGACGTGAAAGCCGGCCGCATGGGCACGATCATCGGCTACGAGTCGGCCCTGGCGCCGTATCGTCCCTTCTATTCGAACGACTATCAATGGTTCTACGCGGAAGACGGCGCCTGGACCGGCTTCTTAACCAACCTGCACGTGAACAAGCAGCTCGACGTGCTCAACGGCATGACGCTCGGCGCGAACACGTTCTTTACGAAGCGGAGTGAAGATTCGTATTGCTACATCGGCCAGGCCAATTACTGGCTGACCGAGGAGAAGAAAACGCTTCTCAGCGGGTCGCTCTATTTCGGTGAAAACGCCATCTTCGCGGCGCCTGGACTGAACGGCGATTTCGACTTCACGTGGGAGCTGCGCTTGCAACACGACTGGAGCAAGTGCCTGACGCAGATCGTTCAATCGGACAACGGCTTCGACCAGCACACGCCGGTCGGCACCGCCCACTGGTGGAGCGCGTACAACATTTTCGTGTACCACCTGACCGAAAAGATCGACGTCGGCAATCGCGTGGAGTGGTTCTACGACGTCGAGGGCACGCGCATCGGCGTGAAGGGGAACTTCTCGGAAGTCACGTTGAACGCCGATTACCATCCGGTGAAGTACCTGAGCATCCGGCCCGAACTCCGCGGCGACTTTGCGGATCACGAGGCCTTCGGACCGGGCGGGATACCGCGTGACCGTCAGCAGCTGACGGCGGCCGTCGATGTGCTTTTGAAGTTTTAAGCGGGTTATTCGCCAGACTTCAGCGAGCCGGCGGGATCACCTCGCCGGCTCGCTTGCTTTTCGGCGGCTGCCTACGGTTCCGGCGGCTCATGCACAGATCATAAGCGAACGCGAGCTTCGATGCCCGAATCGCTCTCCCACCGAGGTTCGCTGCGGCAACCGCCTTAACACTTCCTTCATCAATCGTTTAGGGCGGCTATCCGCATTTGGAATGGCTGGATGCTCCGTCATTACGTCTGCCGCGGTGCCGGCTGGCATCGGCTTTGCTTCAGCGGTGCCTCAACGCTGCGACGTCTCTCCATTACAGTCACCGTGCGCCCTCATCCAGGAGTCCCCCCTTGAACAACAGTGGTTCCCCGAGCAAGCGCCACAAACTGACCCGTCGCGAACTCCTCAAGCGAGGCGCCCAAACGACCGCGTTGCTCGCCGCCGGCGCTGCGGTGTCGCCGTTCCTTCTCTCCGGCTGCAATCCCGCAGGCACGGGAGGAAAAGCAGCGGGCGGCGGTGCAAGCGGCGATCCAATCAAGGTCGGCATCCTTCATTCGCTCACCGGCACCATGGCGATCAGCGAAACGTCGCTCCGCGACGTGGAGCTGATGGCGATCGAAGAAATCAACAAGTCCGGCGGCGTTCTCGGCCGGCAGGTTGAAGCGGTCGTCGAGGATCCGGAGTCCAAGTTCACCGATGTCTTCCCCGAAAAAGCGAAGAAGCTGCTCCTCAAGGACAAGGTCGTCGCCGTCTTCGGCTGCTGGACGTCCGTCAGCCGCAAGAACGTGCTCCCGGTTTTCGAGGAAAACAACGGCCTTCTGTTCTATCCGGTGCAATACGAGGGGAACGAGGCCTCGAAAAACGTCGTGTACACGGGCGCGGCGCCGAACCAGCAGATTCTCCCCGCCGTCGATTGGCTCTTGAGCCCGAACGGCGGCGGGAAAAAGAAGTTCTATCTGCTCGGCTCCGATTACATCTTCCCGCGGACGGCGAACTTGATCGTCGTCAAATACCTTGAATCGAAGGGGATGAAGCCGGTCGCCGAGCAGTACACGCCGCTCGGCCACAAGGAGTACGCCACCTACGTGCAGGACATCAAGAAACAAGAGCCGGACGTGATCTTCAGCACGATCAACGGCGACTCGAATGTAAACTTTTACAACGAACTTGCCGCCGCCGGCATCACGGCCGAAAAAATCCCCGTTGTCGCCGTCAGTGTCGGCGAGGACGAGCTGCGCGGGCTCGACCCGTCCAAGGTGAAAGGCCATCTTGCTGCCTGGAACTACTTCCAAAGCGTAGACACGCCCAAGAACAAGGAATTTGTCAAGAAATTCCAGGACAAATACGGCAAGGATCGCGTCACCGACGACCCGATCGAAGCCGCCTACATCGGCGTGTATTTCTGGAAAGCCGCCGTCGAAAAGGCGAAGAGCACCGACGTGGACGCCGTGCGCGAGGCGTTCAAGAGCGGCATCGAATTCGATGCGCCGAGCGGCAAGGTGAAGCTCGATCCAAAGAACCAGCACACCTACAAGCGCTTCATGATGGGCAAGACCCGCGCCGACAAACAGTTCGACGTGGTCTACCAAACCGAGCCGATCGAGCCGGATCCGTATCCGCAGGTCGCCTTCCCGGGTTGGCACGTGGACTGGACCAAGGGCGGCATCACCAAGGGCAAGGAGGTCGAGATCAAGAAGTAGGAACGCATTTTGCCGCGCGCGGCTTGTAGGTCCAAAAAGTGGGTCGTGACTTTGGAATCTCAGGTTCGGTACCCTCTTCGGATCTCCAAGCCGCGCGTGGCAGTTTTTGGAACCGCACCAGGCGTCTCTCCCGCCGCCGTATGAACACCACCGACTTTCTTGAAGCGCTCTTCAACGCGATGAGCTTCAGTTCCATTCTGATTCTCACCGCGCTCGGTCTCGCCATCACCTTTGGCGTGATGCGGGTCATCAACATGGCCCACGGCGAGATGCTCATGCTCGGCGCGTACACGGCGTTCGCCGTGGAAGACCCGCAGGCCATTCCCATCGTCGTCCACAACCTGGGAAAAGTTCTCGGCGACGTGGCGCTATCGCTGCACCTGATCGGCAAAGACCAAGTCGCCGCGTTCGACTGGCATACGACGTTTGGACTTAATCTCAGTTTGTTCTGGGCGATCCCAATCTCGTTTCTGGTCGTCGCCGGCGTCGGCTGGCTGCTGGAAGTGACGCTGATCCGCTTTCTCTATGGCCGGCCTCTCGACACGTTACTTGCGACCTGGGGCGTAAGTCTGATTCTCCAGCAGATCGTGCTGTTGCTGTTCGGCGCCGACTTAAAGCCGATGCACATGCCCGAGACGCTCGACGGCAACTGGCAGCTCGCGGACGTGGCGATTCCGAAGTACCGCATGTTTATCGTCTTCATTACCGGCCTCTGTCTGCTCGCGGTTTATCTCTGGTTCTACAAGACCGGCTTCGGCCTGAAGGTGCGGGCCGTGACGCAGAACCGGCAGATGGCGGCGGCGCTCGGCATCTCGACACGGCGGGTCGATGCGTTGACGTTCGCCTTCGCCACGGGGTTGGCCGGCGTCGCCGGCTGTATCTTCGGCCACCTCTTCACCGTGAAGTACAACATGGGCCCCGATTACGTCGTCGAGGCATTCATGGTCGTCATCCTCGGCGGCACCGGGCAGATGGCGGGCACAATCGCCGGCGGCGGTCTGCTCGGCACCGGCGAGAGCTTCATCGAGAAACTCCTGGTCAACGCGTCGATGGCGAAAGTGGTGGTGCTGTTGGCGGTAATCGGCTTCATCATGGTCCGACCCTCCGGCCTGTTCGCGCCGAAGGAGCGGAGCTATGAGTAGTAGCCCCGCGGAAGAACCGCAGCCGAAGAGTTGGAATCCCGTCGGCAAGCTGTTTACGTTTCTCTTTCTCGCCGCTTTGTTTCTTCCGCCGTGGTATTTCGGCGGCGACAAGTATTGGTTGCCGTTGTTCACGAAGTACGTTTCGATCGCGCTGTTCGCGTTGTCGGTCGATCTCGTCTGGGGCTACACCGGATTGCTGACGCTCGGCCAAGGCTTGTTCTTTGGCATCGGCGCTTACGCCGTGGGCTACTCGCTCAAGTTGCAAAAGGCCGCGCTTGACGCCGGCAAACCACTGGTCGCCGCGCCGAACATGGCGTTGCCCGACTTCATGGAGTATTGCCGGCTGCCCGCGGTGCCGGGCTGGATTGCGCCGCTCATCAACATCTGGCTGGCGCTGGCCCTCGCGATCCTGGCGCCGGTCCTGGTCGCCACGCTGTTCGGCTGGGTGACCTTTCGCTTGCGCATCAAGGGCGTCTACTTCTCACTCATCACCCAGGCGCTCGTGCTTGCCGTCTTCACCTTCGTCGTGAACCAGCAGCCGTACACCGGCGGTGTGGTCGGCATGACGTATCTGGCGAAGTTGGAGTTGTTCGGCCACAAGTTCGTGATGGACGACATGTATTACCTGGTCGCCGGCGTGCTCGTCGTCTGTTACCTGCTGTGCGCCTGGCTGGTGAGCACCAAGTTCGGCAAAATCCTGACCGCGATCCGCGACAACGAGTACCGCGTGCTCGCACTCGGTTACGACACGGCGATGTACAAAACGATGGTCTTCGCGCTGGCTGGGGCGATCGCGGGCCTTTCGGGGGCGCTCTACGTCGCGGCCAATGGCACCGCCGGCCCGGAGCACCTCGGCATTGCCTTTTCCATCGAGGTCGTGATCCTCGTCGCCGTCGGCGGCCGGGGCACGCTGATCGGCGCGATCGTCGGCGCGATGCTGGTGCGCTTCCTCAACACCTACATCAACGATGAATACAAAGCGGCGTGGCCGATCATCCTTGGAGCGATGTTCATCCTCGTCGTTGGTTTCATGCCGGAAGGGATCGTCGGCCTGTTACGCAAAACCAGCGCGCGCGTGCGTCGCCTGTGCTTTGGTTGAAATGAGGTTTTCATGGGTTTTCAATCCAAAATCGTCCCCGAAGAGATCATCAAGGTCGAAAACCTCACCGTTCGCTTTGGCGGGTTCATGGCGATTGACAACTTGAACTTCAGCGTGGAGCGCGGCGAGCTGCGGGTCGTCATCGGCCCGAACGGCGCCGGCAAGACGACGTTGCTCGACGTTCTCACCGGCAAAACGAAGCCGACGACGGGCAAGGTCGCCTTCCAACCGTGCGACTGTCCGGCGTTCGACCTCGGCGCGCTTTCCGAACAGCAAATTGCCCGCCTCGGCGTCGGCCGTAAATTCCAGACGCCCAATATCTTCAAAAGCCTGACGGTGTTCGAGAACCTTGCCCTCTCCGTGAAATCGAAACGCGGCGTCATGGCGACGTTGGCCGGCGTCTTCCACCGCAACGGCCACGGACGCATTTACGAGATTCTCGAAACCGTGGGTCTTGTCTCGAAGGCGAATCGGCTGGCGGGACTGCTCGCGCACGGCGAAAAACAATGGCTGGAGCTGGGCATGGTGATGGCCCAGGAGCCGGAGCTGCTCTTGATCGACGAGCCGGTCGCCGGCATGACGCCGCGCGAGTCGGAACGAACGGGCGATCTTCTCCTGAGCATGGCGCGCAAACACACGCTGATCGTCATCGACCACGACATGACGTTCGTCCGCCAAATCGCCCGCACCGTGACGGTGCTGCACGAAGGCCAAATCCTCTGCCAGGGCACGGTCGGCGAGGTGCAGCGCAATCCAAAGGTGATCGAAGTTTATCTCGGACAGGACCGCGAGGAGTAAACGAAGAGAATGCCGAATGTCGAATGCCGAATGTCGAATCAATGACGAATTCCCAAATGGCGAATCAGGAAGCGGCGGTTCTTCGCATTTGGGAATTTGGCATTCGACATTGATTCGGCATTCCGTCATTTGGCATTCGACATTCTCTTCTACTGTTCTCTCTGTCCCTGCTGTATTGAAGCCGATGCTGAAGATTAACAAACTGTCGGTGTCGTACGGTGAGACGCTGATCCTCCGCGACGTCGACCTGGAAGTCGGTTCCCGCCAGGTGGTCTGTCTCATGGGCCGCAACGGCGTCGGCAAAACGACGCTGCTCAAGAGCATCATGGGCCTGCTGCGCCCGCGTTCGGGGAGCATCGAGGTCCACGGCCGCGACATGACGCGGACGCCGCCGTATCAGCGTGCGCGCGCGGGACTTGGCTACGTACCGCAAGGCCGTGAAATCTTCCCGCAGCTCACCGTCCGCGAAAACCTGCAAGTCGGCTTGGAAGCGAACCCCCATAGACGGCGTGCGCTCCCGCCATACGTCCTCGACTACTTCCCGATGCTCAAAAACATGCTCGACCGCAAAGGCGGCGTGCTCAGCGGCGGTCAGCAACAGCAACTCGCCATCGCCCGCGCCCTGGTCGCGGAGCCGCGCCTCCTCATCCTCGACGAGCCGACCGAGGGCATCCAACCGTCGATCATTTCGGAGATCGGGCACGTCCTGGAGAAGCTCAAAGCAGCAGGAGACGTGTCGGTGTTGCTCGTCGAGCAGTACTTCGAATTCGCGATGAAGCTGGCGGACCGGTATTACGTGATGGAGAAAGGGACCATCGTCCTGCACGGCGACCGCGCGGACATGGACCGCGACGCGATCAAACCGTATTTGGCGTTTTGACCGCCATCGATATATTCACGTGTACACTTTCTACGCCTAATGCGGTTGCTCCGAACCGTTGCCGAATCGGTTGGATGAGTCTTTGCTATCTGTCCGCGGTCGTTCCCAGCCGCGCTCTCGGCAAGCGTTCATAACAATTTTCTAGTTGAGATTGCCCAAACTACTGTCATAATAAGCGCGAACAGTGGATGGTCGGTCCGCGAATGCGGGCGACTGTCTTCGGAGCAGACCAGGGGCTCGTTTCGCTCGCGACAGAGTTGTCGTTCTCTGGAAGGAAGTGCTCCGTGTCCCCCCTCATGCGCCCGCGCCCGTTGACCGCGCGAAATTCTCGCGTGCGGTTCCGTCCGTCGTGCATCTTGCCGGCGTGGTTCATCGATGTCGTCCAGAAACGACGGCTTCGCTGTGCCGTCGCGCCGCACCTTTACGTCGAGGCGCTCGAAACGCGCACCCTTCTCTCGGCGGCGATCTTTGGCGCCGTTTGGAATGACTTGAATGCGGACGGTGTGCGCCAAGCAACTGAGCCGACCTTGCCCGGCGTTCAGGTTTACCTGGATCAGAATCACGACGGAAAGTTCAGCTCTCGAACCGTGGATGCCTTACCGGCGACGCTCACGCTGGGCGCGGGGCCGAACGGCGCCGCCGGCAAGGTCTCCACGGTGAGTCTCACGGGACTCGATGCGCGCGTCACCAGCGTCAAAGTTCACCTCGACGCGAGCAACACGAGCTCCGGCCCGATTGAAGTCGATCTCATCAGTCCGCGGTTCGATAACGTCAACGTTGTCGCCGGATCAATCCTGATGTACCTCCCGGCCGGCGCCAGCTTTAGCGGGACGTTCGATCAGGATGCCGCCACGCCGATTAACCTGGGGACCTCGCCCTACAGCGGCAATTTTCGGCCGGAATTAGCGTTCACGTCGCCGCTCGCTCATGTTTACGAAGGGGATTCAAACGGCGCTTGGGGGCTGATGTTCCAGGGCGATCTTTCCGGCTTGTCGCTGCACAGCTGGTCGCTCACTTTCACGGAGCCGGAGCCAAACGCCGAGACGGACGCGAACGGCAACTACTCTTTCACGGGTCTCGCCCCCGGCAGTTACACCGCGGGCGTCGTCTTGCCGCAAGCGGCCGTGCCTACGTTGCCACAGCGGGGCAGTTCGTTAGCGCCGGTGGCGGTGAGCGGCGACGACATCATCCGCGGAGTCGATCTTGGCTTCCAACCCGGCCCGGACCTCGTCGGCGTCTCGTTTCACATCGCCGAAACCGCTCCGAACTGGGGCGACGTGTTAACGGTTAATTACTCCCTTGTGAATCAAGGGGGCCGCGATGCCGCCGCGTTCGTGGCCGATTTGCGTTTGTTGAGCAGCACCGCGCCGGGCGGTTCGAGCGTGTTGCTGCAAACGTTGCGCTTTGATCACGGGCTGCCGCGGGGCAGCTCGGTGAGCGGCTCACTCAAGGTGCAGTTGCCCGGCTCGCCGGCGCAGCCGCCGCCCGGTTTCCGGCAGCCCTACGAAGCGTTGCTCGCGCTGGTGATTGATCCCGATAACGTGATCGCGGAAAGCGACGAGACGAATAATCGCAACGTCGGCCTGGGCGTAGACCTCGCAACGCTTCAGCAGCTGCCGAATGAGGCCGTCACAGATGACGCCGGCGTGCAACAGATGCCGTCGATCACGGTCGATCCGCACGACCCGGATCATCTTGTCGTCGCGTACATGGACTATTCGCTGCTCACCTCCGGTTACGCGGGCATCGGCGTGTCGGTCTCGCACGATGGCGGCGCTACTTGGCAACGGGGTTCCGTGCCGTTGGCGCCGGGCTTCGATCAGGCGGCCGGTCAGCCGATCGCACAGTTCGACGATGCGGGGCATGTTTTCGTCAGTTTCATGGCTGCGACGTTTCTTGGGGCGGCGAAACCACCCATTTACTACGACCTCGGCCGCACCAACGGCGTCCGTAACCGTTCGCTCGCCATGACATCGAACAACGGTGTCTTCGTCGCGCGCAGTGACGACGGCGGCACGACGTGGAACCCGCCGGTCGCCGTCGCCGCCGATTTGTACGCCGGTCAGAAGGTGTTTCTTGAAGCCTTGCCTGATCTGGCGGTGGATAACGTCACGACGTTGCCGAACGGCCAAGCGAATCCGAACCACGGCAATCTCTACGTCACGTGGACGCGCTTCTATCCCAAGGGCACGTTCCCCGGTCAGTCGACGGCGCCCGCCGGCAGCGATGTCATGTTCTCGGTGTCGCACGATGGCGGGCAAACGTGGCAAACCCAACTTCAGGATGAAGGCGGTCTGCAAGTCTCGGCAATCAAAGACCCGCTCTTCGGCGACCTGGCCGCGGGCAGCGAGGGGTCCGGCTTCTCCGGCCCGTCCCACCTTGCCGTGGGGCCCGCGGGCGACATCTATTTGTCGATGTACTCCGGCGGATTCTTTACCGTGTTCCATTCCGCTACAGGAGGCAGCAGCTTCGTCCCGCCGAATCCGGACCTGACACATGGTTACCCCTTCGGCGGACTCGTCGCGATTCCGGCGTCGACCTTGTTCGGTGACAGTTTCCGGACTTTGTATGTGCGCGACATCGTCGCCGATCCGGTTCGGCCGGGACACGTGTTTGTCGTGGAGGCGATTGAGGTGAAGAACCAGGACGGCACGCCGATTGACGCAGCCGAACTCTACTTCGCACGCTCGGACGACTATGGGGTCACCTGGCAAACGATATTTACCGTCGGCTCAAACCCGCTGAATCTCGGCGAGATACCGACGCCGTTACAGTCGTCGTACCTGTCGGCTGTGAACGATGACGACGGCGGCCGCTTCCTCGGGTTTAGCACGCAACTTCAGAACGAAGTCGTTTCCGGACAGGCGCTGCCGCGGATGAGCATCGACTCCCAAGGTAATCTCGCCGTCATCTGGTACGACACGCGCCGCGATCCCGCGGGACAAAAGCTCGACGTGGTCGGCACGGTCAGCACCGACGGCGGGCAGCACTTTAGCGCGAACTACCGCATCAGCGACACGACGTTTGATCCCAACGCTGGAGTGTTCACGGACGCCATCGGGAACCCAATAAACTACTACATGGGCGATTTGATCGGCCTGGCCACCGCGAACGGCGTTGGCTTCGCGGCGTGGACAGACACACGCGCCGGCAATCAGAATATCCAGTTCGCGCGTTACAGCCTGGTCCCGCCGCCCGTGCCGCTTGGCGATCGGTTCGAGCCGAACGACACGCCGCCGACCGCAACCGATCTCGGCCCCGTGTTCGCGCAGCGCGAGTTGCCGCGGCTCACCGTCGGCGCCGGCGACGAGGATTGGTACCGCGTGCAAACCACGGCGAAGGGCGACCTCATTGTGTCCGCGTCGAACCCGGCGGGCGGCACGTCCCTCCAAGTCGAAATCAGGGATGCGACGGGAAGCACGCTGCTCGCGACAGGCACGGCATTGCTGGACGCGACAGGTCTCGTCCTTGGCCAGCAGGCGGTGTTCGCGACCGATTCCGGGCAAACGTATCTGATTCACATTCTGGGAAGCAGTACGGCAACCGCGGATTATTCTCTCTCGATTCAGTCCTTGACCGCGAATTTGGGCAGCCAGGTTTTCGGCGTGCAAGCCGGGACGCTTACGGAAGGCGGGACTGCCGTTTATCGGCTGGCGGCAGCGGTGCCGGGCTCGCTCGCGATTCAACTCACCGCCGGTCCCATTGCTTCTTCGGATAGCACGATTCGTCCCAACTTGACCTTGCGGGTGCTGAGCGCCGACGGCTTGACGGTTCTCGCGTCGGGCGTATTGCAACCGCCGGGCGTGATGGGGCCGGGAGAAGTGGCAGAAATAAGTCTCCCGGTTAAGCAAGGCCAGGTCGTGCTCCTGCAAATCGTGGCCGACCCGGCGACGTCGGGACCGTATCAACTAGAGTTCACGAACCTGGATCAATTCGAGACAAGCGATCTTTCCAGCCTCTTTTTCCCGCTTAGCGGCGCTCCGTCGGCGGTCGTGTTGGAGGACCTGAACGCCGACGGCCGGCCGGATCTCGTCGTCTCCAGCAACAAATTCGCCGACGAAGTAAGCGTGCTGCTTGACAATGGCGACGGCACTTTCCAGGCGGCCCGCGAATACCCGATCGGCGCCGGACAGGATTCCCGTTTCGTTCGGGAGATTGCCGTCGCGGACATGAACGGCGACCACATCCCGGACATCGTCGTTTCCAATCACAATTCCTCCGACGTGTCGGTCCTCCTCGGTCACGGCGACGGCACGTTCGCGCCCGAGCGAAGGTCGGATGCGACGGCCCAGCCTTCTTCCTTGGCGGTGGCCGATTTCAATGGCGACGGCATCCCGGACATTGTCGCCCTCGACACGCTGAACCACGAACCGGCGCCCGCCACGCTCGGCGTCATGCTCGGACGCGGGGACGGCACCTACGCGCCGGCAATTCGCATCGGCGTGCCGTTCCAGACGTTTACGTTCCCGGTTCGCGTCGGCGACTTCAATCGCGACGGGAAACTTGATCTGGCCGCGTTCGGGATCAATGAAGCAAAATTCGAGGTCTTTTTCGGCAATGAGGACGGCACCTTTGCGCCGGGCGGAATTTTCGCCAGCGGCGAGGTCAGCGACGACGCGCAGGTTGCCGACCTCGATCACGATGGGAAACTCGATTTCGTCGTGACCGGGGCGAACACGGGCAACATCTACGTCATTTTGGGCAACGGCGACGGTACGTTTCAGAAACCGCAGGCCGTGACTGCCGCCCAACCGCGACCCGGCGACAACATCGCCATTGTCGGCGTCGCCATCGCCGACCTCGGCACGCCGCAAACGCAGCCGGACGGTTCCGTCGCGTTTGGATCGCCGGACGGCAAGCTCGATCTAGTGGTGACCGCGAAGTCGCGGGTCAGCGGCGATCCGGCCCAGGTGATCGTGCTGCCCGGCGTATTCGCGACCGACAGCAACGGCGATTTCGTCTTGTTTGGCGCGCCGCAACGCTTGGCTTTCGTTCAGGACGCGGGCAAGATCGCGATCGGCGACGTGAACGGCGACGGCGTGCCCGACGTGGCCGTGAACGACATTGGCGGCGTTCGAGTCCTCTACGGCAAGACGCCGCACATTGTCCCGAATTCGACTCCCGCCGCCGCACGCAATCTCGGCACGGTCGTTCACCTTGTCAACCCGATCCAGGCCATCGTGCCGGGGCATGAAGACGCCTATTTCACGCTGACGGTTCCAAACGAGGCGGCGGCGGGCGCGGGCGACGAAGTGCTTGATGTCTCGGCGCTCTTTCAGGATGTGTCAGGCGCCGGCTTAGGTCTGGAAGTGCGGGACGCCGCGGGGAATGTGCTCGGCACTGGCGCGCGTCTTCGGTTGCCGGTCGCTCAAGGAGTGACCTTGAGCGTACACGTTTTCGGCGTGGCGGGGACGGACGGCAGCCGCGGCGCCGGGGCGTATGCCCTGGACATCGACGTGTTGCCGCAGGTCGTTTCGGTGGAGGGACAATCCCTGCTGCCCGGCACGAACGGTCAATCGGGGGGACGCATCACCACGCTGGTGGTCACGTTCCAGGGCGACCGCCTCGATCCTGCCGCCGCCGCGGACCCCGCGAATTACACCGTGATCCATTTGGCCGATGACGCCCCCACGGATCCGAGTCGAGGACAAATCGTCCCGCTCGCAACATCAAACGGAAGTCCAGCCGTCCTTTACAATCCGGGGGCGAATACCGAGGTGTCGAGCGGTCGAACTTTCCCGACCGCGGTCCGTCAGACGGTGACGCTCGTCTTCGATCAGCCGCTGCCCGTGGGCTCGTACGAGATCGACATTTCGCCGAAGATTCAGGCCGGCGTTTTCGACGTGAGCGAGAGCGCGCTGCTGGCGGGCGGGCCGAGCTTTACCGGGCATCCGGTCGTATCGGTCGTCAACGGCGTCGTGGTCGAGGGCGGCCGGCAGCGTGCGCTGGAGCTGATCAAGCCCGCGACTTCTCTCGGCGATCTGAACGCGTTCGCTCAGGGCACCCCGTTTTTGACGCAGCTTCACAGCGACCTCGGTGCGCTGCTCGACGCGCTGCTTACGAGCAAAGGCGACGACCCGGCGATCACGGCCCTGATGAATCAAGAAATTCTGCAACGCCTGCTGCCGGGACTCGGGAGCGTAAGTGAGCGGCCGACGTCGGTCGCCGTCATCTGGCTCGATCCGGTCTCCATTGACGTTGAGGCGCCGCAAGGAAATCGCGTGGCCTTCAACCGCCAGAAGGGTGAATTGAAAAGTGCGGTCGCGAAAACCTTCGTCGAGGTCGGTGAGAACGTCGAAATCCTCGTCCTTGCGGATGTGGTCGGAACGTTCCATTTGAATGTCGCGGACGTTTCCGATAGCGCCCGCGGCGGGGCGCTCGTCTTCGGCTTGGATGGCTTCGACCAGGTCCTGGCATTCACGGATGGGCTGCGCAACGGCGACGAGAGCTTTTCATTCGTCGTCCCCGGACGGCCCGACATTGGCGATCAAGGCACGTCGCATCCCGGGCACCACTTAGTCGCCCCCCCCCCGACTGTGACCGGCCCGAATACCGGCGTATCTCAAGCCGCGGTCGCGGCGCTGGTCACTTTGCTGAGCGGCCCGCCCGCCGGCGTCGAGGCGACGACCGCGGCGGAGGTTTCCCACGACGCGGCCAGTCCAGCGAATGCACCGGCGTCGGACGCAGGCAATTCGGTTGCCGCCCTCGTGAGCGCGGGCGACGCCGACACGGGCGTCGTCACTGACGGCAAGATGATCGCGGTGGACGAAGTGCTGCGGCAGTTCTGGCCGGCCGTTGCGGCGAACGTGCAAGGATTTGAGAACGTCTTGGCGGATGTCGGCTGGGCGGTCAGTAGCCCGCTTGCGTCCGGACTTGACGCGGCGTCGCAGGCGCTGACCTCGGCTGGACTGCCGCCGCCGGGCGTCCGATGGCGTGAATTCTTCGGCGATCTCGCGCAAACGTGGAGCGCCGCCTTTGGGTCCGCCGCCGGTGAGGCGCTTCGTTGGACGCGCCGTGCGGAGAAATCGCCGATCGTCCCCGTTTCTTCCACTCCAGAGAGCCGCGAAGGCCCGGGCCGCGACGAACCGGACGAGGAAGGGCAATTACTGCTGGATGATCTCGCGGCTTTGCGGGCAGCGGACGCGCCCTCCTTCGACGCCGACGCGTATTGGGCGACCGGGATTTTCGCCACGGCTGCTTGGTCGCTATGGACGCGCGAATTGGCCGCACGCAAGGAGGAATCGGAGCGGAAACGCCCCGAAATGGCGCGCGTATCCTGAGATGCGGGCCGAGAGTTCCTGCCAACGCCGCCCTCGTCGCGCCCAGCGCCGTTCCGACTCCTATCATCGCTTTTTGATACGCACATACCTCCTCTGAGGACGCATCCAATGTCTTCCGAGCACGCCGAGGCCGACCAAACCGCTCCGGAGATTACCGGCGTCTACATGCCACACGCCGCGCAAGCATCCGGCCCGCGGCCTCCCGCGGGAGACGCAACCGATGCGCTTGGCGAGGCAACGGTGGCGCCCGAACTGGGAGTTCCTTCCGCCCTGCGCCGTGATACTACCCATGAAGAAACGGTTGCTCCGGATATGACCGGCGCCTATGTCCCGCAGGTCACGAACGCCGCGGGAAATCGAGTGGGTCCCGCTGCTGAAACAGGGGTCGCGGAAGCTACCGGCGCCTACGATCCGCGCAACATGGCGGCGTTGCCGGCGTCGGCGACGAGCATCGCGCGGCCCAAGCGCTCGCGCACGGGCAGTGTTCCCGGCAAACGGATCGGCCGCTACGTGCTGGAGACGTTTCACGCCAAGGGCGGCATGGGCGAGATTTGGGTCGCCGAGGACACCGCGATCGGCCGCAAGGTCGCCTTGAAGCAGATTTTCGGCAAACGGCCCGAGCAGCGCGATCGCTTCCTCATCGAAGCGACGGTCACCGGGCAACTCGAACATCCCGGAATCGTGCCGGTTCACGAGGTCGGGCATTCCGAGGAAGGCAATCCTTTTTACGTGATGAAGTTCGTGCATGGCCACACGCTCAAGAAGGCCATCGCCAAGTATCACGCGAACGAGCGTCCGTCCGACGTGCCGCGCGAGGTGCAACAACTGCGGCTGTTGCAGAACTTTGTCAGCCTGGTCCAGACGGTGGCCTACGCACACAGCCGCGGCGTGCTGCACCGCGATTTGAAGCCGGAAAACGTCATGCTCGGACCGTACGGCGAAACCCTGCTTCTCGACTGGGGCCTGGCGAAGCTGATCGGCGCGCGCGAGGAGACGCGCGACGCGGGCACGTACGTCACGGTGAAACACTCCAGCGAATCGACCGATACGCAGGCGGGGTCGATCATGGGGTCGCCTTCGTACATGGCGCCGGAAGTCGCCGCCGGCCTGATGGCGGAGGTGGATCAGCGCAGCGACGTCTATTTGCTCGGCGCCACGCTCTACGAAATCCTGACGGGACATCTGCCCCGCGAGGGAACCAACCTGATGCGGCTGATCGAGCAAGCCCGCCGCGAGTTGCCCGTGGCGCCGCGGAAACTCAAGAGAGATGTCCCGCGGCCGCTGGAAGCCATCTGCATGAAGGCCCTCGCCCTTCGCAAGCAGGACCGCTACGCCACCGCGGAGGCGCTGGCGGAAGATGTGCAGCGCTATCTCGCTGGCGAGCCGGTTTCCGCGTATCGCGAGCGACTTTACGAGCGAGCCTGGCGTTGGATCAAGCGCCATCGGCGTGGCCTTACCTTCGCGTCTGCGATTGCGGTGGTCGCCGGACTGAGCGTCCTCGCCGTTGCCAAGATCGGCGAGGCGGAGCTCCGGCGGAAGCAGGCGCAGGAACAGACCGACCGGCTGCGAACCCTCGATCAAGCGCGGATCGATGCGAAGACGTTTCGCCGGCTTGCGGACGACGCGCTTTTCTACGCCGCCACCGCCGACCCGGCGAGTCAGCACGCGCCCTACTTCGATCCCCGTCAAGGCGAGGAGGCGGCACGCGCCGCCCTCGCGATTGTTCACAACTGGGGACCGGCGCTGGATCAATTCCCGATTGACGAGGAGCGTGAACCGCTCAAGAAGGAAGCCTACGACCTGCTTCTCCTTCTCGCCCAAATCCAGGCGCGGCAGGCGACCGGGCCGGACGATGCGCAGGCGTTGCTTGATGTACTGGATCAAGCGGCGCCGTTGCGGGAGTGGACGCAGGGTCTCTATCGTCTCCGCGCACAGGCGTTGCGGCTCAGGGGCGAGGCCGCGGATGCGGACACCGCGTCCAAGCTCGCGGTGAATGAAGACACGCCCGCCACCGCCATGGACCATTTTCTGCTCGGCGACAGCTATCGCGCCGCTGCATCGAAACAAACGCACTGGCAGACAGAAGCCAACCTTTGGCAGCCGGATCCGGAGTTGCTGCGAAAGGCGATCGAGGAATTTCGTCTGGCGCTGCGGATCGACCCGAACCACTTCTGGTCGCACCTGCAACTGGGCCGCTGTTATCAAACGCTTGGGCAAGGGGCGGAAGCAGTCGCGACGCTCGGCGCGTGCATTGCGTTGAAACCGGACTCCCCTTGGGGCTACACGACGCGCGCTATGGCTTTGATTTATTTGCAGCGCTTTCCGGAGGCCGAATGGAACTTGAACAAGGCCCTGCAACTTACGCCGGACAATCGAGTGGCGCGCTTGCACCGCGGCGTCGCTTACTGGCGGCAGGGAAAGCGCGATTATGCATTGCAGGACTTCACGGAAGTGTTGCAACCGCCAACGGAACAGCGGTTGCCCGAGGCGGCGTTCTATCGAGGCCAGCTCTTCTTACAGGAAGGCGACGACGATCGGGCCTTGGAGGATTTCAACCTGGTCGCCGTGGAACGCCCGCACTTTCGCACGGTCTACCATTACCGTTGCCAGATTTACTTCGCCCGTGGCGAGGATGCCCGCGGACTGGACGACCTCAGCGCCTATCTCGCCCACGATCGCGCGCTTGATCCGCGCAGCGCCGAGGCGTATGAGCAGCGCGGCCACCTGCTGCGATTCCTCGACATGGCCAAAGGGTTGCGCCGCAAGAAGGCCCAACTAGCCGTCACTGAATTGGAGCATGCGGTCCAGATGGGCAGCAAGTCCCCGTCCGTTTTCGATGATCTGGGCGCCACGCTGGAGCAATGCGGCCGCGTGCAGGACGCGGTGAGCGCGTACACACGAGGTCTGGAACTTGCCCCGGACGACACGTTGCTGCTTGTCAAGCGTGGCTGGGCGTTGGAACAACTGAATCGACTAGAAGACGCAGAAGGCGATTTTGCCCACGCGATCCGCGTGTCGCCGAAATACGCCGAGGCGCATACCGGTCTGGGCTACATCCGGGCACGCCGCGAGTTGAAGCCCGACGCCCAACGCGAAGCCGACCTCGCCATTCTCCACGGCGCCGATCAGTACATCATCTTGCACAACACGGCGTGCATTTACGCGGTGCTCTCGCAATCCGACAAGCCGCGCAAAACCGAGCATCAGGACATGGCAATCGCCCTGCTCCAACGTGCCGTGGAGCTATGGCGGCAAGCGGCGACCGGGCGGAGCGAAATTGAACTCATTCAAAAGGAAGCCGCTTTTCCGCAAGAACTACGCAACCGCCCGGAGTTTCAACAGCTTTTGAACGGCGTCGCGGCGCCGATTCGCTGAACTCTAAGGGCAGCGAATTATGCTGGGAGAAAAATTTTGCGGATATCTTGATATTTAGTTGCGGCGGGCGCTGGCGTATTGCATAATGCGATCCTCCTACATCCGTTGCCGACGGTAAAACTCGCAAGCTCGGCGTAGTCGAATTGGGGGATTGCTCTCGGGAAGTGGTTTGTAGCATCCAAGATTGACACGCCGCGGCGGTCCCACCTTTGGTCCGCGGCATTATGAGTTGTGTTTGTGCCGCGCACCCTATTGTCGGGTGTGTTGCCATGCACTTTAAGGGCAGGACGCTCCCGAATCCGAATCGGCCCACCCCATCTTCCTCCCCATGGGACAGGCCGGATCGTGAACGATCGCGGGCAAACTTGGCCTGTGGGCCGAAACGTCCGCGCTTATGACTACCTGCCGCCTTGCCGGTAAGACGGCGTCTCGCTCGTTTGCACGGGTGGGACGTCGGCGTCCAGCTTTCGGCGGAAATGCTTTTCGAGAAGTGTACAGGCCCCGCCGGGCATTCTGTCCATTTCGTTCCCCGCTGGGGATCGCAATGGAAATCGGTGGCCGGGGCGGCCTGATGTTTCGCCGTCTGCGCATCGTTGACTTGGCGCGGCGGCGAAAGGGCATGGCGCCGTTAACGGAACCGGCGGCCAGGAATCGTCGTTTTCAGAAGAGGCATTAGTAACGAACAACAGCTGTCTGCCAATAAGAACTTGAGATCCGATTGAACCCTGTTGTCCGCTGTTCCAGCCGATCGGCCCAGCGGGAAGACGCACTGCCCAAGTGTAGCACACCGGCTACAGGAGAGTTCACGCAATGGCGCGTACATCGGGATTCTTGCGCTCGTTCTGGTCGTTATTTGGTCGCACTTCGCCGCAACCCGGCAGCGGGCGCTCGTCGCGCTGGCGCTGGGGCCGCACTCTGCCGATCTTGTTGGAGCGGCTCGAAGACCGGACGTTGCTTTCGAACTACGGCATGCTGCCGCTTAGTTTTGAAGCGAATCAAGGGCAGGCTGACCCGTCGGTGCAATTCCTGACGCGCGGCAACGGCTTCGGTCTGTTTCTCCGGCAAACCGACGCCGTTCTTCTCCTCACACAACCTGCGGCGTCCTCCAGCGGGCAAGGACCGACCCTCAGCACGGCCGTCGCAGACGCGAAAGTGTCCGTGCTCGATGTCCAACTCGTCGGCGCGAGCGGCTCGACTCCGGGCATGGGGCTGGACGGTCAATCCGGCGTCAGCAATTACTTGACCGGCAACGATCCGCAACAGTGGCAACTCAACGTGCCCGAGTTCGGCCGGGTCGCGTACCAGAACGTTTACCCCGGCATCACGCTCATCTATCACGGGACCGACCAGGAGCAGCTGCAATACGACATTGAGGTCGCTCCGGGGGCAGACCCCAGCCAGGTCCAATTCAATTTCCAAGGCGCCGATTCGCTCGCCATCGACGCCGGCGGCAATCTTGTGGTGACGGTCGGAACGCAGCAAGTCGTTGAACATGCCCCGGTGATTTTCCAAACCGTCAACGGCGTTCAGCAGCCGGTTACCGGCGGCTACGTGCTCCGCGGCGGCTCGCGCGTCGCCTTCAGCATTGGGACGTATGACGCCACCTTGCTCCTGACGATCGATCCGACGCTCGCCTACTCTACCTACCTCGGCGGCAGCGGCGCCGACTTCGGCGAAGCCATCGCCGCCGACGCCGCCGGCAACGCCTATGTCACGGGATACACGCCGTCGACGAACTTCCCCATAGCCGGGGCACTGCAAGGGACGTATCAAGGCGGCGCCAACGACGCGTTCGTGACGAAGCTCAACGCTGCCGGTACGGCATTGGTTTATTCCACTTACCTGGGCGGAAACGGCAACGACAGGGGGCACGGGATCGCCGTGGACGCGGCGGGCGAAGCCTATGTGACCGGGTTAACGAGTTCCACAAACTTCCCGACACTCAATGCATTCCAGCCGACCTTCGGCGGCGGCACGGACGCGTTCGTTACAAAACTCAACCCCGCGGGCAACGGACTGGTCTACTCTACTTACCTCGGCGGCAGCGGCGGTGAGGATAACGGGTTCGTTTTCGACACGTATCCTACGGAAGTCGATTGGTTCAGCGGCGCGATCGCCGTAGACAACAGCGGCCGCGCGTGGGTCACGGGCGTGACGTTTTCGGGCAACTTTCCGACGACGGCGAATGCGTTCTCGCGAACCTACAGCGGGAGTTGGGACGATTTCGTGGCCCGGTTCAGCGCCGACGGCTCAGGCCTCGACTATTCGAGTTACCTGGGCGGGAGCAGCAACGCTACGCAGGCGGGGCGCTCAATCGCCGTAGACCCGGCGGGGAATGCTTACGTTGGGGGCTGGACCTTCGCCACCGATTTTCCGACGACGGCGGGCGCCTTTCAGAGGACCTTAACCGGCAGCGTGGACGTGACGGTGTCGAAGTTTGACGCGAGCAAGTCCGGCGCACAATCCCTCGTTTATTCGACGTTGATCGGCGGCTCTGCCGACTCGTGGGGCACCAGCGTCGCCGTGGACGGCGGGGGCAACGCCTACGTCACCGGCTTTACCGCTTCTGTGGATTACCCGACGACGGCCGGCGCCTCCCAAACCGTCAAGGGCACGGGCGAGGACGCGTTCGTAACCAAGGTAAACCCGACTGGAACCGGACTGGTCTATTCCACCTTCCTCGGCGGCAACGGCGACGATTCGGGGTCGGGTATTGCGGTGGATTCCGCGGGGGGCGCGACCGTCGCCGGCGTCACTCCGGCGACCAACTTCCCCATCGCGAACGCCGTCCAGGCGACGTACGGCGGCGGCGACATCGACGGGTTCGCCACCCGTTTGAACGCAACGGGTTCGGCCCTGGTCTATTCCACTTACTTGGGCGGCAGCAGCGGCGACCAAGGGATGGGGGTTGCCCTCGACCGCGCCGGCAATTCCTATGTCGTCGGCACCACGCGCTCGACGAACTTCCCGGCGCCGTCCGGTTTCCGCTCAACGAGCGCCGGCGGCTCGGATGCCTTTGTTTCGCAGATTCGCAACCCCACCCTCACGGTCACCAACACCAACGACAGCGGCGCCGGCTCGCTGCGGCAAGCCATCCTCTCCGCGAATGCCGGGATCGGCGTGCTGCAAACGATCACGTTCAACATCCCTGGTACAGGCCCGTTCACCATCCAGCCGTTGACCCCGTTGCCCGCGATCACGGCGCCGACCGTGCTCGACGCCACGACCGAGCCCGGTTACGCCGGCAGCCCAATGATTGAATTGAACGGAACCAGCGCCGGCGCCGGCGTCGCGGGTCTGACGATCACCGCCGGCGGCAGCGTCGTGAAAGGCTTTATCATTGACCGGTTCAGCGGCGACGGCATCGACCTGACGACGAACGGCGGCGACACGATCCAGGCCAATTACATCGGAACCAATGTGACGGGCGCCGCCGCCGCGCCGAACGGAGGGTCGGGCATCGTAATCACGACGGCCAACAATGTCATCGGCGGAACCATGGATGCCGCCGTGCGCAACGTCATCTCGGGAAATACGGGCAACGGCATCGACCTCAGCGGCGCGGCAGCTACCGGCAACGTCGTCATCGGCTACGTCGTCGGAACGAACGCCTCCGGCACGGTCGCCGTGGCCAACGGCGCCGACGGCATCAAAATCGAAAACGGCGCCTCCGGCAACACGATCGGTTCCAGCGCCCCGAGTCCCGCGCCAGCCACTCCCGTCGCGACCAATTTGGCCCTGTGGCTCAACGCCGACCAGGGGGTGACTACCGGTGGTTCCAGCCAGGTCACCAGCTGGACCGACCAAACCGGCCACGGTTTCAACGGCGCTACGGTCGGCAGCGGCGTCACGCTCGTTCCCAACGCGCTCAACGGGCACAGTGCCGTTCAATTCACCGGCGCCGGCGCTCTTGCGCTCACGGGGCAGGTTCTCACCTCGCAGCAATACACCGTCATCGCCGTCGTGACCGACCAGCGCACCGACACGAGTTTTCGCGAAGTTTTTTCCAATTGGACTTCCGCGAACGGCATCACGTCGGTCTTTCTGGGGACCGCAAACAACAACCCCGATCGGGCCCGGTTCTCCGACTACATGGGCGGCGCCACCGATCCGAATGGACACGTACAGACCGGTGTCGGAACCGTCGCCAATCCCACCCAGGCGTTCATGCTTACCGGTGAGAGCACCGCGACCGACGCCTTCATTTACCAGAACCAATCGTTGATCGCGCAGCAGGGAGCGGCGATCCCGACGCGCAATCTGACGACGCAGTATTTCGTCGGCGAACAAGGCACGATTAATGGGGAGTTTTGGAAGGGCAACATCTCGGAACTGCTGGTCTACAATTCCGCGCTCAGCCAGGCCGACTTGCAGGCGACGTGGGCTTACTTGCAGGGGAAGTACTTCGCGCAGCCCGTGAACGTGATTTCCGGCAATGCGCAGAACGGCGTGGAGATATCCGGCAGCGGCGCCTCCGTACCGGTCGCTCCTACCGTGACGACGATGCCGGAGTCGTCCACGACCTTTGCGGCGGGGACGAACTTTAGCGGGTTCGTCTCGCAAACGAACAATCCGCTAGGCCCATTTTCAGGACAGCCTGCGACCTTCGTCGGTTGGCAGCAAACCGGCGGCAGCGCCGAAACTCTGAACGGCGCGCACCTGGTCTACCGCTACAAATTGCAGTTCAATCAGCAAACGAGTCTGGCGTCCGTCACGGTCAGCGGGGCGGCGTTCAATGGCCCCAACAACGTGCTGCGCGTGCTGGACGCGAACAGCAACGTTTTGGCGACACTGTCCACGTCCGGCGGAAACAGTTATCAGACCTTCGTGCTGACGGTGAATCAGACGGGAACTGTGTTCTATCTGGATGAATTCGATACCAGCACGACGTGGCGCTATCGCGACCGCATCACGGTGAACGCGCGGGCCGTACTCCCAAGCACGGCTACGGCAGGAAACATCGTTCAGGGCAACTTCATCGGCACGAACGCGGCCGGAACGGCCGCGCTGGGCAATTCGCGGTACGGCGTCTACCTGAACACGGCGTCCATCAACAGCATCGTCAACAACGTCGTCTCGGGCAACGGCTCCGACGGCGTCAACATCACCGGCAACGGCTCGCGGGCGGGCACGGTTAGCTGGTGGAAGGCGGAAGGGAATGCAAACGACTCTGTAGACAGTAATCAAGGTGTAACGGAGGGGGGGCTTGCCTTCGGTAGCGGCCGCGGTGGAGATCAGGCGTTCAATTTGAACGGCACCAATGCGGACGTCCGAGTGCCGGCCAGCACGAATCTTGACGCCAGCGCGCCCTTCTCTTTCGACACCTGGATCAAGGCCGATCCGGCGCAATTCAGTCCCGACCAGCTTTTCGCCGTGCTCGACAAGTCCCACGGTTTCGGGGATCTGACCGGTTGGGTGCTCCAAGGGGAATATTCGGCCGCGGGTTACACGCTCGACCTCAATCGCCCGCTAGTCATTGGTGAATTGGTGTTCGGTCTGGGAACGGGGACCGGCTTCATCAGCGTGGGAACGCGTGTCAGCGTGCTCGACAACCAGTGGCATCACATTGCCGGAGTCTTCACTGGGAGCGCCACGTCGATTTACATGGACGGCGTGCAGACTGAAACCCGCGCGGTAAGCGGCTCATTTGTAAACAACTTGCGCGATTTCTTCATGGGTCGCGCATGGGGGGGCGGAAGTCCGACGCGGTATTTTCACGGGTTGATTGACGATGTCGCAGTTTACAACCGGGGTCTATCGGCGGCAGAGGTTCAAGGGATTTACCAGTCAGGAGGTCCGAGCAAAGGCGGCGCCACGATTCAGGGCAACCTGATCGGCACCAACGCCGCCGGCACCGCGGCCGTGGTCAACGGCGGAAGCGGCGTGACAATCAGCAACTCCGCAGGAAACACCGTTGGCGGCACGACGGCCGCAGCCCGCAATGTCATTTCCGGCAACGGACTGCATGGAGTTCTGATCGACCAATCTCAGCAGAACGTGGTCGTCGGCAACTACGTCGGCACCAACTCGACCGGCAGCGTCGCCATCGGCAATGCCGGCAACGGCGTGCAGTTATCCAATTCCGCCAACAACACGATCGGCGGGGTGACGGCCGGCGCGGGCAACGTCATCTCCGGCAACCACAGCAACGGTATTTGGATTCCCGGTGTCAATCCGAACAACAACGTCATCCAGGGCAATTTCATTGGGCTGAACGCTGCCGGTACGGCCGCGATCGGCAACAGCGCCACCGGCGTCTTGATCGACGCGGGAACCGGCAACCAGGTCGGCGGCAACGTTGCCGGCGCGGGCAACGTCATCTCCGGCAATGGCGCAAACGGCGTGGCGATTCGCTTCGTCGGAACCAGCCAGAACATGGTCGCCGGCAACTTCATCGGCACCAACGCCGCCGGATCAGCCGCGGTCCCCAATAGCGCCAACGGCATCGTCATCAGTGGGGGCGCCTCTGGCAACACGATCGGCGGCCTTACGGCAACACCAGGCACCGGCGCCGGCAATGTCGTTTCCGGGAACAACCAGCGCGGCGTCGCGGTCTTCAACGGGACGAACAACGTCATTCAGGGCAACATCATCGGTCTCAACGCTGCCGGCAACGCCGCGCTGGCCAACGCCTTCCAAGGCGTTGAAGTGGGCAGCGGCTCCGGCAACACGATAGGTGGAACGGCCGCCGGGGCACGCAACGTCATTTCGGGCAACACCGGCGGCTTCGGCGGTATTTTGATCGACGGCACTTCCGCAAACGTCGTCCAAGGGAACTATGTCGGCACCGACATCACGGGCATGGTCGCCATAGCCAACAGCGTTGGCGGGATTCAGATCATCGGCGCGAGCAACAATACCGTCGGCGGCACGACGGCCGCGGCGGCCAACATCATTTCCGGCAACGGGCAAAATGGCGTCTACATCGTCAACGCCAACAACTTTTTCGGTCTGACCGCTCCGGCGAACAACAATGTCGTCTCCGGCAACAACATCGGCGTGGCAGCGGACGGCGTCACGACGTTGGCAAATGGTGTCGGCGGCGGTTCCGACGTGCTCGTGGCGCCTGGCAGCGGCGCCGTCACGTTCAGCGGCAGCATCCTGACCGGGCCCAGCGGCGTGAGCGTCACGGCCCCCTCCATCCAATGGAGCGCGACCCTGGCCACGGCGTCCGCGGCGGTCACGTTAGCGGGACCGCTTACCTTGGTGGGCGACGCCGGCATTTCGACTACCCTTTCGGGAACGGGCGCCGGCATCACCTTCGGCGGCACGGTAGATGGCGCATTTGCACTAACTACCAGTTCGGGCGTCGGCACGACAACATTCAGCGGGTCGATTGGCCAGACCACGGCACTGAGTAGCCTCACGACGAACGGCGCGGCGACGGTAATGAACGGCGCCGCGGTCACGACGACGGCCAACCAGACGTACAACGATGCCGTCACGTTCACCGCCGCGCTGGCGACGCTGCAAGGGGGGAATTTATCGTTCGCCGCTCCGGTGAGCGCGAACAGTCTGTCCATCACCTCGACCGGCGGGACGACATTCGCCAACACCCTTACGACCGGGCCGCTTGCGGTCTCCGCCAGCGGGGCGGCGAGCTTTACCAAGGCGGTCAGCGCGGGCGTAACGACGGTCTCGAGCGGGCAGAGCATCACGTTTTATCAGACACTTTCCGCTTCTGACGTAACCGCGACCAGCGGCGTCAGCGTCGCATTCAATGGCGCCGTGCTGGCCACGACTTTGACTCTCCCAGGCAACGGCGTGACGACGATCGGCACGGGGACGGTGAACACGACGGGAAATCAGACGTACCACGGCGCTGTGAATCTCGCCGTGCCGAGCGCGCTGGCGGCGAGCGCCGGTGACGTCAGCTTCGTCAGTACGGTGGGCGGCGCGGGCCTGACGGTCAACGCCGGCGGCGCGGTTGGCTTCGGCGCGGCGGTCAGCAATTCGAGCGTGGCCGCGACAAGCGCCGGCGCCACGTCGTTCTCGGATACCGTCACGACGGGTCCGTTGACCGTGACGGCGGGCGCGGCCGCGAGCTTCGCCAAGGCCGTCAGCGCGGGCCCGACGAATGTGTCGAGCGTGCAGAGCACCTCATTCTCCCAGACATTGACGGCCGCCGGCGTGACCGTATCGAGCGGCGCCGGCGTCACGTTCGGCGGGCTCGTCACCGCCTCCGGCTTGACCGTCGCCAGTAGCAGCGGCACGACCGTCAACACGTCCGCCGTGAACACGACGGGTACGCAGACGTACACCGGCGCGGTCAATCTACTCGTTTCCTGCACCTTTACGGCCACGGCCGGCAACGTGACGTTCCACGGCGCGGTCAGCGGCGCCGGCCTGACGGTGACCGCAAGCGGCGTGGTGACTTTTGACGCTCCGGTTACAAACTCGAGCGTGAGTGTCACGAGCGGCGGCGCTACCTCCTTCGCCGACATCCTCAGCACCGGCGCACTCTCCGTCGCCTCCGGGGGGGCAGCAAGCTTCAACAAGGCCGTAAGCGCCGCGGCCACGACGGTGTCCAGCGGCTTGGACACCACCTTCGGCGCCAGCCTCACCGTTACTGACGCGACGGTTCTCAGCGCGGCCGGCGTTTTCCTCGACGGCGCGATTGGCGCGACAACACTGACCGTCACGAGCAGCGGCCCGACCACCGTCAATACGACCGCCGTGAGTAGCACCGGGAAGCAGAATTTCAACGGCGCGGTGACGCTCGCCGTGGCCGCCACCTTCGCGGCCACGGGCGGCGACGTCACATTTGGCAGCACGGTGGGCGGTGCGGGCTTGACCGTGAATGCGGGCGGCGCAATTAGCTTCGGCGCTGCCGTGTCTACCACGAGTTTAACCGTGACGAGCACTGCGGCGACCGCGTTCGCCGACGCCGTGACGACGGGTCCCCTGGCTGTAACCGCGGGCGGAGCAGTCAGCTTTGCGAAGGCCGTCAACGCCGGCGCGACGAATGTATCGAGCGGACAAGGCACGACGTTCTCCCAGACGCTAACCACGGCCAATCTGTCGCTGACCAGCGGTGCGGGCATTACCCTCGCCGGGGTCGTAACCGCGACGACGTTGACGATCGCCAGCACCGGCGTGACGACCATCAACACCGCATCCGTGAGTACGACCGGGAATCAAACCTACAACGGCGCGGTGAATTTGGCGGCGCCGAGCACCCTCAGCGCAAGCGCCGGCGATCTAGCGCTGAACAACACGGTAAGCGGCTTGGCCTTGACCGTAACGGTCGGCGGCGCGGCGGGCTTTGCCGCACCGGTGACAAGTTCCAGTGTGAATGTCACCAGCGGCGGCGCCACGTCGTTCTCCGACACTCTGACGACCGGCGCTCTAACCGTGACCGCGGGCGGCGCCGCGAGCTTCTCAAAGGCCGTCAGTGCCGGGACCACGATCGTGTCCAGCGGCCAGGGTACGACCTTCAGCGCGGCTCTGACCGCGGGCGCTGTGACGGTTACCAGCGGCGCGGGAGTGAGCGTTGGCGGCATCGTCACCGCCGCGTCGCTGACGGTTGGGAGCACGGGAACGACAACCATCGCCACCGCGTCCGTGAACACCGCGGGCGCGCAGACGTACAACGGCGCGGTCAATATCGCCGTGCCCAGCACATTGACCACCACGACCGGCGACGTTGCATTCAACAACACCGTGACGGGCGCTGCGCTCACCGTCAACGCGGGGGGCGCCGCTCATTTCGCCGCGCCCGTAACCACCGCAGCGCTAAATGTCTCCAGCAGCGGCGCGACGACCTTCGCCGACACGATCGCCACCGGCACGCTTGGCGTAGCAGCCGGCAGCGTCGCCAGCTTCAACAAGTCGGTGAACGCCGCAAGCACGGTCGTGTCCAGTGGGCAGGGCACGACGTTTTCCCAATCGTTGACTGCCGCCGGCCTCACGCTGACAAGCGGCGCCGGCGTGACTCTGAACGGCGTCGTTTCGGCCGTGACGTTGACCATCACCAGCAGTGGCACGACAACCGTCAATACGACGTCCGTAAGCACGACGGGCAACCAAACGTACAACGGCGCAGTCAATCTCGCGATGCCGAGCACCTTGACTGCCAGCGCGGGCGACGTGGCGTTGAACAGCACCGTCGGCGGCGCGGGGCTGACGGTCAACGCCGGCGGCGCGGCGACATTCGCCGCCGCGGTCAGCAGCGCCAGCATCCTCGTCGGCAGCGGTGCCTCGGCGACGTTTTCCGGCACCTTGAATACGGGAAACCTGGGCGTGACCGCAGGCGCGACAGCAAACTTCCAAAAGGCGGTGAGTGCGGGTGCGACCAGCGTCTCCAGCGGACAGAGTACGACGTTCTTCCAGACCTTGACTGCTGCCGCAGCGACCGTGACGAGCGGCGCCGGTGTGACGCTGAACGGCGTCGTCACGGCCGCTTCCTTGGCCGTCACGTCAATCGCGACGACTACGATCAATGCCGCGACCGTGACGACGACCGGCGGCCAGACTTATACCGGCGTTGTCACGCTCGGCTTACCGACCCTGTTGGCGGGAACGACCGTCACGTTCAACGATGCAATCCTCGGTGGCAACTTTGGGCTGACCGTGAACGGCAACGCGGTCTTCGGCGACGATCCCGCCGACTCGGTCACGGGCGTGACGGTGCTTTCCGTATCGGGCGCTTCCGTTATCAACACCAGCACGGTCACCACCAGCGGCACGCAAACCTACAGCGGTCCCGTGACTCTCGGAACGAACACGACGCTTACCTCAGGGGCCGGCGGCGTATCGTTCGGCAGTACGGTAAATGGGGCGTTCGCCCTCACGCTGAACAGCGGCGTCACCACCTTCTCCGGCGCCGTTGGCGGCAGCAGCCCGGTCCAGCGAATCACAACGGACGCATTTGGGACGACGTTCATCAACGCCGCGATGACGGCGACCGGGGATTTGACTTTCAACGACGCCGTGCGCTTGACTGCGGACGTGACGCTCACCGACTCCGGCACGGGCGTCGTCTTCACGAGCACGCTCGACAGCGACAGTACGCCGCGTTCGGTCACGGTGGCCGGCAGCGGCGGCGCTACGTTTGGCGGCGCCGTTGGTGGCGTATCCCCGCTCGCGTCGTTGACGCAAGCGGTCGGCTCAGGGCTGGCCACCTTGCGGAAGAACGTCTCGTTGGGCAGCGGCGGCGGCAATTTCCATGAGAATGTGCTTCTCAATGGATTGGCAACGCTAACGTCCGGCGGCGTACTCGTCTTTGGCGACAATGCCAGCCTCGATCAACTCACCGTCGCGGGCGCCCTCCCCGTCTTCTGGGATACGTCGGCGGCGAACGCGTCCGTGACCGTGAACGCCGCCACCACACTGAGCCAGGATTTGACGGTAAAGAGCGGCGCCGGCAATGTCACCTTTAACGGCTCGATCAACGGCCACCAAACGCTGACCGTAAACAGTGGCGGTGTGACCCTCTTTAACGGCAACGTCGGCGACATCACGCCGCTCAAGGCGGTCATCACCGACGCCGGCGGCTCGACCACGCCCGGACCTGCCATGCAGACGGCCGGAGACTTGACCTTCAACGATCCGATCTTCCTGACGCGCGACACGTTCCTGACCGACTCGGGATCGCAAAGCACCGGGATCACGTTCAAGAGCACGGTGGATAACGCCGATGGCCTCACGCCGCACGGGTTGACCGTGAAGTCGAACCGGCCCAAGACCTTCTCCAAGGCCGTGGGCCATCAATTTCCGCTCGCTTTCCTTACGACCGACGTCGTCGATCCCAACCAGTTCGCCGTTCCCACGCAACTCAACGGCGGCGAGATCGACACCACGGGCGACCAATCGTACAACGACGCGGTCAATCTCGGCGTGAAGACGTCCTTCAACGCCGGCGGCTCCACGAACTTCGGCGGGGCGCTCACGCAGCCGCCCGGCGTAACCGACGCGACCCTGGAGCTGACCGCCGGCGCCAACACCAAGAAAATCGACCTCTCCAAGGCCAAGGGCATCGACGCCACCGTGAAACTGACCACGGCCGCGCCGACCGTCCAGCCCGTGATCCTCGGCGGCCAAGGCACGACCCATATCGTCAAGGGCGAGAACGACCATGTCTCGTTCACTTACGTCGGCGGCGGGCCAGGAAGCCATTCCGACCTCGACATTGTGGTCGCCAGCGATGTTACCCTCGTTGACGGCGGCGGCATCAACACCCTTAACTTCACACACGCCACGCTAGGCGTCACGATCGACCTCAACAAGGCGGCGGGCGAGAAACAGTTCGTCTATCGGACCGACCCCAGCCTGTTGCCGCCGTTTACTGAAACGAACGGCGCCCCGCCGACCGCACCGGCCAACCGGCTCAATGACTCGCTGACACTTTTTGGGAAATTCCAGAACGTCATCACCGCGACGGGCGGCGGCGACACGATCATCGCCGCCGAGCCGCCGGTCGGCAGCACAGCGTTCGTCGGCTCCACTATCATCACCCAGGGCGGCAAGAACACGATCGTCACGCATTTGGGCGCCAAGGTGATCACCTCCCTCACGGGCGGCGACACCATCATTCAAGCGCTGTCTTCAGGCGAGTTGCAGGAAGTCTCCGCGTTGGATCCGACGGCGTTGCAGACCGTGTCGAACCTGGACCCGACCGCCCTGCAAGGTCTCGCGAACCTCGATCCGTCCGCGTTGCTTGCCGTGGCCAACCTTGACCCGGCGACGCTGACGGCTATTGCGAACTTGAATGCCGCCGCGCTCCAGGCGGTGGCGAATTTGACTCCGACCGCGTTGACGGCCGTCGCGAACCTGACCCCCTCCGCGCTTCAGGCGGTCGCCAATCTTGGTCTCGACGCCCTGGCCGCCGTAGCTAACCTTGGGCCGTCCACGCTCGCGGCTATCGCGAATCTCGACCCAACCGCCCTCACCGCGATCGCCAATTTGAATCCGTCGGCGTTGCAGGCGGTCGCCAATCTCGACCCAACGTCTTTGCAAGCGATTGCGAATCTCGGTCCCACCACGCTGTCGGCCATCGCCAACCTGGGCCCGTCCGCGCTCCAGGCGGTCGCTAATCTGGATCCGACGACGCTGTCGGCCATTGCCAATCTCGGCCCGACCACGCTTTCGGCCGTCGCGAATCTCGGGCCATCCGCTCTTCCGGCTGTCGCCAACTTGAGCCCGGCGGCTCTCCAAGCCATTGCGAACCTCGGCCCGTCGGCTCTTTCCGCTGTCGCCAATCTCGGTCCTTCAGCGCTGCAAGGTCTCGCGAATCTCGGCCCGTCGGCGCTGGGGGCCATCGCCAATCTGAGCCCGGCCGCGTTGACGGCGGTCGCCAACCTCAGCCCCTCCGCGTTGTCGGGGATTGCCAACCTCGGGCCAACGGCCCTGTCCGCAATTGCCAATCTCGAACCGTCCGCGCTGTCGGCGGTCGCGAACCTGGGACCCACGACGCTCTCGGCCGTCGCGAATCTCGGTCCGTCGGCGCTGCAAGCGATCGCCAATCTTGGTCCGTCGGCGTTGCAAGCGATCGCCAACCTGACCCCGTCGGCTCTCCAGGCGATTGCCAATCTCGGACCTTCCGCGCTGCAAGCGGTCGCCAATCTCGGACCTTCCGCGCTTACCGCTGTTGCCAACCTTGGACCATCAACGCTTTCGGCTATCGCCAATCTCGGCCCGTCGGCATTGCAGGCCATCGCGAATCTTGGGCCGTCGGCGCTGTCCGCGATTGCGAACCTCACGCCCGCGACCTTGTCGGCCATTGCCAACCTGGGGCCGTCCGCGTTGTCGGCGGTGGCGAATCTCAGCCCGACCGTATTGGCGGCCGTCGCCAATCTCGACCCAGCCGCGCTAACCGCGGTCGCCAACCTCGACCCGACTGCGTTGTCGGCCATCGCGAATCTTGGCCCGACCGCGCTGTCGGCGATCGCCAACCTCGGCCCGTCCGGCCTGTCGGCAATCGCCAACCTGGGACCGTCCGCGCTGCAAGCGCTTGCCAACTTGGGGCCAACCGCGCTCCAGGCGGTCGCCAACCTCAGCCCGTCCGCGTTGACGGCGATTGCCAACTTGGGGCCGTCCACGCTTTCGGCCATTGCGAATCTCGATCCAACGGCACTGGCGGCGGTCGCCAACCTGGGACCGACGACGCTGTCGGCGATTGCCAACCTCGGCCCGTCCGCGTTGTCCGCCGTCGCCAATCTCGGGCCGACCGCGCTTGCGGCCATCGCCGATTTGGGGGCGACGGCGCTTCAGGCCATCGCCAACCTCGACCCAACCGCGCTGGCGGCTATCGCCAACCTCGGACCCACCGCGCTAGCGGCTGTCGCGAATCTCGATCCGACCGTGTTGGCGGCGCTCGCCAATCTGGGGCCGAGCACGCTTGCCGCGGTGGCCAATCTCGATCCCGCCACTCTTGCCGCGATTGCCAATTTGGGACCGACCGCGCTGGCGGCCGTCGCCAACCTCGATCCGACCGCGTTGTCGGCGATCGCCAACCTTGGGCCATCTGCTCTGTCGGCCCTGGCCAATCTCAGTCCCGCGACGTTGTCGGCGATTGCCAGTCTGGGGCCAACCGCCTTGAACGCGATTGTGGGGCTCGACCCGACGACCTTGACGGCTCTCGCCAGCCTCGATCCGGCGGCACTATCGGCGATTGCCAACCTCGGACCGTCGGCGCTATCCGCCGTTGCGAACCTCGATCCGGCGACGTTGTCCGCCGTCGCCAATCTTGGCCCGTCGGCCCTCGCCGCCGTCGCCAATCTAAATCCCACGACCCTGTCCGCCATCGCGAAGCTGGGGCCGACGGCGCTCCAGGCCGTCGCGAATCTTGGGCCGTCCGCTCTCCAGGCGATTGCGAACTTGGGACCGACGGCGCTTCAAGCGGTCGCGAATCTCAGCCCGTCAGCGCTCACCGCGATCGCCAATCTGGGACCGACAACGCTTCAGGCGGTCGCCAATCTCAATCCGGCGGCTCTATCCGCCGTCGCCGGCCTTAGCCCGTCGGCGTTGTCCGCAATCGCCAATCTGGGCCCCACCGGTTTGTCGGCCGTGGCGAACCTGGGACCATCCGCCTTGCAAGCCGTGGCCAATCTCGGACCGACGGCGCTCTCCGCGATTGCCAACCTGGGACCGACGGCGCTTGCGGCCATTGCCAATCTTGGGCCGACCGTGCTGTCCGCTATCGCGAACCTGGGGCCGACGGCGTTGCAGGCCATCGCGAATTTGGGCCCGACCGCGCTCACGGCGGTCGCGAACCTCGGGCCGACCGCTTTGTCCGCGGTCGCCAATCTCAGTCCCTCGGTGTTGTCCGCCGTTGCGAACCTCGGCCCGTCCGCGCTTGCCGCCATTGCGAATCTGAGTCCGTCCGCGCTCGCCGCCGTGGCAAGCTTGGACCCGACGGCGCTGCAAGCGATCGCCAATCTGGGACCGACGGCGCTGCAAGCGATCGCCAATCTCGGACCGACCGCGCTATCGGCCATTGCGAATCTGGGCCCCTCGGCGTTGCAGGCGATCGCGAACCTGGGGCCGACCGCATTGCAAGCCGTCGCGAACCTGGGGCCGACGGCGCTCTCCGCCATTGCCAACCTCGGCCCATCGGCATTGTCGGCCATCGCCAACTTGGATCCCGCGATACTTCAGGCGCTGGCGAAGCTCGGTCCGTCCGCATTGTCGGCGATTGCCAACCTCGGCCCGTCGGCACTTTCGGTCATCGCCAATCTCGGCCCGACCGCGCTCCAGGCGATTGCCAATCTCGGTCCGACCGCGCTCCAGGCGATTGCCAACCTGGGGCCCGCCGCGCTCCAGGCGATTGCCAATTTGGGTCCAACCGGGCTCCAGGCCATTGCCAACTTGGGGCCGACCGCGCTTCAAGCAATCGCCAATCTCGGACCAGCCGCGTTGCAGGCGATTGCCAACCTCGGTCCTTCGTCTTTGCAGGCGATCGCGAATTTGGGGCCGTCGGCGCTTCAAGCCCTCGCCAATCTCGGTCCGGCGGCGTTGCAAGCCATCGCCAACCTCGGGCCGGCCGCTCTTCAGGCGGTCGCCAACCTCGGCCCGACGGTGCTTCAGGCCGTCGCCAATCTTGGTCCCGCCGCGCTCCAAGCTATCGCCAATCTGGGACCGACGGCGCTGCAAGCCATCGCCAATCTGGGACCAACCGCGCTTTCCGCCATCGCCAATCTGGGGCCGACCGCGCTCTCGACAATCGCGAATCTGGGACCAACCGCTCTCCAGGCGATTGCCAATCTGGGCCCCGCGGCGTTGACCGCCATTGCTAACCTGAGCGCCGCCGCGCTCACCGCCATCGCCAACCTCGGCCCGTCGACGCTGCAGGCGATCACCAACCTCGGCCCGACCGTTCTGCAAGCCATCGCCAATCTCGGCCCGGCGGCCTTGCAGAGTCTCGCCAATCTCGATCCGGCGTCGCTGTCGGCGATCGCTCATCTGGCGCCGGCGACGCTGGTCGCCATCGGCAACCTCGCCAAGCAGAATCCCACGTTGTTCTCCATTCTGTCCAGCGTGGTCACGGTCAACGGCGGCAACTCCAACGCCCGCGTCGGCCTCCTGTCCCACGTCAACGTTCAAAGCGACAACAATCTAATCGTGCAGACCCTCAGTCAGGGCGAGCAAGATGTGGTCCGGTCGCTGAACGCCAAGCTGGGCAGCAATCCGGCGGCGTTGACGCTGCTGGCGAGCAAGCTCAATTTCACCGGCAACTTCAACACGGTTACCGCCGGGCTGCTCGCCAACATTGTCTATACCGGCAACCAGAACAATTACTTCGAAGAGCGTTTGACCGCCGATGAAGTGCAACTCGTGTCCGATCTGACCGCCCTGGCGATGACGCCCCAGCAGATCGACGATGCGGTCGGCGTCCACGTCACGATGGCCGACGGCAACAACGTCATTGCCGGCGGTGCTTTGGGTCATTTCACGACCGGCAATGGCAACAATCTGATCTTCATCGAAGATCCGACGTTAATGGGGGTTTCCACATCGACGCCGGCGAGCGCCATCGCCGCCCTCACGCAGAACGGCGGCGTCTTTAGCGCCGGCTCGGGCAACAACAAGTTCTACTTCGTCGGTCAGCGCCTCGGCAATGTGACGGTCGATCAGAAGTATTTCGCGGCCGGCATCGATACGCTTGACTTCTCCGCGTTCACCGGCGACGGCGTACACGGGGTTAACGTCGATCTGCAAGTCGCGAATATGTCGCAGCCGGCGAATCCGAATCTCACCTTGATGCTCACCGACGCCAACGGCATTTCCAACGTCATCGGCACGCGCTTCGACGACACGATTCTCGGCAACGGCCGCGACAACAAGCTGTTCGGTGGCGCTTCTGCCGGCGCCGATTCGATCAACCCGGTGGTCATGCCGCCTGTCAGCCCGGCAACGCCCACTTGGGACGGCCGTACGCAGATCGTCTATCTGGACTTTACCTCCTCGACTTCGACGACGGGCAACGGGCAATTCGTGTACACAACGGCGGTAAGAAATGCCATCCTCGCGGGCTTGCAACAAATCTATCAAGGCTTCGAGTTCCAGTTCACGCTCGTCCAACCGCAGTCCGGGCCATACGCGACGGTGTTCTTCAACAAGACGCCGCCGACCGGCTTGCCGGGCGGCTTCTCCAACGACATCGACTTCCGCAACTTGAACCTGGGGGGAGCGGCGGCTGAAGTGGATGTCGATATCTACGGCTTCCTCAACGGTTCCGGCCAGCCCGTGGACGACGTGCCGAATCATCAAAACGCGATCGCGATGTCGATTGCCATCGCGGCACACGAGATGGGTCACGGCGCCGCCGGTTTCCGGCACGCCGACGCCTTCGGGCCGATTGGCACGGGCATTCACAATCCGCCCGGCATTATCGCCTACGATCCGCCCTATCCGGGTTTGGCGGCGGCATTTGAATCCACGAACCACGTCATCGATACGCCCGCGTCCGAAGGCTCGTCCATCCTCGACCTGGTTGATGCCCATTACCTGGGCGATCGCGAGTTGGTCAAGCTCGCCTTCGATCAGCAGGCGACCGGGCAGAACGGGCTCGTGCGCGACGAGCAGACCCTGCCGTCCGACGGACAGTTCGGCAGCGACCCGGTTCACGGTATCGGCAGTCTGCCGGGGCTTTACGTACCCAACACCGAGGCGGCGCAGGCGTTCCACTACGGCTACCAGTTCGACGTCGGCGCCGTCGACGTGCGCGGTGCGATCGGCGCAGTCGGTCAGAACGATGTCTACTCCTTCAACGGGCAGGCGGGGCAGGTGATCAATCTCACGGTGATGTCGAGCGCCCTGGCCACGGGGATTCAACCACGCTTCACCGACCCGATCGACCCGCGCGTCTGGGTTTACGACGCGAATCACACTCTGGTCGCGTACTACACGACGCCGGCGTTCAACAACGATGAATTCGAGACGCCGGACGCGACGATTATCGACCTCACCTTGCCCGCGAGCGGTAAGTATTTCGTCGTGGTAAACAACAATGAGACTGCGAATCCAAACGGCGTGGGCCACTACGAATTGTTCATGTACCGTTTCGGCGTCTATTTGCCGAACGGCGGATTTGACGGCAACGATACGCTCTCCGGCCGCGGCGGCAGCAACACGCTTCAGGGCGGTACCGGTCTCAACACCGTCGTCGACCAAGGCGACGTGAATTTCACTCTCAGCAACAGCCAGCTCCAATTCGGATCAGCGACCGATTCGCTCGCCAATATTCAAAATGCGGTGCTGACCGGCGGCCCGAGCGCCAACGCCTTCGCTATCAACTCCTGGGCGAGCACCGTCACGATGAACGGCGGCGGCACGGATTCGCTCGCCGCGCCCACGATTCAGGCGGGGGAATCCATTTTGTTCAATGGCAACCTCGATCCGTTGAGCGTTGCCCAAGACATCGCCGGGTCCATCACCGTCACCGGCAGCGTCGGCACGGCGACGATAGGCGGCGCCGTCACGGGCACGGGCGTGGTTCACGTCGGCAACATCGCGAGCATGGTCATTGGCCCGAGCAGCGTGAAAAGCGCGGGGCACGATCTCGCCGGCCAGCTCACGGTGGACAACACCTTGACGAGCCTGCGCGTCGCGGGCGGCACGCCGGGCACGATCGTCGCCGGGCACATCGGCACGGTAGGTGTGTACGGCGCGTATGGCCCGCTCGTGGCGCAAATCAAGGAGAATGGCATTCAGCGCCGCGTGGAAGCCGCCGTGCCGGGTCAGGACTACGTGGTGGCGGTTACGCCGCCCGCGGCGCTGCCGGTGTCGCCGGCCAACGTCAACTTCCAGTTCTTCTACGAATCCGGAGCCCTCACCAACCCGCAGTTGACCGCGCGCGTCGCGAACCCGTCCGCGTCCAAGGATCAGTTTGATCTGAGCCTCGTGACTTTCAACGACGCGGCCAAGTTCAACCTCGCGCGGCTTGACGCCGCTGTCGTATCGGGCACGAATCCGACGGCCATCTCCGGCATTCGCAACGTGGCCGTGGAGGGCGACCTCCTGTCGAATGTGTCGAGCGCGGCCCAGAACTTCTTCGCGCTGCCAAACAGCACGGGCGGCGTGCGGCTGCCGGCCGATCGCTTAGCCGGCGTTGCCGTGCGCGATTTCGCTTCCAACTTCTCCATCCAGGCATCGAGCATTCAAGCGTTGGCGTTCGGCTCGATCTCACGGTGGTGGGACGGGTGCGGCGAAATGGGTTTCAACTCCGATGACGACGACGTTGCCCGGCTTTTGGCGTCCGGCACGCAAGTGGTGCAAGCCAACGACACGTTTCGCGTTCCGTTTGCCGATCTGCCGACGCAGCAAGTGGCGATGTTCTTGGCCACGGAAGATCGCGGCGGCGAACTCGACGACGAAGGCATCCTTTTCACGGTTCAGGGCGTAACCAGTCCCAACGCCGCGGGGACGGGCAATATCTTCTCTCCCAGCAATGTCGCGCGCGGCGCCGCGACGGCGCTCGTCAACGTCTCATATACCGTCGACAGCCGCGGACGGCCCCGGGACTCGGTCGTCAACTCCGTCGCGATTCGCGGCGACGGCGCCTCGATTCGATCGGAACAAAGCATTCGCTCGATCACGAGCACGGGACCGCTCGGCGACGTTTCCATCGAATCGGACGGCGGCGGCGCCACCAACGTGTCGGCGCCGAGCATCTTTGGAAGCATCGACTTCGACGACACTGCTCTAACAGGCGTTATTCAGACGACAGGGCTTCGAACCGACCCCATTACGGGCGCGACGTCGACCGTGCCCGCGGATCTGGGGCGGGTCTACGTCGGCTTCGATTGGCGCGGTGGACCGTATCTGACCTCCACGACCCTGCACAGCGAGGGCGGCGCGCTGACCGGGCAGATCATCAGCCGGGGCAATCTCGTCAGTCAGATCATCGCCGACGGCGGCATCGCAGGGACCGGCATCATCGCCGTGCAAGGCGACCTCGGCGTTATGGTCGGCTCCACGCGCTTGGGCGGCATTGTTTCTAACGGTCCGCTGAGCGGCGAAACCATCGTGCTTGGCAATGTGGTCGCGAACAGCACGATCAACGGCGGCTTGAAGACAGGCCGCGTCGGCGTCTACGGCAACATCACCGGCAATCTGACCATCAACGGCACCATCGACGGCCGCAGCGCCCTGGTGGTACACGGCAATGTCGGCACGAGCGCCGCGCCCGCCCTTTCTCAAAACGGCAACATTCTGGGCATCGTCGCGGTCGAGGGAAATCTCTTCGCGTCCAAACTCGGCAGCACGAACAAGGCGCTATTCTACGGGAAGAATCTCACCGCGGGGGTAAACAAAGGCTGGATTGACGCGGTATTTACTCAGGATGGCAGCAACGCCTTCCTCGTCCCACCGGGCACGCCCACCATTACAACATTTGGCACGGGCACGGACCTGACGACGGTGAACTTGCTGGTCACGCACCTCAGTCACCTGACCGCGAGCGGCGGGAACTTGGCGTCCTCGGGCGCCAACGCCAAGTCGCTGGCCCTCGTGACCGACGGCAGCACCGCGGATAATTCCAGCGCGGCGCTTGTTGGGAGCTTGATCGAGGCGGACCTATGGGTCTTCGTGGACAACTCGACCGCCGAATTCACGGCCGACGAGCTGGCGCGGATACAGGACACGCTCACCCAATTGAACGTGCTCCTCTCGGCGTACGGCATGTCCGTCACCCAAGTTGGCGACGACAGCGCCGCGTGGGCCAACATTCGCCTGGACATGAACGACACGTCCAGCATCGGCGGCGCGGCCGACGGCGTACTTGGCGTCACCATTAACTCCGGCGCCCTGACGCACATTACTCTCATCAACGGCTGGAATTGGTACTCCGGCAGCGACACCGCCTCCGTCGGCAGCCTCCAATACGATTTCCAGACCGTCGCGACGCACGAGCTGGGTCATGCGATCGGTTTGGGTCACAGTGCCGATGCAACCTCCGTGATGTACGCGTTGCTCGATCCTGGGCAGACCAAGCGTGTGCTTAAGGATGTCGATTTGAACGTAGGAGGGTCGGGCGATGGCGGCGGGCCGGAGCCGCTCATGGCCGCGCCGATGTATAAGGGACATTTGCCGGGTTGCGCGTGTCCGGCGTGCGTCGCTTCGCTTCGAGGGGCGACACACGGTGCGGGCTGCAATTGCCCGGCGTGCGCCGCGGCCGCCAAAGCCGCGAGCGCCGCGACCGCTCCCCTCGCGCAGTCGGCGCAAACGACTGCTTTTCCCGGCGGCGTATTGAATTCCGCGCTGGCCCTCGATTTGGTGGGTGGCGCGGCCGCGTTCCAGGCTGGCGAGCCCAACCAGGTGTTGCTCGCCGGCGCCGGCAACGATCTGCAGATCGGCGACGCCGGCCGCGACTACCTGATCGGCGGCGTCGGCCGCGAGCGCGCGAACGCCACGCACGCCGCGAATGATGCGGCGTTGACTCCTCAACAAGCGCTTCTGTCCCGCGTGCTGGCGGACGACGGCTACGCGAGCGCCGCGGCGGACACAAGCAGCGCGCTCGATCGGTTCTTCGCCCAACACGCCCAAGCCCACGATCCCTGGGAGGACGGCATCGCGGGCCTGCTCAACCGGCGGCACGACAAGGCGCTCTAGGGGAACGGATTCGATCCATAGGCGGCGCGAGCATCGCGCCGAACGACGGAAGGACTCTGGGATGCCTTGGCCAGTTCACACATGAGGTAGCCGCCCATGACCGAACGACCACACGACGACCGAACGATTGATTTCGCCCCCAACAAGCCGGCGCCAACGGCGCCCGAGCGCTTCGAGGCTGCCTGGCAGGAAGCGCTCCGCGGCGGCGCGCCGCCATCGCTCGAATCGTTCCTTGAACAAGCGTCGGATTTAGAACGGGCCGCGGTCGCCGAAGAGTTGACGCGTTTGGACCGAGAATTCAAACAGCGCATGGCCCAGATGCACTCGCTCCAGGCCGCCGCCGTTTTTCGAGACGACGCACCTCTACCCGCGTCGGCGCGCACCATCGACTTCGTGCCGGGACGACCGCGCGACCCAGAGGCAACGGTCGATCCCGCGGGGGGAGTCGTCCCGGCTCACGTCGGCAGCGACCCCGCCTCCGCTGCCGACACCGCCAACGCGGTGGGCGATCCCACCATGGGCTCGGCAGAGGTGGCGAGCGGCGTGACCGTCGATTCCGACGACGGCGTCGAGTTTGATTCCGCCACCGGGAAATCGACCATGTCGCCGCGCAAACGGAAGCCGCCGGCGAGTGCTCCCAGCGTCGCCGGTTATGAAATCCTGGGCGAACTCGGCCGCGGCGGCATGGGCGTGGTTTACAAGGCCAAGCACAAAAGACTTAACCGCGTGGTCGCCTTGAAAATGGTGCTGGCCGGCGCCCACGCCGCGCCCGAGCAACTGGCCCGCTTTAACAGCGAGGCCGAGTCGGTCGCGCAGCTCCAGCACCCGAACATCGTCCAAATCTATGAAGTCGGCGAACACGACGGCCTGCCGTATTTCTCGCTTGAATATGTAGAGGGCGGCAGCCTTACGGAGAAGTTGGCCGGCAAGCCGCAACCCTTCCGGGACGCGGCCCAGTTGGTCGAGACGCTCGCGGCGGCGATGGCGTGCGCGCACTTGCACGGCATTATTCATCGCGACTTGAAGCCCGGGAACGTTCTCTTGACGAAGGACGGCCAGCCCAAAATCACCGACTTTGGCCTGGCCAAGCGACTGGAAGGCGATTCGAGCCAGACCAAAAGCGGGACGCTCATGGGCACCCCCAGCTACATGGCGCCGGAGCAAGCCCGCGGCGACACCAAGGAAATTGGACCGCTCGCCGACGTCTATGCGCTCGGTGTGGTTCTGTACGAAACGCTGACCGGCCGCGCGCCGTTTATCGGCGCCGCCGTGCTGGATACTCTCGAACAAGTCCGCAATCAGGAGCCGGTGCCTCCCAGCCGCTTGCAGCCCAGTGTGCCGCGCGACCTGGAAACGATTTGCCTGAAGTGCTTGCAAAAGGAAGCGCACAAGCGCTACGCCAGCGCGGAAGCCCTGGCCGAGGATTTACACCGCTTCCTGACCGGCGAGCCCATCAAAGCTCGACCGGTGGGCAATGCCGAGCGGCTGCTGCGCTGGTGTCTGCGCAATCCCAAGATCGCGACCCTTACCGCCGCGATTCTTTTCCTGCTCATCGCCTTGACGGTCGGCTCGACCCTCGCCGCGATCAAGATTTCGTATGAGCACGATGAGGCGGTGAAGGCCCGCGATCTCGCCGACCAGAAAGCGATCGACGAAATGGCGGCGCGTCAGTTGGCCGACAAGCACGCCGAGGAGGCGCGTCAAGCCGAAACGAAGGCCGCCGCCAACGCCAAGCTCGCCGGCGAACAACGCGAGTTGGCGCTGGAAACTCTTTACTCCGTCGTCACCAAGACGGAGGAGAAGTTGCGCGACAAGGCCGACATGCTGGCGCTGCGGCAGGACTTGGTGGAAACCACGATGGCCGGTTTGAACAAGGTTTCCCGCTCGGCGGAAACGGCCGCCCTTGCCGACAGGACTACCGGCATCGCCCACACGCGCATGGGGGATATTTGCGAGCGCGTCTCGCGCACCGAGGAAGCCATCCGCCAATACAAGTTGAGCCTGGACATTTTCGAACGCGGCATCGTGCAAGAGCCTGACAACGACCAGCTGCGCTACAACGCGGCGGTGAGCTGCGACAAGCTTGGGGAAATGTGCCGCGAAATGGAAGGCGACTCCGCGGTCGCCCTTGCATACTACGAACGATCGCTCAAGCTACGCGAACAATTGGCCGCCGACCTCCGTTCCAAGGAGCCTACTCCCGCCGAACGTAACTTTGGCTTGGCGGTTTCCTACGTCAAGCTCGCGACGCTGACACTTTCGTTGGGCGATCCCGTCAAATCGCACACGTATGCGCAAAAAGCCCTCGAACAGGGCGAGAAGCTGCTTGAGGAGAATGCCCAGAGCAACGGCGCAAAGATGGTGATCGGATATGCCCGCTATGGCCTCGGGAAAGCGGCATTCCGACTCGGACGTCCGGACGAGGCTCGAAAAGAATTGGACGAATGCGTTCGCATCCGGCAACAGCTCGTGGACAAGTTGCCGCAAAGTGCCCAGGTCAAAGTCGATCTCGCGCTCGCGCACGACGGCCTGGGGGACATCGAAATGGAGTCAGGCCGGGCGGACGCGGCGCTCGCCTACTTTGCCAAGGCGCATGAGATACACGCCGCTGTTTATGAGCGGGACAAGACCGATGCGATGATGAAGCTCAATCTTGGAAACTCTTATTACCGGCTTGCAACCGCCAGACTCTCAATCGGGCAAGCCGCCGCCGCGGACACGGACTACCACGAAGCGCTCAAATTCCGCGAGGATTTGCAGAAAGCCGACCCGAAGAACTTCCAACGCCGGTTGGAATTGATGCCGACGCTGGCGCGCTGCGGCGATCATGCTCGTGCCAGCCAAATGGCCGACGAATTTCGCCAGCGCGGGCTGACTTCTCCCGATATCGCGTACAACGTCGCCTGCACTTACGCCCTCTGCGCTCCGGCCGTCGCACACGGCAAGAGCAAGGACCAACTCACTTCCGAGGAGCGTTCCCGCCAGGACCAATATGTCGCCAAGGCGCTCGATGCGCTGACGCAGGCGCTGGCACATGGCTACAAGGATGCTGGCGCGTTCGCTGCCGACCCGGACCTCGCCCCCTTGCACCGCGTGCCGGCCTTTCAGGAAATGCGAAAAACGCTCCAAACGGAGCGCCGAACTGATGTGCGTTGATCCGTGGCACATGGTGAGTGGTGAGTAATACGTGTCACGTTTGCCCGCCAATCGACGATTGACCGATCGCTAGGTCCCCCTCGCTTCGTCGATTCACACCAGGCTTTCCAGCAAGTACTTCAGCTTGCGCACCTCCGCATCCATCGCGAAGGAAGCGTCAGGGGTTTCGTAGATGTCGACGGTCAAGAGCCGGTCGTAGTGATAGCGCGCCAGTTGGGAAACGATGCGGCCGTATTCGATCTCCCCTTGGCCGACGCGGACTTGCAGCTGGTTCGGGGCGCGGCCGGTGTCACGCAGGTGGACGTGATGCACAAACGGGAACACTTGATCGTAGCTCTTTCCCTGATGCGGGCCGGCGACGTAGTGGCTCGGATCGAGCGTGAGGCCGAGGCCGGGGACGCGTTCGCACAGCGCCACGGCGGCGTCGGGGTTTTCCGCGACGGTGCCGATTTTCGTGGCGACGCAAAGAATGATCCCTTCCGCGTCGACGACGCGGACCAGCGGCCGCAGGCGTTCTACTTCGGCGTCGAGCGTGGCGCCGGTTTGGCTGGACGAGAGCGTGATGAGCGGAACCATCGAAACGCGCGCGAGGCGGCAGATGGCGCGCAGGTGGCGGTGGAATTCGGTATCGGTGCGTGCGTCGAGCCGCACGTCGAATGCCGCGGGGCTCAGGCCGGGCCCGAGGCGAATGCGCTGAGCCGCGGCGGTTGGATCGGCGGCAATCTGCGACGGCTTAAGCTGCTGCCCTTGCTCGTCGATGCCGATCTCGACCTTGGTGAATTCCAACTCGCCGATGACCTGCAGGGCGCGGTCGAGCGGATGACGGACGAAGCAATTCGTGGAACATGCGACATACACGGGCAATCCCTCCGTGCTCCTCTCGAAAACGGCTCTGCCCCCTTGCACAAGGGGGATGCCGCCTTTGCGAGACCCCGCGGAAACGAGTCCACCCCGGTGGGCGGGGACTATAGCGACGAAGGTATTTCTGCGGAAGAGCAGTGTGCGGACGCGTTGCAAGACGCGGTGCATTTTTTTTGACGATCCATTATCAGGGAGAGCCCACGATTCGATGGGCGAACGGAAAAGGTCTTCATCACGGCATGAGTACAAGCGGGTGTTACGAAAAGTGAATACGGGCTGACAGGGCAATTCACGACTCGCGAAGCTCCGCTGGCTTTGGAGGCAGAACATGGACTCTTCTCTTTGCGCACCTTCCCCACTCTCCAAAACGTGGAACGAGGCGCTCGACACGATTTTGGAAGCCTTTGCCTCCGCGATCAGGACGGCGACGGAACGCGAACAGGCCGTCGCCATTTTGCCGGCGGCTCGGCCGGCGGCCGAAGCGGATACATCGCTTGCGGCGATCAACGAGCGTTTGCAGGGTTTAGACAGGTTGACGCAACGTTGTGAAACCACGGTAGGTGAGGCCGAGGACGCGCTGAAAATAGCGGGGGAACAATACTCATTTTGGCTCAACGCCGTCGCCGCGAACCGGCAAAGACTGGCCTGTCTAGGTGTTCTCGGAATAAGATGAGCGCCGGGGATCGCGTCGGCTGACCGTTCCCCGGTCGTCTTCAAGAGGAGGTCTCCCATGCCGAAGTACGCCGTGATTCTGCCGGCCGCGGGGCAATCCTCTCGTTTCCGCGACAAGGAAAAGAAGCCCTTTGCCAATCTCGACGGCCGGGCCGTGTGGCTGCGGTCTGCCGAGTTGTTCGTCACGCGCGACGACATCAGTCAGTGCATCCTGGTCGTCGCACCGGCGGATCAGGAGATGTTTCGCCGGCGCTACGGGGCCAATCTCGCGTTCTTGAACATACAAATCGCCGACGGCGGCGCGGAGCGGTTTGAGTCGGTCGCCAATGCCTTGAATCTTCTCAAGCCGGAAACGGAATTCGTCGCCATCCACGACGCGGTGCGTCCGTGCGTCACCAACGAGCAGGTCAGCGCCGTGTTCGCAAAAGCGGCGGAGACGGGGGCGGCGCTGCTCGCGGTTCCGATCGCCGAAACGGTGAAACAAGTCGGCGGCGACAATAAGGTGCAGGCAACCCTGCCGCGCCAGCGCCTGTGGCTGGCACAAACGCCGCAAGTCTTTCGCCGTGACTGGCTCGTGGACGCGTACGCGAATCGCGCCAAACTCGGCACGGACATCACCGACGATGCCCAGCTCGTCGAGGCGGCCGGCCACGCCGTGTACGTCGTGGAAGGCGAGCGCGGCAACATCAAGATCACGACCAAGGGCGACCTGTTCCTTGCCGACGCGATCTTGAAATCACGTCCCAAGCCGAAAGTCGCCGGTCCGATCCATCCGTTCGCGGAAGAAGAAATGTGGGGCGGAAGGCCGAAGAAGTAGGGGTCAGGGAGTAGGGGGCAGGGATCGGTCTCCTGAATGCCGAATGCCGAATGCCGAATGCCGAATGCCGATTCCTAGGGTTCCTCGATCTCTTCGCGGCGTGCGGCTTGTTCGATCGGCAATAACGCGCTGTCTTCCCACGCTTCGCGATCTTCGATCGGTTCCGCGTGGATGGTCACTTCAATGCCGGGCAGCGCTCGCTGCACGGCTTCCTCGATACGGGCGATGATTTCATGGGCGGCCTGCACGGTGTAGCGGCCCGGCACCAAGAGATGAAAATCGGCGAAGCGACGCGAGCCGGCCAGGCGCGTGCGCAACGCGTGGAAGGCCATTTCGGGGCCGAGCTGCGCCGCGATTGCGGCGCGAACCGTGTTCTGTTCCGCCGGCGGCAAGGCGTGGTCCATCAAGCCGTCGAAGGAAATACGCACGAGATCGAAGCCGGTCCAAAGAATGTGCAGGGCCACACCAAGGGCAATCAGCGCGTCGAGCTTATGAATCGCCGTCAGCCGCACGACAACCACGCCGGCGACGACGGCGAGCGACGTCCACACGTCCGCCATGAGATGCCGGCCGTCGGCGACGAGCACGATCGACCCGCGCTCGCGTCCGATCCGAAGCAGAATGCGGGCAACGACGAAATTGACGGCGGTCGCGACGAGCGCCAAACCGGCGCCGAGGTCAAGGCTTTCGAGCGCCGGCGGTGCGAAGAACGACCCGATCGCGTACCAGCCGATGCCGCCCGCCGCGATGACGATGAGGGCCCCTTCCACGCCACTGGAGAAAAACTCGATCTTTTCGTGGCCGTACGTATGGCTCTCATCCACGGGCCGGGCGGCGTACCAAAGTGACACAAAGGCGACGATGGCCGCGAAAAGGTTGACGAGCGATTCCAGGGCGTCGGAGAGGAGGCCGACCGAGCCTGTCACATAATACGCGCTGAATTTGAGGGCGAGCGTGACGAGCGCGGCCAAGATCGACAGGAGAATCGGCTGTTTCATGCGTTACGGCGCCGCCGAGAAGCTCGTAGGGAGATGCTCGTGTTCTATGGCGCTGTCCAGCGGAGGCTATCCCGGCGGGAATGACCGCGCTCAGATGTGTACCGTGACGCCGGTCCACCGTCGGAAATAGTGCTCCACCCGCGCCAAATGGCCTGGACTCAGATAGCGCAGCGCCGAAGATTTGCAGCCCGTGCTCGTTGGCCCGGCGCATAGCCAGCGGCCGTAACCGGCAAGCCGATGGAACGCCGCGAGCGCGCGGTAGTACGCCAGCTTGTTTTCGTCGAGCGGCAGCCGCCGGCGGTAGCCGCTGAGGTACCACCTCCGCATCAGCAGTCGGCCCACCGGAACGGAAAGACTCGCCCAGAGGCTTTGATGCGGTTGTGGCACGCACGCAAGCAGCATCAAGGTGGTCGCAATGTCCGCGTGCGGATCGCCGACGTCGGCCTCGGTCCAATCAATCACGCCGGGAGGCGCGTCGAAATTCCAAAGGATGTTGAACGGGTGATAGTCCAAGTGGAGTATTCGTGGGATCCTCGGCGGCGCGGGGCGATGGCGCTCGAGCCAATCGAGGCCTGGCGCCAGGCCGTAGAGTTCGAATTGGCGCAGGCGACTCCGCAACTCCGCAAGACGCCGGTCAAGGAACGGCTTCTCCGGCACGGGAAAACCTTTTGCGGGCAGCAAGTGTAGTCGCGCGTGCAGTGCCGCCATGCGTGTGGGCAGGCCCCAAACGCGGTACGGTTGCCGCAGCATCGTGTCAAACAGCGTCCGCCCCGGCAAACGCTCGAGGATCAGAAACGGGCCGCCGAACAGATTCCACGTCTCCTCCAAGAGGATCGGACGCGGCACGCGAAAGGAACGCGCGTGCAGGAATTGCTGAACGGCGAACTCGTGGCGGGCACGCGGCGCCCCCTGAGGGCTTGCATAAATGCGAACCACAAGCGGACCTGCCCACGCATCCGGCACGCCGTGATCGCTTTGAAGTTGAAAACGGTACGTGTGTGTTTCCCAGCCGTTGGGCACGTGGGCGGGGTATTCGAGAAAGCCCAGACCCAGGCCCGGATGCAGAGCGCGCAGGTACCCGAGCAACCCGGCGGCAACGTGATTCGGATCGGCGGCGTCGAGCAAGTGCTCCGCGACCGCCGAGCGATCACCCGAAAATCTCTTACGGGGACGCACGAGCGGCGATATCGCCATTCTCTTTTCCGCCATGGTCGCACCTGCTGGCTCACCGAGAAAGCGCCTTTCCAAACTGCTTTCGCGGCTCGTTGTGGCGGTGCGTCCTGTCCTCTCACCGCGCTCCGTTTTGCGAGACATGGCTGAGTGAGCAAATGGAGTGCCGATTGAGACCGGAGCGGGATTGTATCGCGGACCGTCGCGCCTGTCGAATCGCGCGCTTGGGCGAGCACAGGAGCGTCGGCGACGTAAGTTAGCAAAAAAAGTTGGCCCCGGTCGCTTATGTTCTCGCCTCGCTGCTGGAAAGTAGGATAAAGTTTAGCCCAGCCGGTTATGAACCGTTCGTAGTAACCGCATTCATGCGGTCTTGCCGAAGAACGCAGCCATGAATCGGGTCAGCGTGAGCGGCATTGACGAATGTTTATGGATAAACAAACAAGATGTTGTAGGTTTAGTTCTTTGGACCGCCGCTCAATTCCTGCAAGCGTTTCTGCGCTTCTTGCTGATGCTTCGGATCCGTCTCGTGCAAGGTGACCTCGCGGTACAACTCCACCGCGTGGCTACGCTCCAACAACTGCTTGTCATAGAGACGGGCGGCCCGCAGGCGCGCGTCGAAATGCGTATTGGGGTGCCACTGGAAACAACGTTCAAAATAGAGCGCGGAGCGACGGTACATTTCGTAGTATTTGCCTTCGTAGATGTCGCCGAGTTGATAAGCGGCGTCGCCGATCTTATCGCTTTGCGGGTAGCTGGTAAGTAATTGCTGAAGAAGCAGCTCGGCCCGAATCTGGTTGTCCTGGCTATCGGCGCCCCACCCGTGCCCTTTGTAGGTCATCGCCTTGCGATAGAGGTCGTTGGCTTCCGGAATGTTGGTAGACGCCTGAAGGGTCGGCGGCGGCACGTCGAGGTCGAGGCGATAGGGATGTTTTTTGATGCGGTGGAATTGCCGCAATTCTTCTTCGGCCCAGCGTGTCCGCTCGACGTCGCCGACCGAGTAGTAGTGGACCCGAAGTTGTTCGAGGGAGACCTGATACTCACGCCGCGCGGCGAGGAGGCGCTCGACCAGTTCAACGTCGCCGGAGTTGGCGCCTGGTCCCTTGGGCGGCGGAGCGGAATTGGTTCGCGGTGGTTGCGCCAGGGCGAAACCCGCCAGCCCAACCGCCGCGGTCAGGGCAAGATAGAGAATCGGGCGGGGAGACATAGGCAAACCTCTTCCCGGCAGAGCACCGGAAAGAGGCTATGTTCTCTTTTCCGGCACTTAGTGGCCGACGTGCTCGCCGGCCGAAGCCATCGCCGCGCCCATTGCCGCCGGCGCGGCCTTCCCTTCCAGACGGCCGAAGATCATGCGGCCGGCGGGCGTTTGCAGGACGCTGGTAACCGTTATCGAAACTTCCTGCCCAATCGACGCCCTGCCCTGCTCTACCACGACCATTGTGCCGTCGTCAAGATAACCAACCCCTTGCCCCACTTGATCGCCCGCTTTGACCAGCCGAACGATCATCCCCTCGCCCGGCAACGCGACCGATTTCAGGGCGTTGGCCAATTCGTTGAGATTGATGACTTCAACCCCCTGAAGCTGCGCAATTTTGTTCAGGTTGAAGTCGTTCGTGACGACCCTGGCCCCCATCGCCTTGGCGAGCACGACGAGACGTTCATCCACCTTGTGAACGTCACGCAGCTCCGGCAAGTTCGCTTCGTGCATCTGCAGCTCAACCTTGGGGTTGCCCTGCATGCGCTTCAGCATGTCCAAGCCGCGCCGGCCGCGGTTTCGCTTTAATTTGTCGGAACTGTCGGCGATGCTTTGCAGCTCCTGGAGTACAAAGCGAGGCACGATCAGTTTGGTGTCGATAATCCGCGTTTCACAAATATCGGCTATCCGGCCGTCAATAATCACGCTGGTATCCAGGACCAGCGGCCTTCCGCCTTTTATCTGTTTCGAGAATTCCACGTAGGGAATGATGAAGCGGAATTCGTCCTTGGTCTGAAGCAGCGTGGAGATGGAGATGTAGCAGCAGATCGTCGTCAGCAGCAGCCGCAGTCCCTGAAAACCCTTCATGCCGAGCGGCTCCGCCAGGAACGGCTCCAGCGCGGTCGAAAACAACGTACCCAGGAGCAGGCCCAGAAGCAGGCCAAAGTACACGGCCGACACCGTCGTGATTTGTTTACGGCGGACCAACATGTCCGTAACGACAATTAAGAGCCCGAAAAGCAGGATCGAAAAAAATGGGACCAGGCTCGACAGCATCAGCCGGTCGTTCATGTCGTAGAAGTACGAGAAGGCGAGCGTCGCCATGCCGATGACGATGATGCCGAAGCAGCCGCGCAACAACCAGAGCATGACATTGCTCGCGCTCTGAGGGCCGTCGGAACCAAATAATAAGCGCCGGAAAGATGGGGGGATCATTGGGCACTCCCGGGAGGTATTTACGAAAGACGGGGAATACGCCGCGTAGCATGGGCTTGCGAGGGTAGATTCCGTTAGCACCCGTGGGAAGCGTGTGCCACAAGCGTCGCGGCGGGATGAGCCCCGTGTCCTTTTAGCAACGGCGACTATCCTACACGCTCGTATAGGGCTGGAACAGTCTTAAGTATTCATCTTGAGCATATCGATCCGTCATGCCCGCCAAATAGTCGCAAACGACGCGTTGCAGGCCCCACTGCGGAATCCGGTCGCGATAACGTTCCGGCAACTGGTGCGGCGCCCGGCAATATTCGGCGAACAATTGCCGCAGGAAGCGCTGCCCCTTCTCCTTCATCCGCATCACGCGATAATGGCGATAGACGCGCGCGTGCAGAAAGCGCTCCAGTCCTGCTTTCAGCGAATCCACTTCCGGCCCCGGTCCGACGATCACCTCCGGCGCCCGGCGCACGTCTTCCACCGACCGCACATGATGTTGACGCAACCGCCGCTGCGTGTGTTCGAGCAAATCCTCCACCTGCCAGTCGATCAGCGCGCGGATCATCGTCGCCTGGAATTGCAGCGGCTTCAGATCGGGATAGCGGCGCCGCACCCGGTCGAGCGCCCGCTGCCAGAATTCGACCTCGTTCAAATCGTCCGGAGCGATGAATCCCACGCTCAAGGCGTCGTCAATGTCGTGGGTGTCGTAGGCAAGGCTGTCGGCGGCGTCGACGACCTGTTCCTCAAGCAGCGGCTGACCGACGTCGGTGAACTCGCGCAACTCGGGCAAGTGCCGCCGCTTGCTGTGTTGCGCGAAGCCTTCGCGAACCTCCCAGGTGAGATTTAAGCCCGTGAAGCGATGGTAGCGATACTCCAAATGATCCACGATCCGTAACGCATGGCTGTTGTGCTCGTAACCGCCGAACTCTTTCATGCACTCGTCGAGTGCGTCCTCGCCCGCGTGGCCGAACGGCGGATGGCCGAGGTCGTGGGCCAGGGCGATGGCTTCCGTCAGGTCCTCATTCAGACCGAGCTGCCGGGCGATGGTGCGGCTGATCTGCGCGACTTCCAACGTATGCGTCAGACGGGTACGGTGGTGGTCGTTGGTCTGATTGACGAGCACCTGCGTCTTGTACATCAGTCGGCGGAACGCCGTCGAATGCACGATGCGGTCGCGGTCACGCTGGTAGACAGAACGATAGGGATGGGCGTCCTCCGGAAAGCGCCGGCCGCGGGTAGCGCGCGAACGCATGCCGTAGGGCGCCAACAGTCGTTCTTCGCGGTCGAGCGCGTCGGAAACCTCGAAGATCGGGTCGTTCGTCTGCGACATGGTTACGCTCTCAACACGTCAGGTCCCCGATTGTGGCGTATGCGCGGCGAAGCGTTCCACCAGCATATCATAAAGTGCATCCAGCGATTGCGCGACGACCTTCGTGTCCGCGATGACCGGCATGAAGTTGGTGTCGCCATGCCAGCGCGGCACGACATGCCAATGGAGATGACCGGGCAGCCCGGCCCCGGCGGCGTGACCGAGATTCAAACCGATGTTGTAACCGTTCGGGTGCATCAGCTCGTCGAGCACGCGCACCATTTGCCGCACCGTCTCTTGCGTGCCGAGCAATTCGTCTGTGGTTAGTTCATCCAACGTGCCCTTGTGCGCAAGCGGTGCGATGAGCAAGTGGCCGTTGTTGTACGGAAAGCGGTTGAGCATCACGACGTCATACGGACCGCGGACGACGACGTGATGTTTGCGATCCGCCTGAGCAGCCAGCGCGCGACAGATGAAGCAGGGATCGCCTGCCTCGGGGGTTTTCGCCGTCGCCACATACGAGAGCCGCCAGGGGGCCCAAAGATAGTCCATGAATGGCCTCGTCGATGAGGAAACTCGACGTGTCCCGCGAGGGCGTCTCCCGCCCTGGCTTGGCACGTCGGGATCTCAATTGGGTTTCCCCTACCATGATAGGCGTCCGGCGCTCGACTCCCGGCTCTTGAGTCGGGATTCGTATCCAATAAACTGGCTGGCGCACCCTCTCCAAGGAGCACGAAGCATGAGCACCCCTTCCGCCGGCAACGCTTTTCGTCTGGAAACCATCGACGGCGCCATCGGACTTCTTGTCTTCGACCTGCCGAACAGCAGGGCGAACACGCTCGGCGTCGCGGTCCTCGCGGAGCTGGAAGGCGTCGTCGGCCAACTCGCGGCCCGCAAGGATTTGAAGGGCCTCCTCCTCGCGAGCGGCAAGCCAGGTATGTTCATCGCGGGGGCCGATCTGCGCGAACTCGGGGCCGCCAAGCCGGCGCCGGCGCAGTCGCGGGGCCTCATTCAGCGCGGCCTCCGGGCGATCGCCGGCCTCGAATCGTTGCCGTATCCAACCGTGGCGCTTGTGGACGGCGCCTGCATGGGCGGCGGCCTGGAGGTGGCGCTGGGCTTCGACTTCCGTCTCGCCGGCACGCACCCAAAAGCAGAACTCGGCTTGCCCGAAACAAAAGTCGGCCTCATTCCCGGTTGGGGCGGCACGCAACGATTGACGCGGATTGTCGGCCCGTCGATCGCGGCGCAGATGATCTGCGCCGGCGAGGCCGCCAACGCCAAGCGCGCGAAGGAAATCGGCCTCGTGTTTGACGTGGTTCCCAGTGAAAGGCTGCTTGAAGAAGCCAAACGTTTGCTCGCGTATGCCACGGAGTCCGGTGCTTGGAAAGAAGCACGCCGCAAGAAACAGCAGCCGGTCGGCCTCACCGAGGAGCAGCTCACCTTCGCCTACGCGGTGGCGCGGGCGCAGGTTCTGGAGAAGACGAAGGGTCAATATCCGGCCCCGGCCGCGGCGTTGGAGGCCATTTTCAAAGGCTGCAATCTGCCGCTGGAAGACGGGCTGAAAGCGGAAACGGAGGCGTTCCTGCCTCTCATCGGCAGCCCAATCTCGCGCAACTTGATCGCGGTGTTCTTCATGACGCAGCGCTTGCAAAAAGATCCCGGCGTCGCCGATGCGAAGGCAAAACCGAAAGAAGTGCAACGCGCCGGCGTTCTCGGCGCTGGTCTTATGGGCGCCGGCATCGCCGGGGCGCACATCCGCCGCGGCATTCCCGTCATGTTGCTGGACAGCGTGCCGCAAGCGTTGGAAAAAGGCGTCGACAACATTACGAAGGTTCTGAAAAGCCGCGTCGAAATCGGCCGCATGACGCCGGAGGAGGTGGTCGGTACGTCGGCTCGGCTCAGCACCACGAGCACGCTGGCGAGCATGGCGGACCGTGACGTGGTCATTGAGGCCGTGATCGAGAACGAGCCCACGAAGATTCAGCTCTACCGTGAGTTGGCTGCCCATCTGCGCCCGGGCGCTATTCTCGCGTCGAACACGTCCACAATTTCCATCACGCGCATGGCCGCGAATCTGAAGACCCCGGAACTATTCGCCGGCATGCACTTCTTCAACCCCGTGGATCGGATGCAACTCGTGGAAGTCATCCGCGGCGACAAGACGAGTGACGAAACGGTTGTGACGCTCGTCGCCCTGGCGAAGAAGATCGGCAAGACGCCGATCGTCGTGCGCGACTGCCCCGGCTTCCTCGTGAACCGCATCCTGTTCCCGTACATCAACGAGTCCCTGGTGCTTTTGGAGGAAGGCGCGAATCCGCGGGTGATCGACAAGGCGGCGGTCGCCTTCGGCATGCCGATGGGACCGATCACGCTCAACGATCTGGTCGGTCTCGACACGTCGCTCTACGCCGGCCGCGTGGTCAACACCGCCTTCGCCGACCGGGCGAAGAGCACACGCATCCTCGACGAGCTGGTAGCCGCCGGCCGCATGGGGCAGAAGTCCGGGGCCGGTTTCTACAGTTACGCCAAGGGCTCGCGCGGCAGCGACGATCCGGCGTTCGAGGCGATCCTGCAAAAAGTGCGAACCGGCAAACGCGAGATCGGGCCGGAGGAAATCGCCGACCGCCTGTTCCTGCCGATGGTCACGGAAGCGAGCCGCGTGCTGATGGAAGGCATCGTGCGCGAACCGGGCGACGTGGACATGGGCCTGATCCTCGGCATCGGCTTTCCGCCGTTCCGCGGCGGCCTGCTGCGCTGGGCCGACTCAATGGGGCTGCCGGCCGTGCTGGAGAAGTTGAAGAAGTACGAGCCGCTTGGCAAGCGGTTTCAGCCGACGGAGCAGATGCGGAAGTTGGCGGCGGAAGGGAAAGGATTTTACGCCAAAGAATGAACAACGCGGACTTGAGTGTCACCAGATAACCTTGACTGGATACCGTGCAATTGTCGGATCCGCAGTCACAACCGCCACTCGCTTGACCCTAGCCTGGGCAACAAGCATGCGGTCGAATGGATCCTTGTGAATACTCGGTAGGCCTTCCACAGCGAACGCGTGCGCCAGCGTTACTTGAAGGATTCGGACGCCGTTTGCTCGCTGCCGCTTCAACCAGCTCGTGTAAGGGTTGATTCAAGCGCAATTTGCCGAGTTGTTGCTTGAAGGCGATTTCCCAGATGCTGACGACGCTGAGGGAGAGTTTGTTCGCCGGATCGCGCAAGAATGCGACTGCGCGCTGCGAGAGCTTGCCGGGATCGCCATCCATCCAAATAAAAGTGTGGGTGTCCAACAATCCGTTCACGATTCGCCCAGCCAAAACTCGTCGGGAAGCGGGTCGTCGAAATCATCAGCGACCTCGATGGCTCCGGGGTGCAGTCCAAGACGCCGTCCCGGAGAGGTTGGCAGAGGTACGACCTTAAAGCGTGCGACCTTTCCGTCCATGACGATAACCTCCGTGCCAGCCGTTGCCAACGTAATGATCTCCTGCAAGCGCGCCGGAACGTCCCCTATTTCGATCTTGACGCGGTTCATTTTGATCGTACCTTCGCTTACGACCCCGCTGGGCGCGGCTGAGGTCCATCAGTCGGTATATCCGACAGACCGGGTGGGCGGCGGCTCCTCGCCGCGTCGCAGCACCTGCTTGGCTGCCCGCCGGAAGCTCCGCATGAACTTCTGGAGCACTTTGCTGCCCGACTTGGTGTGCATGTCCCGCCGACACTGGCTGCAACCGCATCCCTTCAAGTGGTTGCCCATGAACGGACCTCCGCACCTCTTGTTTCTGCTGTAAACGGTCGCTCTGATCTTGCGTAGCCGAATTGTTGGGTCCGCGGGCGACGTCATGCGTTGGACCGCGGCGCGATAGGCTGAACGACAGTGTCGGCGAGGAACCGAACATTCACATCCGGCCCCTGAATGTGATGCAGTAAGTGCTTTGGCAAAAAGCAGCGCAGCGTAACCCGGTCGCCGTCGAACTGTTGTCGGTAAATCTCCGCGTGAGCCGCCAGGTAGGAAAGCACCTTCCCGTTGGCGGCGCTCGTTTCAATCTCTGCATCGGCGAAGTCGGCGCTGATCATCTCGATGACGGCGTCCCGCAGCTCGTCCAAGCCCTGCCCGGTCGCCGCGCTGATGGATACCGCACGGGGGTGATGGTGCCGTAGGACGTCGAGGCGTGAAAGATCATCCACGCGATCCACTTTGTTGAGCACGAGCAGCGTCGGTTTGGCGTCGCAGCCAAGTTCCTTGAGCACCTGGTTTACCGCCTGGATATGCTCGCGCGCCGCGGGGTTGCTGGCGTCCACGACGTGCAGCAGCAATCGAGCTTGGCGCGTTTCTTCGAGGGTCGCCTTGAAAGACGCGATGAGATGGTGCGGCAAATCGCGGATGAAGCCGACGGTGTCGCTGAGCAGCACGCGGCCCCAGTCCTTCAAGTGCCATTGGCGGGTGCGCGTGTCGAGCGTCGAGAACAGCTTGTCTTCCACATAGACGCCGGCGCCGGTCAGGCGGTTCATCAACGTGCTTTTGCCGGCGTTCGTATAGCCGACCAGCGAAACCGTGTGCTCCTCGAAGCGGCTGCGGACTTCGCGCTCTTTGCGCGACTGTACTTCCACGAGGCGCGCCTTCAAATCGCGGATGCGCGAGGCGACGAGCCGGCGGTCTTCCTCAAGCTGCGTTTCGCCGGGGCCGCGCAGGCCGATGCCGCCTTTGTAGCGCGACAGGTGCGTCCACATTTTCCGCAAGCGTGGCAGAGAGTATTCGAGCTGGGCCAGCTCAACTTGAAGTCTGGCTTCGACGGACCGTGCCCGGCTGGCGAAGATGTCGAGAATCAGCTCGCTGCGGTCGAGGACTTTGCGATTGGTGCTTTTTTCGAGGTTGCGGACTTGGTTCGGCGCCAGGTCGTTATCGAAAATGATCACATCGGCGTCGGCGGCCTCGGCGTGCTCTTGGAGTTCGGCCAGCTTGCCTTTGCCGATGTAGGTGGCTGGGTTGATCGTCTGGCGGCGCTGGGTAAGCCCGCCGGCGATGACAGCGCCCGCCGAAGCAGCGAGTCCGCTTAGTTCGGCCAGGGGGTCGTCACCCATCCAGCGATGGTCCGGCAGCTCCACGCTGACCAGGAAAGCGCGCTCGAGGTGAACCGTAAGATCATCGCGCGGGGTGTCGAGGGGCACGTTGGTTTGGTCTCTCCTCCTGGTTTGCCAATGGGATTATATCATCCGCTCGTCCGGCGCGCCGGCGTTTCCAGGACGAGATAACGCCGCGAGCCGCTTCGCCGACGCAGCAAGCCCGTTTGCTACGGCACAATCACGGTGATCTTGTCCATCGCGCCGCTGCTGCTGACGACCACAATCACGTAGCTGCCGTCGGCGAGACCGCTGAACGTAACCGACCAGGCGCCGCCGCCACCGTTTGGACCTGCGATTGGCCGGGAGGGTGCGGCGAGCCATTGGCGCGCGGCGCCAACGATGCCGGATCAGGCTCACGGGCGTGGTCAGCCATGCGATCCTAATACGAAAGACCGGCTGGAATCACGAATACCCGCGCATTATCTCCGACGTAGAGCGTGATTCAAGCAAAAAGGCCGAGCGGCCACGCACAAAGCCAGGCGCGTGCCCTGGAACGCTTGGCGAACGGTCGCTAAGATTCCCAGCGACTGGCGAGCCGTCGCGCGCGCAGAAGGGAGTTTGGCCTTGCCACTGGTCGTGCAGAAATTCGGCGGCACCAGCGTCGCCACCGCGGAACGCATCATGGCCGCGGCCCGACGAGCGATCCGCGCCCATCAGGCCGGCAACCAGGTCGTCGTCGTTGTGAGCGCCCGCGGCGACACGACCGACGAGTTGATCTCGCTGGCCCGCGAAATCACTGACAAACCGCCGGCCCGTGAAATGGATATGCTCCTGTCCACCGGCGAGCAGATTTCCATCGCCCTCATGGCGATGGCGATTCAAACGCTCGGCGTGCCGGCTATCAGCTTCACCGGTGCGCAAATCGGCATCGTCACGGATAGTTTTCACACCAAGGCGCGCATCAAGAACATTTCAACCGACCGCATGCGCCAGGCGGTGGCCGAGGGAAAGATCGTCATCGTCGCCGGGTTCCAGGGGATCGACGAGAACTACAACATCACGACGCTGGGTCGCGGCGGCTCCGACACCACGGCCGTCGCGCTCGCCGCCGTCATGAAGTACGACCGCAGCGCGCCGCTGTTTCCGTCGCCATCGGGCGCCGAAACGGGCGACGTCGGCTGCGAGATCTACACCGACGTGGACGGCGTCTACACGACCGACCCGCGCATCGCGCCGCAGGCCCGCAAGATCGAGGCGATCAGCTACGACGAGATGCTGGAGCTGGCCAGCGTCGGCGCCGGCGTCATGCACTCGCGCAGCATCGAGTTCGCCAAGAAGTTCCACGTGCCGCTCCAGGTGCGGTCGTCGTTCAGCGACGTGGAAGGAACTTGGATCGTGCCGGAAACCGAGTGGATGCGCGACGTGCCCGTGTGCGGGGCGGCCATTGTCAAGGATGAATCGCGCATCAAGCTCGACGGCGTGCCGGACAAGCCGGGCGTGAGCCACCGCGTTTTCGCGGCGATGGCCGAGCACAACATCGTCGTGGACATGATCGCCCAGAACGTCGGCAGCAACGGCAAGGCGGCGATCGGCTTCACCGTGCTGGCCAACGAGCTGCCCGCGACGCTGGCGGTGTTGCGGCCGCTTGCGGCCGAGTTGGGCGCAACCGTCGAACATGAAGATAACGTCAGCAAGGTCTCTGTCGTCGGCGCCGGCATGCGCACGCACACCGGCGTTGCCGAGCGCATGTTCGCCGCGCTCGCCGCCGAGCAGATCAACATGAAAATGATTACGACGGGCGACATCAAGATTTCGGCGCTCGTCGATAAGGCGGAAGGAACCCGGGCCCTGCGCGCGGTACACCAGGCCTTCCGCTTGCACGAGCCGCGGCCGGCCGGAAGTAGGAATCGGGAATCGGCAATCAGGGATCAGGTTCGCCCGCTTCCGGACTCCCGCTTCCTGATTCCTGACGCCATCGCGCAGCAGCTTTCCAGCATGGAGGAGATCGTCGTCAGCGACGTGCTCTTGAATACCGATCAGGGCCGCATCACGATTTTCGACCTGCCCGACAAGCCCGGTAGCTGTTCGCGCGTGTTCCAGGCGGTCGCCGGCGGCGGCATCGTCGTCGATATGATCGTGCTCAACGGCACCAGCGCCGGCCAGGCCGAATTGTCATTCAGCGTGCCGCGCGATGATCTCGCGAAGGCGTTGCAATTGACGCAAGACGCGGCCCGCAGCGCCAATGCGCGCAGTCGCGTCGTCGCCGATCCGGACATCGCCAAATTGTTTGTGCTCGGCGTCGGCATGCGGACCCACACCGGCGTCGCCCGGCGCATGTTCGGCGCGCTGGCCGAGCGCGGCATCAACATCAGCATGATCAACACCAGCGAGGTGCGCGTCAGCGCCGTCGTCGATCGGCCGCGCGGCGAAGAGGCGCTGGCCTCCCTCAAGGCTGCGTTCAACGTGCCGTAAGGCGAGCGGCACACGAGAATTTACCCGGCCCTCGCGGAGCGAGGGCTCCACATGGTAGCCGCCTCCTGCCGCTCGCCCAAGACCCTCGAGAAGATATTGAGCTGGAATCTCTCAGGGTATTTATGTATACTATCCACGTGCGTCTGCTGGAGAGGGCCAAACCCGGAAAACGGGGCAGTGAGCAAACAAATCTCTGTGGAACAAGAACTTCGAGGTCATAAATTGGGACGCTTGGTCGGTTTCTCAGTAATTTGTCAACGTAACCTCTTGTTGAGACTTAACCTACGCATAACCACCGTTTTGAGACCTTTTTGATTTTCCGGTGGTTAACGGTGGTTATGGGTGGGTTTCGTAGCCGCGGCGTTCGGCCAGCGGCAGGCGAGAATTATCCGGCCCTCGCGGAGCGAGGGCTCCACATGGTAGCCGCCTCGCGGGACGGGGAGGTAGATTATCTCCTGCCGCTCGGCTAACTCCTCCTACAGGTGGATTGGCGCATGCGTTTCCAGGACATGACCGCCCCACAAATCCGCGGCGTGGATCGTGCCGGCGTGATCGTGGTTGCCCCGATCGCGGCTTGCGAGCAGCATAGCCGCCACCTGCCCGTATTTACCGACACCATTCTCGTCACCGCGGTCGCGGAAGGCGTGGAGCAGCGCTTGTCGAAGCAAGTGCTGCTTTTGCCGACGCTTTGGTTTGGCGCCAGCTCGCATCACGTTCGCTTCGGGGGCACGCTCTCCGCGGAAGTTGACACGCACATCGACATGCTCTGCGACTTGCTCACGCCATTGCTCGACGACGGTTTTTTGCGCGCCTTGATCCTCAACGGACACGGCGGCAACATCGACACGATGCAGGTTGCGCTGCGCCGGCTCCAAGGTCGATACCAAGATCGCCAACTCGCCGCCGCTTCTTACTGGGACCTCGCCGCGAAAGAGCTTGCGGCGCTCGCCGAAGGGCCGCGAAAGGCGATGGGACACGCCTGCGAGTTTGAGACGTCGATGGTGCTGGCGCTACGACCGGATTTGGTGCGGCGTGAGGAGATACGGAACGACCCACCGCTTGACGAACCGGAACTCCGTGGCCTGTATCTTTGCGAGGATATGAAGCAGAAGACGGATCACGGCGCCGTGGGTTATCCCGAGCTTGCGAGCGCGGAAAAGGGGCGTGCGTTTCTCAAAGTTGCGATGGAACGAACGACCGAGGTGGTCGCCGCGCTTTTTCCGCGGCGCTTGCCAAGCTGAGTCGCCGCGTATGGCTTTGCAAAACAGGCACGCTAAACCGCGAACGGCGCAGGCGGTCGATTATTTGACGCTGCTCCATCGTCCATTACAATAGGACCGTTCTCCATGCCAGCGGACGGACGCCGAGCCCGGTCTGGAGTGGTCGGGAACGCGTAAGGAATTCTTGCACCCCAAAGAGGAGGGCATGGCCATGCTTCGCAGAGGTTTACAGGTGACGGCCATCGCGGTGCTCGCGGCGGCTTGCTGCACGCCGGCGCGGGCCGATGACACAACCAAGCTTTTCTTCAACAAGGGCGCCGCGCCGACCGCGACCGCCAGCTTCGGCGGTGGTGTTGACGATGTACCGGTCCATTTTTACCGGCACTCTTACTATCGGCCTTACTACTACCCGCACGCGTTCGCGTACTACCCGCGGACGTATGCGTTCAGCTACGGCTATGTGCCGTCGTACTCGTACTACTATCCGCCGGCGGTCGTCTACAGTCCGCCGCCCGTGGTCTACAGTGTGCCCGCGCCGGTGTACGTCGCGCCGCCGCCCCCTGTCGGGTTCAGTCTCGCGTTGCCGCGCATTGGGTTGAGCGTCAACGTGGCGCCCCGCTCGTTGGCGGCCGTCGCGCCGCGTTCCCTCACGTTGCCGCCGCCGCCGGCGTCCGACTTACCGCCGCCGCGTCCCGTGCCAACGCCCGGCGCACAGGGCGGAACCTTCGACTACGACGGCGGGCCGCGTTTCCCCGTGCCACTCCCCTCCGCCGACCCGGCCCCCGCAGGCGTGCCGACGCGTGCGCTGCCGCCCGATGGGCGCTTGATCTCCGCGCCCGCGAAAGCGCCGAAGTACACCTATGCGGCCTACGGCGACGAGACGAAACGCGCTCCGGTCAAGAACGACGACCGGACGCTGCTCATCAAGAACGACAAGAAGAAGAACGATCGGTAATCCGTTGTGATTGCGCAGATCAGCGACGAGCCTTCTCCGACCTTGGGAGAGGGCTCGCCGCGTTTCCGGTTTTGCGGATTGTAGCGATGGCGTGAACCTTTCGGGTGACCGTTCATGCGGTCAGCGTGGCGGTGCGATGGTCACGCACTCGCGGCGGCGTTACGCTGGGACACAGACCAACCCTCGAAGTCACCGTTCGAGACTTCATCGATGACACGTCTCTTGTGCTGCTTCTGCTTGCTGGGAATCGGAAGCGCCGCGGCCGGCGAGCCCTTGCCGCCGCCGCGCGTGCTTGACACTTCACTGCTGGTGTCGTATCCGCTGCCGAACCCGCTGGAGGTGTGGCAGAACTACGGCGTGGACCGCTTTGGCCGCTTTCGGCCGCGCGTGATTTACGTGCCGCCGGCGGACGGGTTTTATCTTTACAACGGCAAGCCGTACCCGTGGCTCCGGACCCGGCCGGAAGTGATGATGCCGTACATCGTCGATTAGCGGAAGAAGCCGAGCCAGAAGCTGAACACTTGCTCGTTGTCGCCGGGGCCCTTCACGATCGGGAAGCCCAGATCCAGCGCGATCGGCACCGGCCCGAGCATGGGCACGGCGATGCGGAGGCCGACGCCCGCCGACACGCGGTAGTCTTTCATTTCCAGCCGCCGTTCCACTGTGCCGGAGTCCACAAACGTTACGAATTGCAAGGCTTCGTTGGCCACGAGCGGGATGCTGTATTCAAGACTGCTGAGCAGCATGAAGTCGCCGCCCAGCTTGTAATTGAAAGCGTCGGGGCCGACGCCGCGGAACTCAAACCCGCGCAGACTGCGATAGCCGCCGGCGTAGAAGCGATCGTAAACCGGCGTATTGGCCCCCGCCCAGCCAACCTGCGAGTGGAACGCCAGCACGTGCCGGCCGCTGCCGTCGGCGCGCTGATAGGTCGTCCAATACTGATTGTCCTCGACGTTCACAATCGGATAGGTGAAGTCGCCCAACACTTGTTCGACCGAGGCCTCGAAGCGGTTGCCCTCGGTCGGCCGGAGGAAGGAATCGCGACTGTCGCGCACGATCGTCGGCCGAATGCCGAACGCGAAGTTGTCGCCGATCACGTTCTGGAAATCCTGCGGGGCGAACGGCAAGACGTTGTGAACGCTGACGTCCTCAACCCGCAGGGCGACGGACGCTTGCCAGTATTGATTCAACCGGCGCCCCAGGGCGACGCGGCCGCCGAGGCGTGTTTCGGTGTACTCGTTGTACAGACGATCGTAGTAGTACGCCCCGGTTTCCAGGGAGTATTTCGAATCGAACAGCGAAGGCTCGCGCAACGACACGGTGTAGCGCTGGAAATAGATGCCCGGCACGGCCTCGGCGCGGAACTCCTGGTCGCCGCCACGGAACGCCCGGCCTTCCAGGAAGTCCGCGAAGCTGGTCGGCGGGCGCGTGATGTCGAAGTTCCGCTCGTTGAGCACAATGCTGCCCGTCAGACCCGCGTCCGAGTTCACGCCGACGCCGAATACCAGGCTGCCCGTGTGCGTCTCGCGGAGGTCGACGATCACCTTTTTGAATTCGTTGTCGTCGTCGGGATTTTCGACGTAGATGCGCGGCGGCACGTCCGGATCAAAGATACCGAGACGCTTCAGGTTGTTTTCGGACATGCGCATGTTCGGGTAGCTGAGAATTTGACCGGGATAGAGCTCGATGGAGCGCAGAATGACGCTCTGCCGCGTGACATCGTTGCCGACGATGACGATGTCGCCGACACGCGCCGGCGGCCGTTCCATTACCTGGTACTGCACCTGCACGGTGCCGGGGTCGTCGGCCGGATAGAAATACTCCGCGCGCACTACCGTATTGCGTCCGGAGTGGCCGTAATAGTCGCCGATGTTCTTGCTGTCGGATTCGACCTTTTGCTGGTTCAGAAACTGGCCCGCGCGCGTCCTTGGAATGCGTTCAATCGCTTCCTTCGGGAACGCTTTGACGCCTTCCAGGCTGATGCCGGCGACTTTGTAGCGCTGCCCTTCGTCGATGTGGTAGACAAGCGTCACCGACTGGCTGTCGGGCGCCCAGCGCGGCTCGAGCTTCACCTTTACGTCGTGAAAGCCGTATGTCTTGTAGTATTCAATCAGGCTTTGTTCATCGAGCGTCGCGAGGAACGGGTTGTAGTCGCTGCCGAAGACGCCGAACAAGCCGGACGAGGACTTCACGTGCGTCTTCAGCACCGGCGTGCTGACGAACGTGTTGCCGACGCATTCGATGCCTTTGATTTTTACCTTCGGCCCTTCCGTGATGTTGAAGACGACGCGGGTGTCGCCGGCTTTGCCCCCTTCGGCGAGATCACAATTCGAGAACGGCCGGCCTTCCTCGTTGTAACGGCGGACGATTGCCTGACACGCCATCTGGTTGGCGATTGGATTGAGCGGCGTGCCTTTGCGCAGGCCGGTGATCGTGTTCAACTCATCCTTTTTGAAATGCTTGGCGCCGTTGTAGACGATGTCCTGAATCAAGCTTGGATATTCGACGACGCTGAAATAGACGATGACCTTGTTTTCACCGCTGACTTGCTTCTGCGCCTGCACGTTGCCGAATTTCTTCGTGGCGAAGAGCTGGCGGATGTCCTCCTCGACCGTGGACTGCGCGTATTCCGAACCCGGCCGCGTCTTCAGCTGGTTAACGATCTCCTGAGCCGGCACGAGGCGGTTGCCCTGCACGCGCACGTCTTCAACGATGATTTTGCCCGTTGGCGCTTGGGCCAGCAGCGCGGCGCAGACAAGAAAACCGGCCAGCGCCCCGGCCGTCAGCCGCACCGGGGAGAAAGCGCGGATCAGCCTGTTCATTGCATGGTCCCTGGGTCTGTCGAGCCGCTCGGCAAGGGGGGAAAACCCTTATTCGAGGCGGCACGCAAATGGAGGGAGAGCGATAGTCAATGCGCTTCCCACTGTCAAGCCGTGGTTCGGCATGCGTGTTCCGCGCCGTTTGCGCCGCTTACCGCCCCATGTTTGCGGACTCCGACGAATCTTCGGCCGCAAGCGCAAAAACTGAACCGCACGGGTCGGGAAAGCAAGCTATGTTTCCGTAGACGGCGGGTGGGATGCGTGGAATGCCCGTGCGCCTTGGGAAGGGCGCACGTATGTTTAGTCGAGGAGCGGGAGACGCAGTCGTGCCGAGCATGCGCTTGCTTGCAGACGGCCCCAACGCGGGCGGACACAACGGCGAAGTGCTGACCTGTCGGTTCACGCCCGACGGCATGTTTGTTTTGTCGGGCGGGTGGGACGGGCACCTGCGCCTGTGGGACGCCGAAAGCAGCACCCAGATCACCGCTTTTCGCGTCAGCGACAAGCCGGTTTCGGCATGCGCCGTGACGCCCAACGGCCAGCAATGGTTGGCGGGAACGCTCGACGGCCTGCTCTCGTTTTGGGATTGCGTCTCCCAGCAGCAAGTCACAACTTTTCTCGCCCATACGCGACCGATCTCCGCGCTCCAATACGCGCCGGACGGCGTCACGTTGGTCACGGCCGCGTGGGATCGGCATATTCGGTTGTGGAACCTCTCGCGCGACCGCGCGAGCCGCAACTTCACCGGCCATGAAGACTGCGTCACCGGCTGCACCTTCACGCCGGACGGGGATCGGCTTGTCTCCTGGGCGTTTGACTCGTCCGTCCGCGTTTGGGATGTGTCCCTGGCGAAGCCGGTCCATGTGCTTAACGGGCACGAAGACCGCGTGTTGTCCGCCGCGGTATCGCCGGACGGGAACTGGGCCGTCACGGGCGGACGCGACGGCATCCTTAAACTGTGGGACCTGTTCAACGGCAAGGAAGAGCGTTCGCGCGCTCTCCCTGCCGAGGTGCGCGCCTGCGTATTCGTCGGCGGCGGCGAATGGCTGCTGACCGTCGATTCCAACGGCCGCATCGCTCTCCACGCGCTGCCCAATCTTGAAATCCAAACGGATCTTGTCACCCGATTGGCCGTTCTGAGCGTCGATGTCGATCTCACCGAAAGCCGGCTCGCGCTGGGGTGCGGCGACGGCAAGGTGCGCTTCATCGGCCTCGAAGATTTCGCCAATTCTCCCCTGCGGGCTACGGCCACGCACACCGTTCGGCGCGGGACGGCGCTGCAACGGTTGTTCGGCAAAGAACGCTTGACCGAAGCCTATGAATGCACCTGCCCTGCATGCTTCCAATCCTTTGATCTTCCCGGCGTAACGCCAAATCAATCCACACCGTGCCCCCACTGCCGTCGCAAACTGCGGTTGAACGCGGCGCCGCCCGCGGAGCCGGCGACGAGCTCGCGTTAAGGCGACGTGTCCGCCCGCGTCCCTCTTGTCATTTCGCGTTCTGCTCCGCAAAAAGGAAGTACCCACGCAACGCCAAAGTGGTCAACTCGCTCCGCGTGTTGAATGGTGTCATGGAGCGCGCGTACCACCCTTCCCTACGTTCGGTATGTAGACATGCCCTCCCCTTGTCTTATCACCGGCGCGACAGGTTTCGTCGGCGGCCACGTCGCGGAGGCGTGTGTCGCACGCGGCATGGCAGTCCGCGCCGTTGTCCGCAATTCCAGCGACACCACGTTGCTGGAAAAACTAAACGCAACGCTCTACCGCGGCGACTTCACCGATCCCGATGTCATGCGCCAGGCGGTGGACGGCGCCGACGCCGTCATCAACTGTGCCGCCAAAGTCGGTGACTGGGGTCCTGTCGAAGAGTATCGCGCCGTGAACGTTGACGGCTTGCGCGGACTCTTGGAGGCGTGTAGAGGAAAGCCGCTCCAACGTTTCATCCACGTCAGCAGCCTCGGCGTATATGAAGCCCGCCATCATTACGGCACCGATGAAAGCGAGCCGCTGCCCGAACAGCACATGGACGGCTACACGCAAACAAAAGTTGAATCCGAGAAACTGGCCCTCGAATACTACCGCAAGTACGCCGTGCCCGTCGTTGTGGTCCGGCCCGGTTTCATCTACGGTCCGCGCGACCGCACCGTATTGCCGAAGATTGTCGAAAACCTGCGTGCGCGCCGCGTCCGCTATCTCGGCAGCCGCGGCAAGCCGGCGATGAACACGATTTACGTCGGCAATCTCGTCGATGCCATCCTCCTTGCCCTGGAAAAGCCGCAAGCCGCAGGTCAGGTTTTCAACCTGACCGATGGCGAATATGTCTCCAAACGCCGCTTCATCGAAACCATCGCCGACGGCGTCGGCCAGCCGCGCCCGCGTCTTCTTGGCCCGCCGCTCTGGCTCGCGAAATTCCTTGCCAACCGCATGGAAAAGCGCGCCCGCCGCAATAACGCACCGAATCCGCCTCTGCTCACCCAAGCGCGCGTGAAGCTCCTCGGCCTAAACCTCGAATTCAGCATCGAAAAGGCGAAACGCGAGCTCGGCTATCAACCGCGCGTCTCCTTCGATGAAGGAATGAAGCAGACGATAGCATGGTACCGGGAGAACGGGTAAAATCCCCCCATCGACGGCTCCTTTTCTCATGGAGTGATGACATGGACCTGCACAACAAACGCGCCGCCATCCTCGTTGAACAGCAATACCAGGAACTCGAGGTCTGGTATCCCTATTACCGTTTCAAGGAAGCGGGCTGCAAAGTTTCATTCGTCGGCCCGGAAGCCGGCGTCACCTATCCGAGCAAACTCGGCTACCCCGCCAAGAGCGACAAGGCGGCCAAGGACGTGTCGCCCGACGACTTCGACATCCTCGTCATCCCCGGCGGGTTCGCCCCCGACTTCATCCGCCGCAATGAAGCGATGATTCGCTTCACCAGCAACATGGCCGAAGCAGGCAAGATCGTCGCCGCCATCTGCCACGGCCCGTGGGTGCTCTGCTCCACGCAAGCGTTAAAAGGCAAGAAAGCGACGTGTTTCTTCGCGATCAAAGATGACGTGTCGAACGCCGGCGCCAAGTACACGGACGCCGAAGTGGTGCGCGACGGAAACTTGATAACGAGCCGGAAGCCCGATGATCTCCCGGCGTTCATGCAGGCAATTTTCCAGGCGGTGAAGGAGACGAAGCCGGCGCTCGCCGGGGCCTCCCGTTGAGTGGGGGAGAGAGCGATGCAACCCGTTCGCATCAAAATCTACGGCCTCGTGCCGATGAAGAGGCGCACGTACTTGACGATGCAGGCTACGGGCGTCGCACTCCTGTTGGTTGTACTCATCGTCTGGCTCGTTCTGCGCGGCTGGCAAACACCCACGGATTTGCCGCCCGTGGACGTGCTAACGCGAACGACCGAATCGCCGACGGGCGAGATCGTCATCAAGAAAACGTATACGCACGTTTTCGGCGCCCCGTATTCCTTGTACGTGTGGAAATACGTGCCCGCGCTGCTCGGACTGGTTTTGTTTCTCGAAGCACTAGAAACATGGGCCGTGCTGCGTCGTTTCCGCAAGGCCGAGCTGCTGCAACGCGTGAGCGAGCCCGCAATACCCGCCGACCCTCAACCCTGACCCAGAGAGACCCGCCATGCCATCGCACTTCTACGCTCCGACGAAAGAAGACAAATTCGCCTTCGGCATCTGGTGCCTGCAAAACCGCGGCCGGGATCCCTTCGGCGACGTCACACGGCCCGAGTTGCCGGCTCTTGAATGCGTCAAAGGCCTGGCCCAGCGCAACTGCTACGGCTTCGAATTCCACGACAACGACATCATCCCCTTCGGCGCCTCGGCGTCGCAGCGCGATCAGATTCTCCGCGACCTCAAAAAGTCTCTCGGCGACTGGGGAATCAAGGCCACGATGGCGACAACGAACCTTTTCTTCCACCCGGTTTTCAAGGACGGCGCCTTCACCAGCACCGACCCGGCGATCCGCGCTTACGCCACGCAAAAGGTGATGAACTGCCTTGACATCGCCGCCGAATTGGGCACGCAAGTCTTCGTCTTTTGGGGCGGCCGCGAAGGTGTCGAGGTGGACGCCAGCAAGGACCCGGTCGAAGCCGGCAGTTGGTTCCGCGACTCGCTGAACTTCCTGTGCGAATACGTTCTGTCGCAAGGTTACGACATCAAGTTCTCCATCGAGCCGAAGCCGAACGAGCCGCGCGGCGACCTCTACCTCCCGACGGTCGGCAGCGTCCTCGCGTTCATCGCCACGCTCGACCATCCCGACATGTGCGGCATCAACCCGGAAACCGCCCACATCAAGATGGCCGGCTTGAACCCGTACCATGAGTTCGCCCAGGCGCTCGACGCCGGCAAATTGCTCGACGTACACCTGAACGGTCAAAAGCCGCTCCGTTTCGATCAGGACTTGAGCTTCGGCAGCGACGATTTGAAAGAAGCGTTCTTCACGACCAAGCTGTTGCTCGATCACAAATATGAAGGCACCATCGGCTTCGATTGCCACCCCTACCGCACCGAGTCCGACCCGTGGGACTTCGTCGATCGCAACATGCGCACGTTCAAGATCATGAAGGAGAAAGTGCGGCTGTTCAACGAGAACAAGGAAATCCAGGACCTTATCAAGGAGATTCACAGTGCCAGTCCGACCCTCCGCGGCTACTTCGCGAAGTACAGCAAGGAACAGGTGAAGAAGCTGAAGGAGATGCCGTTCAACGTGGACGCCCTGACGAGCCGGCGGCTGCCGTATGAGCGGTTGGATCAGATGGTGACGGAGTTGTTGCTGGGGGTACTGTAGTCCGCACTTTTATTTGCATGCACTCCGAGCTACGAAAGGCGATCCGTCATGATTTTTTCGCTCGGCATTGGGAAATCCGTTCGGAGAGACATCGAAAACATTTTGCAGCAAGCGACGGCTCAAGACCGGCCGCGTCTTCAACTCACTTACGACTACCTTACGCGCGTCGAGCTTCGTGAGAATGCTCAATTGAAAGGAGAGGGCTATGCGTGGGATCGAACGTTTCGGAAACTGACTCGCGGGCAGTTGGAAGTCTTTTACAAGCTGCGGCCTTTGGATGATCGTTATGCGGGGTTGAGACACATTCGCCGCGTCGCTGCGAATCCCGAGCATTGAGCGTAGCAAGTGATTCATTCTGCGATAATCAATACGTCCTCTTCCTCCTCGTCACGGCGACGAAGCTCAAGATAGAACTCAAGCGAGTTCTCGTCCGCGGGCATTTCCCCCGGCTTGGCAGCAGGTACGACATAGCCGTACACCGTTTCCGATGCATCCATGACACCGAATACGGTGCGCTCCGGGTCGCTCTTGACCAAATCGCGCACCAATTCGAGAAGCAATTGTTTCTTCTGCTCCGCTGTGTACTCAGACAGCAGCTTGGTGAACTGCCCATTCGTGTTCGTCGTCATGGGAAACCTCGCGATGTTGGTCCGCGGACGCCCCGTGCGCTTCCAAACCGCTGTGCGGTTCGCACTGGTAACTATAATCTCGATGGGCCCAATTCACAACTGCACCGCCCAAACGCCCGGTTGCGCTATACGGAGATCACGATCATGGCCGCACAACACCCCCCGCGTTTCCTCCAGCTCGTCCAAGACGCCAAAGCGCGCATCCGCGAGTTGACGGTCGATCAGGTGAAAGCGAAGCAGGATCGCGGCGAGAAGTTTCATCTGATCGACGTGCGTGAGGAAAGCGAATGGGCCAAGGACCACGTCGCCGGCGCGGAATATCTGGGCCGCGGCGTCCTGGAACGCGATGTCGAAAAACTCTTCCCCGACACGTCTACCGAGCTCGTCCTCTACTGCGGCGGCGGCTTTCGCTCGGCGCTGGCGGCGGACAACCTGCAAAAGATGGGATACACAAACGTGTACTCGATGGACGGCGGCATCCGCGATTGGCGAAAGAAGGGCTATCCTCTAACCAAAGGATGAGTCCCCCGCAGCGACGCAGCGATCAAACGCGCCGCCAAGCCCGTACGATCGCCCAACTAAAGATCGCGACTGCGATGACCATGTAAGCGCCGAACGCCACCGCGCCCGTCAGCCCGAACACTCGTTCCAGCGGGGCGATTAGCGCTGGAATGTCGTCCGGGAAAACAATCAGATAAACGAAAAGCAACACCAGCAGCAGCCCGAAAACGCGCAGCCAACGCGGGAATGAATTACACACGCGGCGCCTCCTCCCGATTTGCCGGAACGACAGGCGTCACGGCGGCGGGCCACCTCCCGAGAATTCCCACCACAACGCCGCCGAGCACGAGCACAAGTCCAATTTTCATCATGGTCCCCGCAACACCGCCGATTCCCACGCTCATGCTCACGTCGCCGCGGGCCACACCCACGTGGTAACCGCCCAACCAGCCATAGAGCAACCCCAACACCGCGGCCAGTAGGCCCAAGAGAATAAGCCGATTTTCCAGCTTTTGCGCCAACAGGACGGTGAGGAAAGCGAGCACGACGAACAGCACCGTGCCGACACCCAAGCCGGAAGCGATTCCTCCATCGGGCATGACATTCCTCCTCGACAAAGCGGATTGTGTAGGGGTCTTTAGGGCCAACTTAGCGACGAGCCCGGTTGACCGCAAACGAAATCGCGTGCGAAGTCGGCGAGATTGTGGCAATCGCCCGATTCGTCTGCTATCTTGAACCCCAATCACTCGCCATCACCGCGGCCCGAAACGCCGCGACGCGCTGCCTATTCTTACACGGGAGGAACTCTCCATGACGAAGAAAGGTGTCAATCGCCGCAATTTCCTGAAATCATCCGCCGCTGCCGGGGCCGCGTTGTCGCTGACCGCCGCCAGCGCGAGCCGCGTGCTCGGCGCGAATGACCGCATCGGCATCGGCTTCGTCGGCGTCGGCGGCCGCTGCCAGGCGCACCTCGACATCGTCAACAACCTCGTCAAGCAGAATAAAGGGGTCGCCGCCGTCGCCTGCTGCGACGTATGGGACGGCCTAGAAACGAAATACACGTCCGGCGGTCGTGAAAGGACTTACCTGCAAGGCCTCTACCCCTCGGCGAAAAAAGTCGGCCTCAATCCCGACGACAAACAACACGTCGTCAAGGATTACCGCCGACTGCTCGACCTGAAGGACGTCGATGTGGTCGTTTGCGCCACTCCGGACCATTGGCACGCCAAGGTGTCGATCGACGCCGCCGCCGCGGGCAAGCACGTCTACTGTGAAAAGCCGATGACCAAGACCATCGACGAGGCCCACGCCGTCGTCGATGCGATGCAGAAATACAACCGCGTGATGACCGTCGGCGTGCAGTCGATGGCCGAGCCGCGCTGGCGCCATGCGCACGAAATGATCCAAAAAGGCGGCATCGGCCACGTCTGCCAGGCCCAGACCAGCTACTACCGCAACTCGACGATGGGCCAGTGGCGCTATTACCGCCTGTGGAAGGAGATGACGCCGAAAACGGTCGATTGGGACATGTTCCTCGGCCATGATTTCAACATCTTCCCCAACGTCGCCCTCGGCCCGAAGATGCCGTTCGACCGCGCGGTGTTCGCCCAATGGCGCTGTTACTGGCCGTTCGGCGGCGGCATGTTCACCGACCTCTTCGTCCACCAGACGACGCACATGATCTCGGCGATGGGCGTGAAATACCCCGCCCGCGTGGTCGGCGGCGGCGGCCTCTATCTCGAATACGACGGCCGCGACGTGCCCGACGTCTCCGCCATCGTCGCCGACTACGAGGAGGGTTGCCAGCTCCTCGTCATGGCGACGATGATCAACGACTACGCCATCGACGAAGTCATCCGCGGGAAGAACGCCACCGTGAAGTTCGGCGTCCGCGACAACAAGATGGGCTACGAAGTCCTGCCGCAGAACGCATCCGGCGGCCCCGGCCGGCCCAAGGTCGGCAACGAAGGCGGCGGTGGCGAACTGCTGGCCGCCTGCCCGAACAAAGACACCACGCCGGAACTGTGGGACAACTTCCTCGAATGCGTCCGCTCCGGCAACCGCGCGACCCTCAGCACGCCAGAACTGGGCGCCGCCGCGTTCACCACCGTGGCGATGGGCGTTCAGAGTTACCGCGAAGGCACGGCACTCTTCTGGGACAAGGAAGCCCGCAAGACGCATCCGGCAAACAGCACGTGGGCCTCGAAGTGGGAAGCCCGGAGCAAGCAGCACGGCAAATCCAACCAGATTGCCGGCTGGACGGGCGGCGATGCGGGCAGCTCGTTGACGCCGGAAGATTATCAAAAGCTCGGCGGCGCGTGGGTCAACGGGAAAGACCCGGCGGAAGGCGTCGCGGGGTAACCGGAGGTTCCTAATCCAGATGGCAATCGACGTCGAATGGCAAGATGAACGCGGTGCGAGCCTCCGACGCTACGAAGGTCCATTGATTGACGGCCGACTGCTTGATCGCGCGTCGGACGGCTCGGCCTGCCTGCGTTTCGTCGATCCCTACGGAGATACGACGTTCAACGCAGCGCAGGTCCCCGTGCTTGAGGACGAATTGGCACGATTGGCGCGAGCTGGCGACGAGGTTGCCCATCAAGCCAAGTCACTCTTGACCTTCTTGAGACAGTGCCCGGATCGTACGCATCGTTATCTAAAGTTCATTGGCGATTGATATCGATTGATTATCGCGCGGCGTTCGCAATCTCGCGCGAAGTCGAAAGGTATTCTGCTCATGTCCGACTGGATCCTCGCTGAACAAACCCACGCTTTCGTCAAATCCCAAAAATGGGAGGTTGCCGTCCTACCCTTCGGCGCCACCGAGCCGCACAACCTTCACATGCCCTACGGCACTGACGTCTTCGAAGTGGAGGAAGCCGGCCGCCGGGCCTGTGAACGCGCCTACAAGGCGGGCGCGAAAGTCATCCTCCTCCCCGCGATGCCGTTCGGCGTGAACACGAATCACCTGAAAGTTCCCGGCGCTCTCGCGTGCAGCGTGACGCCGACAACGCTCCTCGCCGTCCTCACCGATCTCACCGACGCCATGGAACGACAAGGCGTCAAGAAGTTGGTCCTCCTCAACGGCCACGGCGGCAACGAGTTGAAGCCGCTCACGCGCGAGTTGCACCACCGCACCGGCGTCTTCCTCTGCGTCTGCGACTGGTGGCGCATGGTCGGCGACGTGATCCGCGAGGTTTGCGCCGAACAAGGCGAGCACGCCGACGAAATGGAATCGAGCCTCGGCCTCGCGTTCTTCCCCGACTTCATGCACATGGAGCTGGCCGACGACGGCACGCAACGGCCGACGAAGTTCGACGCCATCAACCGCGGCTGGATCAGCATCACACGGCCATGGCACTTGGCGACGACGAACACGGGAATTGGCAATCCGCACAAGGCGACGGCGGAAAAGGGGCGGAAGGTAATGGACGTGGTCAGCGAGCGGTTGGGGACGTTCTTGATTGAATTGGCGACGGCGCCGATGAATGCGACGTTTCCGTACTGACCACCAATCCGCGTACACCGTCGTCGTACCGCGGCTTGGGCGTTTCTTTCACCTGCACGCCGCGCTCCGGCCGGCCGATGGCGAGGAAAAAGCATGTGAACATCAACGCTACCGGCACGGCGAGAAAGCAGCCGAGAAACAGTGCCGAAAAGACACACACGATGAGCGCAAAAGCGCCGACCCCTTTGCGTCCCCGCTTCTCCGCTACATACAGCGGCAGGGCGCCACAGATAAGCCCCGCGAACAGGGCGCCGACTATTGATCCAATCATGAACCCAAGCTGTTCCGCGGGCACGGCATTCTCCGTGGTAGGCGCTGACGCAAAATCCTAGCACTCAACCACGCGCGGGGCAAAATGTGCCGGATGATGCGTCTCGCGCTGCGGCATCTTCTCGGTCGTGCGGACGCCTGATAGTATGCTCCGCATGAAGAATTCCGATCCGCTCAAAAAGCGCACACGGGAAATCCTCAAGCGTCTTGCTAAGGTCTATCCCGACGCCCATTGCGCGCTCCATCACGATAATCCGCTGCAACTGTTGATCGCGACGATCCTCTCGGCGCAGTGCATCGACGTGCGTGTGAACATGGTGACGCCTGCGCTCTTCAAGCGTTACCCCGACGCCGTCGCGTTCGCGACGGCCGAGCCCGCGGAGTTGGAGAAAATGATCCAATCCACCGGCTTCTTTCGCAACAAGGCGAAGAACATCATCGCGTGCTGCAAGAAGATCGTGGAAGAACACGGGGGCGACGTGCCGGGGACGATGGAGGAACTGGTCCACCTGCCCGGCGTGGGGCGGAAGACGGCGAATGTGATTCTGGGTGATGCCTTCGGCGTGCCGGGCATCACGGTCGACACGCACGTGCAACGCTTGAGCCGGCGGCTTGGGCTGACGAAACACGTTGACCCGGTCAAGATTGAGCGCGATTTGATGGAGATCATTCCAAGCAAGGACTGGACGATCTTCAGCCACCGCACGATCTTTCACGGCCGGCAGGTTTGTTTCGCCCGGAAACCAAACTGCGAGGGCTGCTTGTTGAGTACGGTCTGCCCGAAGATCGACGTACCGGGAATTACGACGGAAAACGTTTCTCGCAAAGGCGCAAAGGGCGCAAAGAAATAACTCGTGGCGTCCTTTGCGCCTTTGCGAGAAACTCTGAGAACAAATCAACCATGAACTCACTCCTTGACCGCTTCTGCCGGTACGTCCGCATCGACACGCAAGCCGACGAAAAAGCGGCGACGTATCCCAGCTCGCCGGGCCAGTTAGAGCTTGGTCGGTTGCTGACGCGCGAATTGCTGGAAGTCGGTTTGAAGGACGCGGAGATCAACGAACACGGCATCGTCATGGCTACGCTTCCCGCGACCGGTCGCAAGACTGCGCCGGTAATCGCCTGGATTGCGCACGTTGACACGTCGCCGGAGACGAGCGGCAAGAACGTCAAGCCGGTCGTCCATGCGAACTACGACGGCCAGGACATCGTCCTTCCCGGCGATCCGAGCAAGATCATCCGCGTCGCCGACAATCCCGATTTGGCGGCATGCAAGGGCAAAACCGTCATAACGACCGATGGCACGACGCTGCTTGGCTCCGACGATAAATCCGGCGTCGCCGTTATCATGGAAGCTGCGAAATTTCTGTTCGCGCATCCCGAAATCGCTCACGGCCCGATCCGCATTTGCTTCACCTGCGACGAGGAAATCGGCCACGGCGTCGATCATCTCGATTTGAAGAAACTCGGAGCGACGGTCGCGTACACGCTCGACGGCGGCGGCGTCGGCGAGATCGACGGCGAGACGTTTTCCGCCGATCTCGCGGTCGTGACCATCACCGGCGTCAACGTCCACCCCGGCATCGCCAAGGGCCGCATGCTGAACGCCGTGCGCCTGGCGGGTGATTTTCTCAATCGCTTGCCGGCGCGAACGCTGTCGCCGGAGACAACCGCCGATCGCGACGGCTTCCTGCACCCCTATCGCATCGAAGGCGGCGTCGGTGAAGTCGCGCTACGCATCCTCCTCCGGGATTTCGACACGGCCAAGCTAAGCGAGAAGGCGGACGTTCTGCGCGCGGCGGCAAAATCGCTGATGCTGGAATACGCGCAGGCCCAAACGAAGGTGCTCGTGTCGCCGCAATATCGCAACATGGCGGAAGGACTGGCGAAAGAGCCACGCGCGTTGGCGTTCGCGGACGAAGCCATGCGCCGTGCCGGCATCGAACCGAAACGCACCATCGTCCGCGGCGGCACCGATGGCTCGCGTTTGACGGAATTGGGATTGCCGACGCCGAACCTTTCTTGCGGCGAACACAATCTACACTCGCCATTGGAATGGACCTGCTTGGAAGAAATGGAAGCAGCCGTCCGCGTTTTGGTGGAGCTGGCGAAAGTCTGGTGTGAACCGATTGACAAGTAAGACACCTGGTAAACGGAACATGCGACCGGGGTTTTTGCGCGGGCGGCGCCCGTCGCCGAATCCTTCCCGGGGTTAAGCGTTTAGGCGCACTCGACCGCTCCACCTTTTGGCACGGTTCAAACGATGGTAACACGCGTTCTCAGAAGAGGCGCCGCTGCCGTGTGTTGGCTGCCATTTTGGCGGTTGCATTGCAATGTTCCGGGGACATGTGTGTGCGTGCAAAGAATGCAAAGAAACGCACACCAGCGCCAGAGAACTGTTTCTCGTAAGGACTTACGACCGGCAGTTTCTTTGCACGGCACATGCAAAGAAACATCTCTTTGTGCAAAGAAACGAGCGCGGCCACTGCCAAGTTGACACCCAAATCGTCCGGATTTGAACCACGCCCCCTTTTTGACGCACGCGATTTGTCCGACGCAGATGCCGGCAGGCACGCGTCTTGCCGTAAAACGGTCCAACTCCCGAACCCGAAAGGGCGGTCAAGTGCGGTCATTTGGGAACGCGTCGTCGAAAGAAACACGTGTCCGCGCACGACCGCCGAGTCAAGGACCAACGCCACTTCGCGTTGACAGTGCGCACGTCACTTCTTAGGATGCCGCGGCTTTGTGGGCGTATCCGTAACGAAGAGGCCCACCCCGATCTCCCGTCGAATCGAATCCCTACGTCTTGCTCGGCTCCGCCGCCAACCCTCGGAACAGGAAGGGCCGCGTCCATGATCCGTCCGCGTTGCCCCGTCGGGGCGCTCGCCGTCCTCGTTGCGCTCAGCTTCACCACCGCCGGCAAGGTGGAGATCATTACCTGGACCTACGATTGGTCGCCGAAACCGCGCCTGGTTCGCTCCGACGGCGACGGCACCGGCGGCATCGCGTTCACCGACGAGCCGCGCATCACGACTGCCAACTCGAAAGAAACCATGGCCGCTCATCTGTGGATCTTCAGCTCCGCGCTCGAAAGACATCCCGATGAATTCACCGCGACGCCGTATAAGCTCAACGTGCAGATCACCGATGCGGCGTCGCACAAATCGGGCATGTTGACGTTCACCGGCACGCTCAACGGCCGTGCCTTCGGGCCGGCGTTCTTGACGAACGGCCGTCTCCTGCCCGGCCACGCGCAAATCAGCAACGAATTCACGGGCAGCACATCGCAATCGTTGCACCTCGGCACGCATCTTTACACGATCGCAATGGAAAAGTTCCTGACGCCGCGGATCACGCCAACCGGCTTTGTGGGCGGCGACATTCAGGCGTATGTTCGCGTGCGTCACAATCCCGAACCAAGCACGCTTCTTCTAACGGCGAGCGGCCTCGGCGCTGGAAGCATCGCAGCCCTGTGGCGCTGGCGACGCCGGCGGCCAGAAACCGGGAATCAGGAATCAGCGGCCTGATTCCCGATGCCTAATCTCAATTCGCTCGAAATTCGGGCAAAAACTTCGCTCCATTCGCCGTACGCCCGCTGCCGGAACAGCCGCATCGTCGGATACCACGGGCTGTCCTCGCGTCCACGCAGCCAGCGCCAATCGTGGTGCGTCGAGATCGCCAGCCACGTGGGGACCGCCAGCGCACCCGCGAGATGCGCGACGGACGTGTCGGAGGAAATGACCAAATCGAGGCTTTTCATCACGGCGGCGGTGTCGAGAAACGGGCCAGTGTTGATGTCCATCTCGTCGCTCCAATCCAGCACCGGCAGTTGATCGGCCAAGCCGGCGAGCTGTTCACGTCCCGCTCCCTTTTGCAAACTAATCAAGCGCACGCCTGGGATATGCGCCAAGGGACAAAACTCCCGCAGCGGTATCGCACGGTGCCGATACGGGTCGCCTTGGGGATTGCCTTGCCAGGCGATGCCGACGTTGAAGCCGCGGAGCGCCTGAAGCCGTTGACGCCAGTACGCGACGAGTTCTTCATCGGCGAAGAGATACGGCACGCTCGCCGGCACGTTGGCCAGCGTCGTGCCCAGAATGCGCGGCAAGCTCTGGAGCGGTGCATGCACGTCGAACGTCGGCAGCGTTGCGCCGCGTTCGACGAGGCGGTCGATCCACGGACAACGTGACAAGAGCGGCAGCAGCGGCCGGGGACATTCGACGATTATCGTGCCATTTTCATTTTTCGCGAGCGCGGCGTAACGAATGAAATGCAGGATGTCGCCCAAGCCCTGCTCCGCGTGGATAAGGATCGTGTGGCCCGCCAGCGGCGAGCCATCCCACATCGGCTGCGCGAAGTGCCGCGGAATCATGTCCTTGCACCGCCAACGCCATTCGTACTCCTTCCATCCATCCTCGAAGCGGCCAGCGAGAAGCCATACCTGGGCACGCTGCGCGCGCGCCTCGGGATGTTGGGGATTCAAGACGAGCGCCCGGTCAAAGGCGGCGAGCGCTTCGACATCCTTTCCCATGCGCAGATGCAATACGCCCAGGTTGGTAATTGCCTCGAAATTAGCCGGCCGCAGACCGATCGCGCGCTCCAGGTGCAACAACGCCGTGTTGAGCTGCCCTAAATCGGTGTAGAGGCAGCCGAGATTGTTATGCGGTTCGGACAGGTTCGGGTCGTGGGTCAGTGCTTGAAGAAAGCTCGCGGCGGCGGCGTCGAATTGACGCGCCTGACGAAGTGCGGTGCCGAGATTGTTGTGCGCGGCGGCGGACGTGGGCCGGATGTCGATGGCTCGTCGATAGGCGGCGATCGCCTCGTCGTACCGCTCCAGTCGATAGAGCGCGTCGCCAAGGTTGACGTGGGCCTCGAAGAAATCAGGTCGAACCGCGACCGCTTGGCGAAGGGCAGGGGCAGATTCGCTCCATTTTCCTTGTGCGGCCAAAGTCGTGCCGAGCAACGCGAGCGTTTGCGCATGGCGCGGCGCCGCGTCAAGGATTTGGCGATAGACTTGCTCAGCGCGCGCGAAATCGCGGGCTTCGTGTGCCTGCCAGGCGATCGCCAGCGCCTCGCGTAAAGTTGCCATGTGTTTGGAAGTTTCATCGAATCTGCGGGAATGCAGGCATGTTAGACGGTTCGCCAAAGCGGGGCAAACTCAAGCGGTCTTGAGGCGGCCTGCCAAGCACGCTATAGGGCAGTCTTCCCGCGTTCGTGTTGAGTGGGACTTCGCCAAGCAAAGGGGTGCCGGGCAAGCCGCGCGGGAGAAGGAGTTGTACGTTGACGCGCCATCGACACCGCGCCGTGTCCATCGCGACGCTCGGCATCGCGGTAATCGCCGTCGGCGTGGGCCGGGCAGAAGACGTTTCGGACCCGCGCTCCCCGCCGCCGCCTTCCGAGCAACTTGCCGAATCGATCGTTCTGCCGCCGACCGTCCCGTCGCTGGACGCTGCAAAGGATCCTGCCGCCGACGGTTACGCCGTGTTGCCTGGATTCGCGACGTTTCTCAATCCGACGGTCGGCAACGCGCCGCTGCGCGCGGAGTACCGGGCCACGTGGTTTGCGGACGAGCCCGTCGCCGGGCAGCCGACAAATCTAGGTTACATCGAGCATGATGTGTCCGTCTCGTTTCCGATCTGGCAAAGCGGCGCCGATGAATGGACCGCGACGGCCGGCTTCCGCGGCGAAATCTTTCATACCAACGCAATCTTGCCAACCACCCGGCAGCCGTTTCCCGACGAATTGTGGAACATCCGCTTCGGCACGACCTATCGCCATCAGTTCGACAACGGCTGGATTAGCGGCGGCGGCGTGAGCGTCGGCTCCGCCAGCGACGAGCCGTTTCACAGCATCAAGGAAATGACCGCCGGCGTGAACGCGTTCCTGCGCGTTCCGCAAGGCGACCATTACGCCTGGCTGTTTTCTCTCGCTTACTCGCCGACGAGTGAGCTGCCGTTTCCGATTCCCGGTGTAGCGTTCGTCTACCAACCGAATGAGAACTTTCACGCGACCATCGGCTTACCGTTCCAGCTCATGTATCGCCCGATCGAAGACCTGACGCTCGATTTCTCGTACATGCTGCTGCGAACGGTTCACGCGCGGGCGACGTACCGCGTCGCCGGCCCGGTGCGTGTGTATGCCGGCTTCGATTGGATGAACGAAGGGTATTTTCTCGCTCGCCGCGAAGATGACAACGACCGCTTCTTCTACTACGACAAGCGGTTGACCGGCGGCATCATCGCGCCCATCGGCCGTCACGTGTTCCTGAATCTCTCCGGCGGCTATGTCTTCGACCGGTTCTATTTCGAAGGGCAGCATTACAGCGACAGCCAGATCAATCGCGTGGATGTCGGCAACGGTCCGTTCGTATCGCTGCATTGCCAAGTGCGCTGGTAGCGGCAGCGGTCAAATCGAATACGCCCACAACGCCTGGCGATCGTCCGGCCCCTTGATGCGCAGCGACGGTTTCTCCAGCGACACGACGGTGTAGGGTTCCACGCTATGCGTCAGCCACACGCTCGACCCGATCACGGCGTGGTGGCCGATGACCGTGTCGCCGCCAAGGATCGTGGCATTGGCGTACACCACGACCTCATCTTCCAGGGTTGGATGCCGCTTCATGCCGCGGATGATGTTGCCGGCGGCGTCGCGTGGAAAGGAAAGAGCGCCGAGCGTCACGCCCTGATAAAGCTTGACGTGATTGCCGATGTCGCAGGTTTCGCCGATGACGACGCCGGTGCCGTGGTCGATGAAGAAACTGTGGCCGATGCGGGCGCCGGGATGGATGTCGATCCCTGTCTTTGAATGGGCATATTCCGTCATCATCCGCGGGATCAGCGGCACGCCGAGAAGCAACAATTCATGCGCGATCCGGTAGATCGAGACGGCTTCCAGGCCGGGATAGCAAAAGATGATCTCGGCGTAATTCTTCGCCGCGGGATCGCCGACGTAGGCGGCGGTCACGTCCTTTTCCAGCATGTACCGCAAGTCGGGCAAACGCCGGAGCATCTCGACGGCCTTTTGCTGCGCGAGCGCTTCGTAGTCGAGGGGCGCGGCGTCCGCCTCGTGTTCGTGCCGTAGGACTCGGCAAATCTGCGTCGTCAGCTTGTCGTGCAGTCCGTCGATTAAGTCGCCTACGTGGTACTCGACGTTCCCCATGTGCAGGTTTTGCCGCCGCGTGTAGCCGGGATAGAGAATATCCATGAGGTCGCCGAGGATCTCGACCACCGCATCGCGGCTGGGGAGCGGTTTATGGCCGAGGTGGCTGCTCTTGCCGCATTCGGTGTACGTCGCGACAACGGCCTCGGTGATTTCGGGCAGCGCTTCCTTGAGACGAATATCCGTAGCCATACGCAAACTCCTCGACTCGGCCGACGGCGGGGCCGGTGGTTCAAACTCAAGAATGAAAACAAGTAGAGGGGCGGTCGTAGCGAGAGCAAACGCGGCCGATCAGCCACGGTTACTCGCAGCGGCCGCCAGACGACAGCCGCATCGCACAGACCGGCTACAGTAGAGGGCCAAGATCGCGTACAACCTCGCACCTCAGCGGAGAAGGGATAGGCCGACCGTTGTGGTCATCGCCCGTAGTCTTTATAAGCGTCTTGCGAACCGAGGTCAAATTGCCGGTATTCATCTTCGGACAGACTGGCACGGGAGTAGAGGAAAAGCCGGGTTCGATCGCATCCATCGCCGGCCTCAACCAGTTTTTCGCGAAAAAGGTCGCCGCGGCTCGCACGCGGGATCGCTCACAGTCTGAGCATGATTCGCATGAATTGTGAGCGTAAATCCAACTTCCGCCGAAGCGTTCATGAACGCTTTCCGCAGAACCTCCCTATCTACAAGTAATGGCGTGCGAACGATCTACGCGCCGGCCGTACCGTCAGTAAGCGCGAAACTGAGCATTGGCCTGCATTTTGCGTTTCTTACGCCGCCGTTGGCAGGTTCACGCAGAACTAAGCCGTCCGATTCGCACTGGCCATGGGAGAGGTGGTACAGCGGGTCGGCACGGCTTTTTTTTATTTACGGTGCGAAAACAAGCTTCGGCGCGGTCCATTCGTCTGATATTCTGTACTAGATGGACCAGTGAGTGGCCGCGAGGAGCGATGGGACACGGGACCCTATCGCATCGCGCGGCCCGCGCGGGCTTCCCCGAAGAGGTTTCGCACTTTGAACACCGCCACTGCCGCCGCGGGCGCGACTGTATTGCCGCAACTTCTGGAAGCGCCGCCGCGGGCGAGCGCCAACCGTTTCGGCTCACGTCTCGGGCTTTACGCGAAGGCGTTATTCGGCTCGCCGTCGCAACGGCGGCTGGCACGCGCCGCCCTTCACATTGACCAAACGCGCTACTGGGAAGCCGAGTTCAGCAAACTTTCTGATCCGGAGCTGAAACAGCGTGGGCTTCAGACCAAAGGCCGTGCGCGCGGCGGGGAATCGCTGCAAAAGCTTCTGCCTGAGGCGTTCGCTCTCGTCTGCGTGGCGGCGTATCGGACGATCAAGCTGCGGCCCTTTGACGTGCAACTCGCCGGCGGCGCTGTCATGCACGGCGGCGCCCTTGCGGAACTGGCGACCGGCGAAGGCAAGACGCTGTGCGCCTCGCTGCCGGCATTTCTCAACGGGCTCACCGGCAAAGGCGTCCACGTTACCACGGTCAACGATTATCTCGCCAAGCGCGACGCGGAATGGATTGGACCGATTCACCAATCGCTCGGGCTGACAGTAGGCTGCTTGCAGCAAAAGATGTCGGACAACGATCGCTTTCAGGCCTATCGCTCCGACATTACCTACGGGACCGCGTCGGAGTTCGGGTTCGATTTTCTCCGCGACCGTCTCAAAATGTCCGGCGGCAAAGGCCAGGAGGCGCCGTTCTGGTCGGCTTGGACGACCAATGGCGCCGGATTCAATCGGCCGCTCGACCCGCGTGTGCAACGCGAGCATAATTACGCCCTCGTGGACGAAGCCGACAGCATCTTCATCGATGACGCCAAGACGCCGCTCATCATCGGCGGCATGCCGCAGCCCGCAAGCGAGCCCGAGCAAATCGTCTACAAATGGGCCGACCGCCTTGCCCGCGGCATGCGGCGCGACGAGCATTTCACCCTTGATGAGAAAAAGCAGAAAATCGAGTTGACGGAGGAGGGTAAAACCCTCGCCCGCTACTCGAACCCGCCATCGGGCCCCGATTCGCACGCGATGGACAAGCTGCACGAACACCTCGAGCGCGGGCTGCACGCCCACTACCGGTTCCGCCGCGACCAGCATTACATGATCGAGAACGACAAGGTCGTTCTCATCGACGAAGGAACCGGCCGACGGCAGCCGGACCGGCACTGGCGAGACGGCCTGCACCAGGCGGTTGAGGCAAAGGAAAGCATTCCGATCACGAAGGCTACCGATCACCTGGCGCAGATCACATTCCAGCGCTACTTCCGGCTCTACAAGAAGCTCTCCGGCATGACCGGCACCGCGGCGCAGAACTGGATGGAGTTGCGCCGCGTGTACAAGATTTGGGTCGTGTGCGTGCCGACGAATCGGCCGTGCATTCGCGAGCAATGGCCCGATCGTGTCTTCCCGACCGAGGACGCGAAATTTGACGCGGTGGTCGATGATGTATCCCGGCTCCGCGACCAGGGCCGTCCGGTGCTGATCGGCACGCGCTCCGTCGAAAAGTCCGAGAAGTTGAGCGAGAAGCTTAACGCCATCGGCATTGAACACCAGGTGCTCAATGCCCGCCATCACGAATTTGAAGCAAAGGTCGTCGAGCAGGCTGGACAGCCCGGCAGGGTGACCATCGCAACGAATATGGCCGGTCGCGGCACCGACATCAAGCTCGGTCCAGCCGTGCCCGAAGCAGGCGGCCTGCACGTTCTCGGCACCGAACGCCACGAGGCGCGCCGCATCGACCGTCAGCTCGCCGGCCGCGCCGGCCGCCAAGGGGACCCCGGCAGTTGCCAGTTCTTCCTTTCGCTGGAAGACGAGCTTCTCGAGGGACTCGGACCCGACAAACAAGACCGGCTGCGGGAGTTCGGGGAGCGTGGCGGCAATTCAAACTGGGACAACTATCAGCCAGCCTTCATGCGCGCCCAACGCCGCGTCGAACGCCGGCACCGGCGGCAGCGTGTCGATCTGATGCTTTATGAAAAACAGCGCCAGGAAATCCTCAAGGATCTCGGCGCCGACCCGTATGTCGATTGATCGAGCGGAGCAAAAGAGAAACGCGGCGCCGGGCTTCCAAGCTCGCGCCGCGTTCCCGCGTCACTGGGTAGATCAGTTCGTTAGCGCCGCGCACTTCGCGTGTCGCTGTCGAGCAGCAAATCCAAGGTAATCTGCTTCCCGCCGCGAAGCACCTTCACCGATACCCTCGAGCCGGCCGGCACTTGCCAAAGCGCCCGTTCCACGTCGAAGCGATTCGAAATGTCGTGATCGCCGACGCTCAAAATCGTGTCGCCGCTTCGGACGCGGCCGACCGCCGGGCCTCGTTCATCAACGGCTGCGACAATCACGTGTTGCCGGTGTTCGCCCTGCTCTTCAACTCTCTCTTGCACTTTCAAGCCGTGGTCGAGCCCCGCGATTTTGCGGGCGCTGAGGTGCCGGGCGAGTACGTCCTTCACGGTTTCCGAATTCAACGCGAAGGCGATCCCCTGCGCCCCGTCGCGCATGGCTGCGATGATGCCGATCAACTCGCCGTTGACGTTCAGCAGTGGCCCGCCGGAGTTGCCCGGATTGATGCTGGCGTTCGTCTGAATCAGGTCGCTCAGCAACTGGTCGTTCGGCATTTTGATTTCGCGGCCGAGGCTGCTGATGATGCCGGTCGAAACGGTGTTCGTGTAACCGAGGGGATGGCCGACGGCAATGACCGTCTCGCCAACCATCAGGTCGCCGCCGGGGCCGAGCGGCAACGCCTTCAGTTTGCGGCTGGAGCGCACGGCGAGGATGGCCAGATCGTGGGCGGGATCCTCGGCAAAAATCTGGGCCTGAAGGCTGGTGCCGTCGAATAGCTGGAGCGTTACGTTGTACGCCGTGTTGACGACGTGGTGGCTCGTGACAATGTAGCCGCGTTCGTCCACGATGACGCCGGTGCCGATCGTTTCGCGTTTGCCGCCGGAGCTGTTCCGCTTATCCGCTCGGATCGCGACGATGCTGGCGCGGGTTTTCTGGACGGCTTCGGTGATCGGTGTTTTACGAGAGTACTCGGCATGGGCGGCGGCGACGAAAACGACGACGAGACTTGCGGCAAGCGCCGCGCGCAGGGAGGAGATCATTGGGTTCATCCTTTCGGCGGCCTGGCGGCCTCCTCCACCGAGAGTGGTTTGGAGGTCCATGGCTTTCCGTCCCCGCCTCACGACGGGTTTGGCTTTATCGGTTGATGAGTCCTGTACGTCCTGCAACAAGTTTGCTCGACGGAACCATAGCACAGGAAATGCGTGCCGTGCCGGTTATCGCGGTTTTTTGGGATTTTTCGCGGGGCACAGAAGAGATTTCGCGCGTCCGCATGCGCTCACTCGCGCCCGCATCGTAAACGCGACCTATGCGCGACCGCTTTTTCCGCGCTCGCGCGAATGCGGGTGAGTTCAAGCGACGGTGAGAAAGCTCCAGAACTACACTGTGGCATGAAAGAACCAATCCCACGGCGGCGGCTCGCGGCGCAGCTCGGCATTGCAGCCGAACTGTTCCCAGGAGAGATGGACTTTTGCGACGCGCACGCGCGGAAATCCAGCCCGGCGGAGTCGGTAGCGAATCTCAAACGGGTGCCAGAAGTGTTGCCGCAATCCCCCATGGTGAAACTCGCCGAAACCGAAGTCGAGCGTGTCGTGTTCGGCATGGTGAGCGGCGTTCTGTCGCGCCTTTTCGGGCGGAAGTCCCATTTTCCGCGCGCGGTCGAGAAGAACCATCGTGTAATAGTGAACGCCGTCCACGGACGGGACGATGCCGACGAAATGACCGCCGGGCCGCAGCGCTCGCCGGATTTGTCCGAGCGCCGTCTCAAGATCGTCGAGACTCGGCATCACAAGACTGTTCACCGCCGCCGCGACGTCAACCCGTCCTGCAAGCGAAGTCAGATCGGTCAAACCGCGTTGCAAAAACTCGACATTGTCGACGCCGACAACCTGTCCGCGCGCGCGCTCGAGCATACCCGGCGCGAAATCAACCGCGTAGACGTGACGGAATTGCTTCGCGAGCACTGGCAGCAGCGGGCCGACGCCGCAACCGAAGTCGGCAGCATCCTTCTTTGTGTCGGAAAGTCCTTGAAGTGTCTTCAAGAGCGGACTACGGACATCCGCTCGGTACGGGTCGACGTACTCGCGCTCATACGACGCGGCGGCCCGGCTCCAAAGCTGCGCTTGATCGGACATGCGACTACATTCGGGCTCTCACGAACTATTTCACAACGATGTTCACGAGCTTTCGCGGAACGACAATCACCTTTAGCACTTGCTTGCCTTCAATCGCGGCGCGAACCTTTTCGTCGGCGAGCGCTCTCGCACGGAGCGTCTCAACGTCGATCTCGGCGGGCACGGTGAGCTTGGCCTTCACCTTGCCGTTCACCTGGACAGGGACTTCGATTTGGTCCGCCTTCGTAAGAGCAGCGTCATACGACGGCCAACGTTCATACGCCAACGTCGACGTATGACCGAGCGCGTTCCATAACTCTTCGCCCAAATGCGGAGCAAACGGACTCAGCAGCAAGACGAACGGCTCCAGCACCGACCGCGGTCGGACTTCCAGCTTGGTGACATGGTTGGAAAACTCCATCATGGCCGCGATGGCGGTGTTGAAGCGCATGTTGTCGAGGTCATCAGTCACCTTCTGAATAGTGCGGTTCAACAAGCGCAGGGTCTCGCGCTCCGGCGGAACTTCTTGCACGGCGGGATTCAGCCGCACCTGTTCGGCGCGGTCGTCGATAAAGATACGCCAAACGCGGCTGAGGAAGCGATAGACGCCCTCGACGCCGCTCATGCTCCAAGGCTTCACCGCTTCCAAGGGGCCCATGAACATCTCGAAGAGTCGCAGGCTGTCGGCGCCGTATTGGTTGACGACGTCATCCGGATTAATGACATTGCCGCGGGCCTTCGACATCTTGAAGGCACGAGCGTCGATGCGAATCGCCGGGTTCTCTTTCAGTACGAAGAACTCGCCCTGTTTCTCGACATGATCTTCGGCGAGCTTCACGCGCTTATATTGGTCGCCGGACTTCTTGTCGCGGGCGTCGTCGGGATCAATTTGCGCGGCGGACAACCATTCACCGTTTTTCTTGAAGCCGGTGTACTCCATCTCGCCAAGGATCATCCCTTGGTTAACGAGCTTCATGAACGGTTCCGGCGTGTGGACGTGCCCGCGGTCGAACAGCACTTTGTGCCAGAAGCGCGAATAGAGCAGGTGCAGCACCGCGTGCTCGGCGCCGCCGACGTAGAGATCGACCGGCGCCCAATGTTGCTCCTTCGCCGGGTCGCAGAATGCGGTCGCGTTCTTCGAATCGAGATAGCGCAGGTAGTACCAGCACGAGCCGGCCCATTGGGGCATCGTGTTCGTTTCGCGTTTGTAGCGCTTGCCGTCGATCATCACGTTGACCCAATCCGTTGCCTTGCCGAGCGGCGGCTCGGGGCGGCCCGACGGTTTGTAGTCCTCCAATTTCGGCAACCTGAGCGGCAACTCGCTCTCCGGCACGCTGCATACGAAGCCCGTCGGCTGACCGCTTTCGTCCAGCTCGTGCAGAATCGGGAACGGCTCGCCCCAGTAGCGCTGCCGGCTGAAAAGCCAATCGCGCAGCTTGTAGTTGATCTTGCGTACGCCCAGGCCTTTGCGTTCCAGCCAGGCGATGATCTTTTTCTTTGCGTCGGCGACGCCGAGGCCGTTAAGGAAGTCGCTGTTGATCGCCGGGCCTTCCCCGACATAGGCCTTGCCCTCCCAGCGGTCGGGCGGTTGCACGGTGCGAAGGATCGGCAGCTCATACACTTCGGCAAATTCCCAATCGCGCTCGTCCTGTCCCGGCACGGCCATAATCGCTCCGGTGCCGTAGGTCGCGAGCACGTAGTCCGCGATCCACACGGGAATCGCCTTTGCGTTCACCGGATTGATGGCGTACGCGCCGGTGAACACACCGCGCTTGGTCTTCGCCAATTCAGTGCGCTCGAAGTCGCTTTTGCGGGCTGCCTGGGCCTTGTACGCGTTCACTCCATCGCGCTGCTCCGCCGTTGTGATCTTGTCAACGAACGGGTGTTCGGGAGATAGGACCATGTAGGTCGCGCCAAAGAGCGTGTCCGGCCGGGTCGTGAAGACACGGATCGCGGGGGATTGCAGATTGCAGATTGCAGATTGCAGATGGGCGTTCAATCTCAAATCTGCAATCTGCAATCTGAAATCAACCTCGGCGCCCTCGCTCTTGCCGATCCAGTTGCGCTGCATCTCTCGAATCGGCTCGGGCCAATCGACGAGCGCGAGATCGTCAAGAAGGCGTTCCGCGTAAGCGGTGATCCGCAGCATCCACTGGCGTAGCGGCATGCGCACCACGGGATGGCCGCCACGTTCCGATTTGCCGTCCACGACTTCTTCGTTCGCCAGTACGGTGCCGAGGTCGGGACACCAGTTAACCGGAACTTCCGCCATGTACGCGAGGCGCTTGCTGTCTTGATACGCGCGGACCGCCTTCTCGCTCTGTTGGCGCACATCATCGGGAATCGGCAGTTCGGCGATAGGCCGGCCGCGTTGCTGCTCCGCGTCGTACCACGTGTCGAACAGCTGAAGGAATATCCACTGCGTCCACTTGAAGTAGCTCGGATCGGTTGTGTTGACTTCGCGGTCCCAATCGTAGCTGAAACCGAGCATCTTGATCTGCCGGCGAAACGTGTCGATGTTCCGGTGTGTTGTCACGGCGGGATGTGTGCCGGTTTGGATCGCATATTGCTCGGCGGGAAGGCCGAACGCGTCCCAACCCATCGGGTGCAAGACGTTGAAGGCGCGCATGCGGCGATAACGCGCGAGAATGTCGGTCGCCGTATATCCTTCCGGGTGGCCGACGTGGAGTCCTGCGCCGGACGGATACGGAAACATGTCGAGGATGTAGTATTTCGGTTTGTCCGATGTATCGGGCGTGCGAAAGGTTTTGTTCTCTTCCCAGTAGCGCTGCCAGCGCGGCTCAACGGCCTTGGGGTTGTATGCGGGCATAAATGCTTCCTAAACGTTTAGCGGCGGCTCGGAGAGCCGCCGTCCGACACAGGCGGCTCTTCGAGCCGCCGCTAAACGATCTACTCAACTTATCTTCGGGCGGAAAACGCGGCAATGCCGTCGCGTCCCGCTCTGGACAAGATGCAACTTCCTTGCATAATAACGGTTTCCCTCAAAGGGACACGAAGCCCCCCGGTGGCCGCTCGGCACGCGCGAAAGGGATACGATCATGGCTTTGGGCTTGCTCGGTTTGAAGGTTGGCATGACGCAGGTATATGACGCGGACGGCAAAATCGCTCCCGTCACGGTCCTGCAAGTAGGACCCTGCCCGGTGTTACAGGTTCGCGATCAGGCGCGCGACGGCTACGACGCGGTGCAGCTCGGCTTCATGGACAAGGCACGGCGGAAGGCGACGCGGCCGGAACGGGGCCACGTTTCCCAGGATCTCGAATCGAAACGCCGCCGGGCGCGCTCGGCCGCAGGGGTGCAGATGCCTCCGAAGGCGAATTGCGAGCCGCAGCGGTATATCCGCGAGTTCCGGCTGGAAAAGGCTTCCGACATCAAGGTCGGCGCGATCTTGAAGGCTACCGACGTCTTTACCGACGTGAAGGCCGTAGACGTGATTGGCACTACCAAGGGCCGCGGCACGGCCGGCGCCATGAAGCGGCACGGTTTCGCGGGTCTGCCCGCCAGTCACGGCGTCAAGAAGCACCACCGCTCACCCGGTTCGGTTGGCTCACACGCGAGCAACCGCGGCAGCGGCCGGCCGAAACGTGGTAAGCGCATGGCGGGCCGTCACGGCAACGAACGAGTGACGACGCGCAATCTGAAGCTCGTCAAAGTCGATGCCGAGAACAACTTGCTCCTCGTCCGCGGCGCCATTCCTGGGCCGAACGGCGGCCTGGTGATGGTTCGCCCAACCAACAAGATGGGGTAACGCAAGTTCCGCCGGAGATAACAAGATTAACGTGTAGAGCGGCGGAAGAGGGACTCTTCCCGCCGCTCTTCTCTTTTGCAGCGCTTCACGCGGCGATACAATTCACTCGGGCGCTTCCGTCCACACTCGCACAGGCAAATCCGCGATGTCTTCCGGTCCAGGCAAGCTGGTCGGCATTGATCTGGGCACGACCTTCTCGGCCATCGCCACGCTGGACGATCATGGCCAGCCGGTGACGCTGCCCAACCGCGACGGGGAAATGCTGACGCCGAGCGCTGTCCTGATTGACGACGGCAGTGCGGTGGTCGGCCAAGCCGCCCTCGATGTGGCTCTTGAACAACCGGATAAGGTCGCGAGCCTTATCAAGCGGCGGATGGGCTACGCGTCGTACGACCGCACGGTCAGCGGCCGCGAGTTCCGTCCGGAGACATTGTCCGCGATTATTCTGCGCAAACTGGTGCAAGACGCCGAATTGCGGATTGGACCCATTCAGAAGGCGGTAATTACCGTCCCCGCGTACTTCGACGACACGCGCCGGAAAGCGACGAAAGACGCGGGCCGGATCGCCGGGCTCGACGTCATCGACATCCTCGACGAGCCGACCGCCGCGGCGCTTGCCTATTCGTTCCAGCCGCCACGGAGCCATTCCGAACTTGTACCGGATCACGTCCTGCCGAACGAGCAGCGCACCGTGCTCGTCTACGACCTGGGCGGCGGCACGTTCGACGTGACGCTCGTCAAATTAACGCAACAACGCTTCCAATGTCTTGCCATCGAAGGCGACGTGCGGCTTGGCGGCAAGGACTGGGACGACCGCATCATCGATCACGTCGCGACCAAGTTCATGGAGAAACATGGAGAAGATCCGCGTATCGATCCTCTGACTCTTGCGAACCTGCAATCCGCGGCGGAACGCGCCAAACGCACGCTCAGCAAGCTGAATCAGACGACCGTGACGTGCTCACACCAAGGTAAAGTGCTTAGCGTGCCGGTAACGCGGGCCGACTTCGAGTCGATCACACGCGATCTGCTCATGCGGACGCGGCTTACCGTGCAGCAGGTGCTGCGCCAGGCGGGATTGAATTGGGAACAAGTGGACCGCTTGCTCCTCGTCGGCGGCTCGACGCACATGCCGATGACGGGGCAGATGCTCCGTGACTTAACGGGCAAAACACCGGACAATTCGCTGGCCGTGAGCGAAGTCGTCGCGCGCGGAGCCGCGATCCACGCCGGCATCCTGGCCGTGCGCAGCGGCAGCGCCGCCGCCTTCAACTTTCAACCGGAAGTCCTGGAGGCGCTCGATCAGGTCGTCGAAATCAACGTCATCTCGCACAGCCTCGGCGTCGAAGTGAAGATGAAGGAAGAACGTCTCAATGACGTGCTCGTGCCGAAGAATACACAGCTTCCGACTGCCGCCAGCAGAGTCTACCGCACCGTCATGGAGAACCAGCAGCGCGTCCGCGTGAAGGTGTTGCAAGGCGAGGCGCATCAATCGAGTGCCTGCATTCCGATCGGTGAGTGCATCATCGACGGTCTGCCGCCGAACTTGCCGAAGGCTTCGCCCATCCAGGTCCGCTGTGGCGTGGGCAGCAACGGCCTGATCGACGTAATGGCCCTCGACATGACCAGCGGCAAAATCGCCCGCACCGAAATCCACCGCAGCAGCGGCTTGTCGGAGGAAGAAATCGCCCGCCAAGCGGAATGGGTGAAGAGTTTGAACATTCAATAAGGAATTGATGAGTGGTGGGTGGTCGTTGAACTACTCACCGCTCACCACTCACCAACCATGGTCTTCGCCGTTCAATGTCCGAATCCGAAATGCCGGAAGTTCATGCTCGTCGAGGAGCATGACCGGGATAAAGTCGTGAATTGTTTGCTTTGCAAGACGTCGATTCGCGTGGGCGACGGCGTGCTGCCGCCGAACTCCCCGAAGCCGCCCGCGCCGCCGCGTCTTGTCCGGTGACTTGCTACTCGCACGCTTGATAACTCTTCGGCGACTGCAAGTACGCCGCGACGTCCGTTATCAGTTTCGTCAATTTGTCCGTAATCTTGATGATCGCCTCGTTCGTTCGTTTGTCGTCCTCATTGACATCGGGTTGCAACCCCGCGACGGTCTTCTGCAAATCCGCGATGTGCGTCTCGGCGACTTTCAGCATTTTGGCCGGTCCCAGCCGGTCGTTGGCCCCCTTGCAAATCTCAAATGCTTTGCGCGCTTCCGTGAGGGCATCCTTGTTCTTCGCGAGATTGAGCGACGGCCATTTGTCATAGACGAACGCCCGCGCCTGGCGAAGCTTATCGTCTTTCACTTCCCATGCCGCTTTCAACTTGGCGACGTGCTCCGCCAACATTGCGTCCTTAAGGCCGGCAGCGAGCACCTCTTCGTAAAGTGTGAGCGCCTGCCCGAAGTCGGCGTTGTCCTCGGCAATCTTCGCGTTCTCGACCTTGATTTGCATCTCCTTGATCTTCGGATCCTCAGCCTTCTTGACGATTTCGTCGAGGGCGACGACAAAATCGGCGAGCTTCTTGCGCCCCTTCTCCAGCTCACGAAGCGGCCTTTCTCCGGCGGAGAGGTCGAGCTGCATGTTCGGCGGCAACTCCTTGGCGGCTTCCCGAAGACTGGTCTGTTCCTGAGTGAGCCGCTCCAGGTCTTTTCCTAAATTGTTGAGGGCGGACCGGGCTCGATCGCGCACCGCTACACGCTGTTCCGGCTTGGCGACCTTTTCCTGAAGATCCTTGAAGAGTTCGGAAAGCGCTTGCAGGTTGTCATACAGCCGGCGCACCCAGAAATCGCGTCGCAATCCGACCGTGAAGTTTTCTTCAGATTGAATGCTCACCGGGCACACGACGGTGCGATCGTCCATGAGCGCGACTGGGATGCGGATAATCTCCGTCTGCCCGCTCATCACGCTGACCAGGGCGACGCGGTTGAAAACCACTCGATCGCCGCGCTTGAAAAGGCCGTCGGCGTCGGTAATTCCTTGGTCTGCCGGCGGCTCGCCTTCGAAACTCTGCCGATGGACTACGATCTTCTGATTCGACTGGCCCGCTAAGTTGCGGCTCTTCGCCTGGACCAAACGGAGGTGCAGCGGCGCCTGCACGGTGTGAATTGCCAGGCAGCGGCAGCCGATGGCCCCGCTCGCGTCGCCGAAGGGATCCTGACTGCGGTTAAAAACACGACAGCGGGCCGTTCCCTCCTTCGGGTTCGGCGCTTCCAGCGCTTGCACGACGGCCCAATCCACGCGATAGGGGAACTGACCGCGGCTATCTTGGCGGATTTGGACGAGCACGAACACGTCGTCCTTTTTCACCCAACGGTCGAGCGGCACGCCGCGCTTGCCGCCGTGGAAACTGACGAGCACATCGTGCTCATTCTTGTTGAGATCGCGCGGCCGGTCGAGCGTGCCGACGATGCCGAAGTCGCGGTCGATCATCAACACCGCGGTGCGCGTTACGAACAAGCGATCGGCGGTGCGTTCCTTCCGGACCGTCGGACTCGCGATGCCGGTTAGACCATCGTGCTGCCGGGTTTGTATTTCGTACTGGCCGTTGACAAAATCAATCAGCACGAAGTGCGTCTTGATGCCCGTGATCTCCTTCCACCCGTCCAACGCCTGTTGCAGCCCCTTCTCTTCGATCTCCTTCAGCTTGGCGTGCATGCGGACGACTTCGACTTCCGCCAGATCGCCGAAGCCGCCTTGCAAACTATCGCGCAATTCCTGTTCGATGCGATCCTTGAACACATCGGTCAGCAGACGATGCTCCGCAATGCGCAAGACGACTTTGAGCTTATACGGCTGCTCCAGTTGCGGATCGAGCCCTGCCCTGGCAACGGACAACGGACAACAGACGAATAACAAAGCAAGAAACAGCGCGCAACATCGCCGTACTAGCATCGCAATTTCTCCAAATCGGCGAAGAAGTCGGGGTAGGTCTTGGCCACGCAGCCGGGGTTCTTGATGATGATGCCCGGCACCTTGAGGCCGATAAGGGCCATGCTCATCGCCATGCGGTGGTCGTTGTAGGTTTCGATGACGGCGCCGTGCAACGGCTGCGGCGTGATGCGCAGGCCGTCGGCGAATTCTTCCACCTCGGCGCCGACGCGGCGCAACTCGGTGGCGAGAGCGGCCAGACGGTCGGTCTCCTTATGGCGGATGTGGGCGACGTTTTCAATCGTCGTTGGGCCGTCGGCAAAGCAGGCGACCGCGGCAAGCGTCATGACGGTATCGCTGATGCAATTCATGTCGGCCTCGATGCCACGGAACCTGCCCCCTTCCCGCCCCATCATAACAACGCCGGCGTCCTCGAACCTCGCCTTGGCGCCCATCCGCTCCAACACGTCGACAAAACTGATGTCTCCTTGAAGCGTGGCCGTATCGAGACCGGGAAGAGTGATCGCGCCGCCGGTGATCGTCGCGGCGCCGAGGAAGTAGCTGGCGGCGCTCGCGTCCGGCTCGATGTCGTACTCATCCGCGGAATACCCGCGCGCCGGCGGCACGTTGAAATGGGTAGCGCCATCCGTCTCCACTTCCACGCCGAATTCCGCCATCATCTCAACGGTCATTGTGACATATGGTTTTGACACCAGCGGGCCATCCACTTCGATGATAAGGCCGCTTTGCGCAAGCGGCCCGGCCATCAGAAGTCCGCTCAGAAACTGGCTGCTGACGTTGCCCCTGATTTGCACGATGCCGCCTTCGAGGCCGCTGCTCTCCACGACGACGGGCGGATAGCCGTCGTTGCGTTCGCTGTAGGCGTTGACACCGAGCTGTTGCAACGCCGCGAGCAAATCATCAATCGGTCGTTCGCGCATGCGCGCGATTCCGTCGAGTCGGTAGCGGCCGCGCCCAAGACTCACCATCGCCGTGAGAAACCGCATCGTTGTTCCGGAATTCCCGACAAACAGATCGGCGCTCGGTGCCGGGATGATCGCGCCCACGGTTTCGCGGCGAACGTGAATTCTGTTCTCGGACCAACACGTGCAAACCTGGAAACCGAGGCATTGCAGCGCGTCGACCATGAGTTCGGTGTCCTCACTGCGAAGCGCGCCGCGCAACTCACAACCACGCTCTGGTTGCGACAACGCCGCCATCACCAGCGCCCGATTCGTAATGCTCTTCGACCCCGGCACCCGAATCGTCGCGACCGGCGGTCGCGTCAGCGGCTTGATTTCAAGCTGTTCGGGATAATCGGGCATCCACGACGACATGCTACGACTCGTACGTAACGCGCATCAAAAACAGGCCTTGAGCCGGCGCCGTCGGCCCCGCTTGTTTGCGGTCCTCGGCGTGCAGAATGTCCGCGACTTTCGACGCGGGCCAGAAGCCGCGGCCGACGTTGATTAAGGTTCCGGCGATAGCTCGCACCATATTGTACAGGAAACCGTCCGCCTCCACGTCGAGCCAGAGGAAATCCCCGAAGCGGTTGAGCGACAAGTGCGTGATCGTCCGCACGCTCGACATGCGGTTGGGCCAATCGGTTTCGAAACTATGAAAATCGTGGCGGCCGGCGAGCGGCTCCGCGGCGCGGCGCATGGCGTCCAAATCAAGGCGATGACGGGTGTGAAAACTATAGCGCCGCTGGAAAACGTCGGGAACCGGGCCATCGTGGATCACGTAGCGATAGAGCTTGCGTTTTGCGTCGCGGTTGGCATCGAAGGCTTGCGGCATGTCGGCGGCGGCGCGAACGATTACGTCCGGCGGCAGCCGGGCATTGACGGCATTGACGAGGACGTGCGGTTCGTACGTGGCGGCACTGTAGAAGTTGACGACTTGGCCAACCGCATGGACGCCGGCGTCGGTACGGCCGCTGGCGTTGACGCGAATGCGCTCCGCCGTGAGGTCGGCGATAGCGTTTTCCAGTGTCTCTTGAACGGTGCGATAGCCCGGTTGCGTTTGCCAGCCGTTGAAATCGGCGCCGTCGTAACTCAGCGTTAGTTTGAAGTTCCGCATGACGCAAGTTTAGCCGCCCGTCTCGGACGGGTGCGTGGGGCGGTCTCCGCGCCCGTCCGAGACGGGCGGCTAAACGAGAGAGGAGCTTTATCGCCGCGGCAGCCAGCCGCGCTGGACCAGCACTTCCGCGATTTGTACGGCGTTCGTCGCGGCACCCTTGCGAAGATTGTCGGCGACGACCCATAAGTTCAGGCCGTGCGGAACCGTTGCGTCGCGCCGGATGCGGCCGACGAACACTTCGTCATGTCCTTCCACGTCGAGCGGCAACGGCACTTGCCCCTTCGACAAATCGTCGAGAACTACAATTCCCGGAGCGCGTCGCAATGCCTCGCGTGCCTGTTCCGCGGTAATAGGCCGATGAAACTCAAGGTTCAGCGCTTCGGAGTGGCCGGTCCGCACGGGTACGCGCGCCGTTGTCGCCGAAACCAGGATCGACTCGTCGCCCATGATCTTTTGCGTCTCGCGAACCATCTTCCATTCTTCTTCCGTGTAGCCTTCCTCGCCGGCCTTCCAGTCGTGCGGCAACACGTTGCCGGCGAGTTGGGCCGCGTGGGCTTGTGGCGGCGGGACAGGCTCGCCGCGCCCGAACGCGGCCAGTTGCCGGTCGAGGTCGAAGAGGCCCTTAGCGCCCTTGCCGCTCGACGCCTGATAGGTGCAGACTACGACGCGCTTGATCTTCGCGAGATCGTGCAGCGGCTTGAGCGCGACGACCATCTGAATTGTGGAGCAATTCGGATTGGCGACGATGCCCTTCGGAATGTGCCTCAAGGCGTCGACGTTCACCTCGGGAACGACCAGGGGCACGTTGGGATCCATTCGCCAGGCGCTGGAGTTATCGACGACGATGGCGCCGGCCCGCGCGGCGATGGGGCTGTATTCACGGCTGACGGAAGCCGGAGTGCTCGACAGCACAATGTCGATGCCGGCGAACGCTTCGGGTCGGATCGGTTCGATTGGGTGTTTCCTGCCCTGAAACTCCACCGTTTTGCCCGCGCTGCGTTCCGACGCGAGGAATATGATCGATCGGAGTGGAAACTGCCGCTCGACGAGAATCTGCCGCATGATCTCGCCGACGGCCCCGGTCGCGCCGACAACCGCAACGCTTGGCACCACGGGCACAGTCCTTTCGTGTTGGAACAGCGCGGGCGAGACAACCCCCTCAGTATTGAGGGAAACGGAACGACTGGCAAGAGAGAGTGAACAGGTTCGCACTGGGTTCGCGCCGTCATACAACAGGTTTGGGAGCCCGACGCGCCAACGAGGCAGGAGAGATTCGCTAGCTGGCGCATCGGCCTCCCGTTCCAGACGGGCTCCCTAACGAGATTTCTATGCCAACCACTCTTGTCGTCGGCACGCGCAACCCGAAGAAGCGTGAGGAAATCCTAGAAATCCTCGGCGACATCGGTCTTGACATCACCGACTTTACGCACTTCCCGAGCGCACCGGAGGTAGTCGAGGACGGCACAACGTTCGAGGCGAACGCCCGCAAGAAGTCGAGTGAAACGGCGACGGCGCTCGGACAATGGGTGCTGGCGGAGGATAGCGGACTCGTTGTCCCGGCGCTCGGCGGCCGGCCGGGCGTTTATTCCGCGCGGTACGCGGGCAAGCAGGGCGATGACGCGGCGAACAATCAGAAACTGCTCGCCGAGCTTGGGCCATTTCCGGACAACAAAAGGGCGGCTTATTACGTTTGCACCGCTGCCTTGGCGGATCCAGGCGGAACCGTACACGCCGTCGCCGAGGGACGCTGTCACGGCTTTATCCTGCGTGAATTTCGTGGCAGCGGCGGCTTCGGCTACGACCCGCTTTTCCTCGTTCGGGAATATCGCCACACGTTTGGAGAATTGAGCGCACGAGTCAAGCACGCGATCAGTCACCGGGCACGGGCTTTGGCGCAATTGCGTGCCGTGCTCAGAAAACTGGCAACGGGACAACTCGGCGGTACGGCGAACGCCGAAACTCATTGAGCGCGCGTGCTGGCGATGCCGATGCAAGATGCGTGGCATTGTCAATACACGGGTAAAATGCGATGTCCCTCGCCGACGATCGCACGGCTTTCGGTCAGTACCTGCAATTCGAGCGCGGCATGGCGGCGAATACCGTACTTGCCTACCGCCGGGACCTCGATCACTTCGCCACTTGGCTCGCTGAGAGCGGACTGAAAGACTATCTCCGGCCGACCGTCCGCGATCTAAGTCATTACTTGAGTTTTCTGCGCGATCTCGAGTTAGCGCCGTCAAGCGTCGCCCGTCATCTCGTCGCGCTGAAAATGTTCTACCGCTTCCTTCGACTGGAAGAACGTACGAACGAGAACACCGTAGAGTTGCTTAGCTCGCCGGCCCTCTGGAATCGAATTCCGCAGGTGCTCAGCCCGGAAAGCGTCGAAAAGCTCCTTGCCGCTCCTCAGCCCTCCGATCGCTTTTACTTGCGCGACCGCGCGTTGCTTGAGACGCTGTACGCGACCGGCAGCCGAGCTTCCGAGGTGGTCGGATTGAAGTTGCAGGACCTCTACCTGGATTCGAGCTTCATCAAGGTTTTCGGCAAGGGAAACAAACAGCGCGTCGTGCCACTCGGTAAGCCGGCCGTGACTGCCCTGCGGTCTTATCTTGGCGACCTGCGCGGCCAACTTTGTGCTACGCAAGGCGACGTGCCGTGGGTCTTCGTCAGTCGCGGCGGCAAAGGGCTCACGCGGGAAATGCTCTGGATCCTCGTTAAGAAATATGTGAAGCGAGCAGACCTCAATCAAAAAATCAGCCCGCACACGTTGCGGCACAGTTTCGCCACGCATCTCTTGGCGGGCGGCGCGGACTTACGAACCGTGCAAGAGTTGCTCGGCCATTCCAATATTTGCACAACCCAGCAGTACACGCACGTGGACCGCGACCGACTCAAGGCGATTCACAAGCAGTTTCATCCACGGGCGTGAAGCGCACGAAAAGAGCCCACGGACAAAACTCCGTGGGCTTAAATAACTCCTGCAAAGCGCGCTTAGCGAAGCTGCATGTAGTGCATGAGCGGCAGCGGGCTCATGCTCTTGTCGCCCTCGATTTTCGCCAGCACGCGGTTGTACCCGAACAGCCAGACGTAGGCGGTCTTTTCCGCATCGTGCTTGTCCCAGTCGGCGACGGTCTTCTCTTTGACAACGCGATCCAGGTATTTCGAGCTAATCAACTCCACCGTGTCGAGCGACTTGCCCAGCAACGCAGCGCCCGTAAGTTGCGTCCCGTCCACCGCTTTGGCGACGGTGAGTTCGAGCTTTTGACCGGTCTTGCTCGCCTCCAGGCAGCGTTTGGCGAACGACTCGCCCTTGGCATCCTTGCTGCCGTAGACGAAGAACATGGGTACCTTCTTCTCTTTCCCGAGAGACTTGAGCCATTCGGTGACGGGCATCTGCGTCTTGTGAATCTCAGGGCTGATGCTGAGCCAAACGCCGCAGAGGATGCTTTTCCCTTCGGGATTGGAGGCCAACTTCTTCTGGTTCAACACGCCCGTGCCGCCGACGATTTGATAGCGCCGGAACTCGGAATCCATCCACATCGCGCCTAGAGTCGCTCCCTCTTCGGCGCCGATGACGATCAAGCTCGAAGAGTTGCACTCGCCGTCGTCGTTTTTCTTGTCGAGGAACAATTTGGCCGCCGCGATGTCATCGACCAGACGCGGAAAATAGCTCGCGGGAAAGTCCTTAAAGGTGATCGAAGTCTTGCATTTCATCGGATTCGAGTTGTAGCCCTTTACGGTGCGATTGCTTCCCGCCGTCGCCGGCAGCGTCCAAAAGTCGGGTTGGATACTGGTACTGCCGCCGTGACCGCGGAAATCGAACATGAGCACGGTCATGCCCTTCTTCTGCAGCTCCAACGCGAGGCGGTCCCAGCCGTCTTCCTTGATGTCCTTGCCGAGCGGGTGCAGCATGAGCACGCACGGCGTCTTCTTCGGCTCCTTGCCGGGGTAGAACATGCCGTGCAGCTCGACTTGGTCGATCGTTTCGAACTTTACCGGACGGGCTTTGTCGGCGTCGGCGGCCGCGGCGTCCTTCTTCTCGTCCGCCGCACGCACGGCGGAAAGAAAAGCGGATCCGAAGAGCAGCGCGACCGCCAGCACGGCGGGGAACGACCGAAACATAAGCGCACCTCCGATGGCGTAAAAGGCGTCGATGAATTGATCTTAAAGCGTGGCGCGCAGGGGGTCAAGCACGCGACGGCACGCCCTGTCGGACGGCGCGAGCGACGACTCCATCCACGGCGCATTCGGCGTCGTTGACGGAACGCGACGACGATAGAGACTTGCGGGCGACGCGAAAGAATCGCAGCGGACGAAAAGATGACCCCGAAGCGGCCGACCTGGGGGAGGCAGGGCAGGCGGCTTCGAGATCGGTCCCGAGGTTTCCCAGACCTCAGGCGGCGGCCGCGTCCGTCACTCCGAGTGACCTCTCTTGCTTATCACCAAGAACGCATCACGAGACGTCGGCGGCAACCGGTTCGAGACCAGGCGCAGGGCCGGCCTCGCGGAGTCCCCGTGAGCAGACGGGCGGACCGGCCCCCGGCATCGTACCCCCGGGCCGTTGTCCCTGACTCCGGAAGAACGAGCGTCAAACCATCCGAACTCCTTTCCCAAGGTACGTCATATACCCTCGACACCCGGTGCCCCGGCGTCCGCGCCGGCCGGTGTCTCCTGGGGAGATTATGCCAACGTTTTCTCGATCTGCCACTGAACATCACGTACAGGTGTGGCGACTCGGGCCAACGGCCGCGCTCGGCGCCGTCGACGCAAGCTGAGACGAAGTGGTGGAACGCACTGGACTTGACGCCAATGCGCCCACCGGCATACTTCCCGTCCGCCTCCGACGAAACCTCATCGGAAGCGCTCGGAAATCCGATGGAAGACATGGCGGCCGGCATCGTCCGTGACGTGCCGCCTGTCAGCTGCACCGTCGCCTAAGAGGAGAGTTTGCTATGCAGGTAACGCGGCGTGTGGTCCTGGCGTGCCTCGTGGCGGCGAGCGTGAGCGCCGCGTCGGCGCAGGCACACGTGGGATGGTCGATCGGCCTGAACTTTGGGCCGCCAGTCTACTACCGTCCATGGGGCTTTTACTATTACCGGCCGTATCCCGTGATCGTGCAGCCGGCGCCGGTTTACGTGCAGCCCGTGCCGGTGTACCCGTATCAGCCGGCGTATCAGACGGCAGCACCGCCGCCCCCGCCGATGCCCGTGCCGCAGCCCACGGCGGGCAGCTCTGTCACGCCGGCCGCGGCGACGACCGTATCACAGCGGAACGACGGCGGCCTTATTCAGCTGCTCGCGCACCCCGATGAGCAAGCGCGGGCCGACGCCGCCATGCAGCTCGGGCGTCTGAAGGCGATGAATGCGATCGATCCGCTCGCGGCGACGTTGGCGGGCGATCGCAGTCCGGCGGCTCGTGATGCTGCCGCGCGCGCACTGGGCTTGATCGGCTCACCGAAAGCGCTCGCCGCGTTGAAATACGCCGCGCAGGCCGACGCCGACCGCGACGTCCGACACAGCGCTCAATTCTCAATCGAGGTCATTCAGTCAGGAATGAAGCGCTAACCGCTCGTTGATCGTTGAGCCGCGAAGGGTCGCGGCTCAACCTTTACTTCTTCGTCCAATTAAGAAGTGCGATCACTGGCCGTTCCGGCTTGAAGCTTGAATCCACGATCAGCTCGTTGGTTTGATAACGCTTAACGTCTTCCTTCTTCTGCTCGTCCAGAAACTCCTCGAGCGTTAAGAGCACGTCGAAGTGCGCGATCCCGCCGTAGTGCATCGGTAGGATGTACTGTCGCGGCTTGAGCTGCTCTACCACTTTTTTCGCCTCGCTGCCGTTGATCGTGTAGACGCCGCCGACGGGAATCATCAGCACGTCTACCTGGCCGATCTTGCGGATGTCGGTTTGATTCAACAAGTGGCCGAGATCGCCGAGATGGACGATGCGAATGCCGTCCACCTCGATGATGAACGCGCTGTTCTTGCCGCGCTGCATGCCCTGCACGTCGTCGTGGTAGAGGCCGACCGTGCGGATATGGAAGTCCTTGAATTGCTCGTCGATCTTGTTCCATTCGGTCTTCTTGCCGTCGGTCTTGACGCCCATCAACTGGCGAGCCTTGTTGGCGTTGGCGACGACGGCGAGTTGCAAGTGGTCGCTGTGCGGATGGCTGACGAGGATCAAATCGGCTTCGACCTCAATGCGGCCGAACTGCTCGATGGCATGCGGATCGACGACGATGCGCGTGCCGGCGCTGGAGATGATCTCGTAGAAGGATTGGCCATGCCAGCGGATGGTGACCTTTTTCTCGTCGGCCGCGCCGGCAAATCCCGCGGCGGCAACCACCGTCAATATCGTGGCGAAGAAACGCATCATGATCAATGGCTCCGCATCAATGCACCCGTATGGCGGCCGGTTCGCAGAACCGTCTGGCGTCAGAGTGACGACCACACTGATCTTAGCTAACGTCGGGTGTTTGGAACAAGGATGCGGCGCGAAGTGTGGGAAAGAAAAAGGCGAAGGAGGATCCCCTTGTAGCTCCGAGCTACCCTCCTTCGCCGGATGACCAACGCCTCTCCCCAAAGGCGTGGGTACGCACATGAAGCCGAGCCGGTCGAGGCTTCAATACGCCTCGGCCGTGCCCGGTCATTTGAACTATAGGTTACGGGTTAAAGGTGTCAAACGTGGGAAAATCAACCGAGAAAGCGGCGCATCAAATCATGGCCCTTTTCGAACGCCGCCGCCGAGTTCGCGGCCACGATTTCGTCATAAGTGCGCTGGCCTTGTGCGGTGATCCCACTACCTGCCATCGCGAACGGCACCGCGCCGTGCGCGTGTGCCCGCGTCCGCAAAGTCGTCCGATGATCCGGCGAAATGAGGATGCGCCATGCGCCAAACTTCGGCAGCGCGTCGAGCAATGGGCCAACGATGTGCTGGTCGATCTCTTCCAGTGCTTTCACCTTCTCAGCCGCCCTGCCCTCGTGCGACGCCTCATCCGGCGCTTCCACGTGGACGCAAACAAGATCGTGGTCGGCCAAGGCGGCGATGCCGGCCCGGCCTTTGGCGGCGTAATCGGTGTCTAGATAGCCCGTCGCGGTCGGGACGTCAACGCGGTCCCACCCGAGCAACACGCCGACGCCGCGGACGAGATCGACGGCGCTGACGATCGCGCCGCGCTTGCCGTAGACCTCGGCGAAGGGTCGCAGCTCGGGTGCGCGACCCTGACCCCAAAGCCATATTTGCGTCGCGGGACGGTTGCCGCGCTCAATCCGGGCGCGGTTCACGGGATGGTCACGCAACACTTTCCGGCTGAGTTGCATGAGTTGGCGAAGCAACTCGCTGCCAGGACCTTTCGGCAGATAATCGGCGATCGGCTTGTCGGGAATATCGTGCGGCGGCTGCGTCTTCGTGTCTCCCGACAACGTTCCCGCGGGCACGTGCCGCAAGACGAGGCAGTTGCGATAGCTTACGCCGGCCACAAACGCCATCAGTGTCAGGTCATCGGGCCCGGACCCGCCGAGTTCGTCATCCAAGGCATTGATGAGCGTGCGACCTTCCTCACTCGTGATGTGGCCCGCGGTGAAGTCGCGCATCTCCTCGTTCTCCACCGTCACGAGGTTGCAGCGTACCGCCCAATCCTGCGGACCGAGCTTGATGCCCATCGCGGCGGCCTCCAGAGGAGAACGGCCGGTGTAGACGACGAGCGGATCGTAGCCAAAGAGACTAAGCGTGGCGACGTCGCTGGCCGGCGTCAGGCTCGCGGGGACGTTGTTGGAGCGGCCGACGAACCCCTTCCGCGCGATGCGATCCATGTTGGGTTTGCGGGCGGCCTGAAGCGGCGTCTTACCGCCGAGGGATTCCTGCGGTTCGTCGGCGCAACCGTCGGGGATGACGATGGCGTATTTCATGGCGATCTACTCCGCGACCGGGTAATACACCGCCGGCGCCGCGACGGTGTCGAGGCGGTTAATCTCTTCGAGCGCCGCCCGGAAATCGCCGACCAACGCCGTGTGTGTCATGATGACCAGCGGCACCTCGTCCCCTTCCTGCTCGTCCGGCGCCTCGTGCTGAATGACCGACGAGATGCTGATGTGGTGTTCCGCAAGGATGCGGGCAATATCGGCGAGCACGCCGGGTTTGTCGGCGACCATGACGCGGAGATAGAACCGCGTCCGTACGAGGGCCGATGGACGAAACGAGACGCCGATGCCGTTGCCCGACCACAACCGCAGCGTCTTGAACGTGCATTGGGCCCGGCCGACCGCCATGTCGATGATGTCGCCGCCGACCGCGCTCGCGGTCGGCATCTGCCCCGCGCCCTGGCCGTAATAGAGCGTGTCGCCGACCGCGTCGCCGATCACGCGAATGGCGTTGTACGCGCTCCGCACCTGGGCGAGCGGCGTCGGCTTCTTCAGCAGGCAAGGCTCGACGTGCAATGCGAGTTGCCGTTCGTGTGACCAGGCTTCGGCCAGTAGCTTGATAACATAGCCCAGTTCGCCGGCGTAACGGATGTCGAGTTCCTGCACGTCGATGATGCCGCGGCGTTCGATGGCGGATAACGGCACGGTGACGCCAAACGCGATCTGGGCAAGAATCGCCAGCTTGTGAACGGCGTCGGTGCCGTCCACGTCGAGCGTCGGGTCGGCTTCCGCGTAGCCGCGCTGCTGGGCTTCACGGAGCGCCTCGGCGTAACCGTGGCCGAACTCCGTCATCCCGGTCAGGATGAAGTTGCACGTGCCGTTGAGGATGCCTTGCAACGACAAGATTTGGTTGGCCGCGAGGCTCTCGGAAAGGGCGGCAATGATCGGGATGCCGCCGGCGACGCTGGCTTCAAAGGAAATTGCTCGTCCGTGCTTGCGGCCGGCGTCGAAGATCTCGCTCCCGTGCTGGGCAAGCAACGCCTTGTTCGCCGTCACCACGTCCTTGCCCGCGGCGAGGAGATCGACGATGGCGCGTCGGGCGAAGTCGGTGCCGCCAACTAACTCCACGCCAAGCTGAATCGACGGATCGTTAAGCACCGCGCGCAGGTCGGTCGTGACCAGCTCGCGCGGCAGCGGCACGGCGCGCGGCTTGTTCGGATCACGCACGACGATGCGGCGAAGGACCAGCGGCCGTCCCGCGCGGGCGGCCAGGCGTTCCTTCTGCTCCAGCAGCAGCTTCGCCACGCCGCCGCCGACGGTGCCGCAGCCAAGAAGCGCGATGCCGTAAGGTTGATTGGTGGTCACGCGACGAACTGCTCCAGGAAGCGCTTGCTTTGCCGCAGCGATCGCTTGCGGTCGTCGAGCGAGCCTTCAAAGGCTCGGTCCTCGACCTCGATGCAAACCGCGCCATTGTAGCGTGCGTCGGTCAGTGCCGAGAAGAGCGAGCCCCACGGCACGTCGCCCATGCCGGGCAACTTCGGCGTGTGCCAGTTGAGGCCCATAATCCCGACCGCGTCGAGCCGATCGCGGTCGATGCGGGCGTCCTTGGCGTGGAAATGGTTGATGCGGCCGCCGAACTCACACACGCAGCGGACAGGATCAATCATCAGCCAGATCAGGTGCGACGGATCGAAGTTTAGGCCGAAATGAGGACTTGGAATCGCCTCGAACATCGCCTGCCAGATCGCGGGCGCGATCGCGAGGTTCTTGCCACCGGGCCATTCGTCGTCGGTGAAGAGCATCGGGCAGTTTTCGATGCCGATGTTGACGCCGGCCCGCTCGGCGTGCTCGATAATGTCCGGCCAGACTTGTAGGAACGCCGGCCAGTTCGCCTCCACCGACTTCGCGGGATCGCGGCCGATGAAGGTGTTGACTTGCCGCACGTCGAGCAGTGGCGCGGCGGAGATGACCTTTTTCAGGTGCTCGATCATCACGCGGCGCGCTTCCGGATCGGGATCGAGCGGGTTTGGATAATAACCGAGGCCGGAAATGGCGACGCCGTGCTTGCGAACCAGTTCCTTGATCGGCGCGGCTTCGTCGGCGGTGAAGTCGCTCACGTCGACGTGCGTGACACCCGCATAACGACGATTCGCCTTGCCCGGCGGCCAGCACATGAGCTCCACGCAACCGAAGCCCTCGTCCGCGGCGTAAGCAAGCACTTCTTCGAGGGAAAAATCGGGCAGAATGGCGCTGACAAACCCAAGTTTCATGGCCATTTCCTCCGCGTCCGCGGTGCGTAATTCAGCTGTTATAGCCGTAAGACGCCGATGTAGGATTCTTCCTGCCCTTTTCTGCCACCCTCTCCCCATTGGCAGGAATGAGCCTTCTCCCGGTGCCCGCTCGTTGTTTGCGACAGGTGCGCAGCGAGAAGCATCGTTGCCGCAACACGCGGGTTACCGTGGGGGGCGACGCCATCAGTCCTTGACGGCGAAGGGCCTTGCAGAGTTTCCGCAGTGAGCGATGCGTCCGGCCAGTAATGGGATCGCGTGCAGTAGCATCCTGCAGAAGCTGCTCCAAGGCCCTCACCACCCCGGGCGTTTCTCCTCCAACATTTTGCGGCTTGCACCCGGCCGCCGGATACGATCGGGACGCAGAGGCTTCGCTTGCCGACGTTCCTTTTGCCCTTTGGCGATTGTGTTACGATCGATGCCAGTGATCCGGTCCATCTCGACGATGCCGCCGGGGCCCCTTTGCCGAGCGAAAAAGCCGGCCAAAAGCCTGCGCAGTCGTTCGTCAGCAGCAGCCAAGAGTCGGTCGATCGTTCGATGTTCGCGGGCAACCAACGCGCGGGGATGCTGTTGGCAAATGGAGCAGCAACAAACGTGACCGTCTTGTCGATGTACCATCAAAAGGCGAGCGGGTTCGATTCCCGAAGGGCTCATTCATCTCTCGCCAGAAATCAGTTTTTGGGCAGACTTTCCGGTTTTTGGGCAGACCGGCCCGGCGGCGAGGTTGTTGGGCAAAGCCCGCATCGGCGTCAAGATGGGGTTATTGTGACTTGTGGCTTTCGGGGTCGCTTGCGAGGTCCGTCGATAACGGGGGCGCGCAGCGGGTTGGGTTAGGTTCGTTCCTACTTCCGCGCGCGAGCCTTTCACCCGGGTGGGCACCAGCAAAGAAAGGCACAAGATCGGCGCGCGACTCCGAACTAAATCACCGCGCGTAATTCGGCAGCAGAGTAAGAGAGTTTTTCAAACTCTCCGGTCAGGTTGCAAATCTGACCGACTGCCTATTCGAGCACGGTCATTTAGTCCTTTTCGTTGACATACTCCTCCGGATACCGCTTGGCGCCGTGCATGGCGTGCCACAGGATGCGGTTGAGGGCGTCGTCGTCCGCCGCATCGCCGTCATCAAGGTCGAGCTCCAACGACTTCTTGGCCCACGACAGCGCCTGCCCCTGCAATTTGTCGAGGGATGGGTTCATTTCGTCGAGCGCGCTGCGGTTCGGCACGGCGCTGTAGGGGGTCAAATCGGGCGTCGGCTGGAAACAGTGCCGCAGCGGCGTCGCCGACAGGTCGAGCTGGTTCATCGGCGGCAGGCCGAGCATCAACTCGATGGTCTTCACCATGCCGGTCTGATTGTAGTTCGTGCGATCGACGAACTGCCGCCTGGTATACGGGCTGATGGCAAACGCGACCGTGCGGTGGCCGTCCACATGATCGAACCCGTTCTGCGGATCGTCCTCGACCACGAAGATGCAGGTCTTCGGCCAGAACTTGCTTTTGCTGACCGCTTCGACGATGCGGCCGAGGGCGAGATCGTTGTCCGCGACGGAAGCACGCGGCGTCGGGTAGCCAGGCTTCGTGCCGGTCGTGTGGTCGCACGGCAGCGTGACGTATACGAGGTTCGGTAGTTTCCCTTTCGTCTCGTAGGTCTTCAACTCCTCAATGAACATCTTGGCCCGGTAAACATCGGGCACCAGCAGCGGAAACCACGGATAGTGCGGATGCGTGTACGGGGCCATCGACGCGATATTGGCGGTCACGTTGATCGGCACCGTGGCCGTTCCGTTCCTGAAATCCTCGTAGTAGGCGGTCCAAGTCGCGTCCTTCGGGTGGTACTTCACGCTGACGAACTCCCCGAAGTTGAAGACGGTTTTCTTGTGGGCCAGGGCGTTGTCCCAAAGGAACCCGGACGGCGGATAGGCGAGCGGATCGCTGCCGTCGTCGGGATAACTGCGCGTGAAACCGCCGAATGCCTTCTCCAAGTAGTCTGTCACGTAGGCCTCGTTGACCCACGAATGGCCGTCGGCGCTGAGCACACCGCTGCAATAAAAGTTGTCAAACAGCGTGAACTGGCGGGCCAGCGCGTGGTGATTGGGTGTGACCTCCGCGCCGAACAGCACCAAATTCGGGTCGCCGTTGCCTTCCTGCATGTCGCCCAGCAGCTGGTCGTACGTGCGGTTCTCTTTGATGACGTAGATGACGTGCTCGATCAGCGACGGCTCGCCGTGGCGCTCGGGCACGACCGCCGGCTTGGCGTCAGGCCGAGGCCGGTCGAGCCCGGCAAGGCTGTAGGCGAGACGGTTGTTGGCGTTTACCTCCAGGGTGTACTTCGCGAGCTGAGCGTCGTCAGGCACGTCGATGATCGAGACCGAGCCGAGGTGGTCGTGCGAGTTCTTCCCCTTCGCCGTCGCGCGCGGCTGGCTCAGACTGCCGTGGCCTTTGACGTTGGCGACGTACAGTTTGTTGCCGTCCGGGGACACGCGGATCGCGCCGGGGTACCAACCCGTCGGGATGAGACCGAGCACGCTGCTTGTCCCTGCCTCGCCGGGGCGGGCACTCTCAAGGGCCAGCGCTCCCAGCCGCACGACGGCGATCGCGTTATTCGTGCCATTGGCGACATAGAGGGTGCGGCCGTCCGGGCTCAGCGCCAGCGCGTTCGAACCGCTGCCGAATGGCAACCGGGCTTCGGGCCGGCACGCGATGGTTTCAACCACGCCGTCTGTGCGGGTATCGATCACCGAGACGGTGTCGCTGTTCGCGTTGGCCACGTAAAGGAAGCGCCGACCGCCGCTGACGGCGAGTCCGCTGGGGTGCAGACCCACCGCAATCGTTTTGCTTTGCTTCCACGACCCCACCGCGCGGTCGAGCACCGACACGCTGCCGTGGTTCGCGATGCCGAACTTCGGATCGACACGAATCGGCGTGCCCGAGGACAATGCTTGTGCAGCGCCGGCCGCGGGCGGATCGCCGCCCCAGTTGCTGACGTAGCACTTGTCCGGCCCGCAAAAGCAGAGGGCATACGGTGCGACGCCGACCGCGACCGACTCCACCGCCTTCTTCGCCGTCGGGTCGAGCCGCTGCACGCTGTTGTCGCGAGTGACGGCGACCCACAACGCGCCGTCCGGCGCCAGCGCAAGTCCCGCCGGATGCGGCAAGCCGCTCACCTTCGCCGGCGCGAGGTCGATCCCCGGCGCCGCACGCCATTTGCCGTCTTCGCCGCGTGTGGCGCCGCGGACCTGACTCTGTGCGTCGCTGGCGTAGACACGATCGCCCTGAACGGCAAGCCCAACAACGCTAAACCCCGGCTTCGGATCGCCCCGCGCCGGCAACGCCAACGTCTGCTTAATCGCGCCGGTCGTGGCGTCGAGAAACACCAGGTCGCGCATACTTTTGACGACGAGCGTACGGCCATCGCCGGTCAACGCGAGGTCCACGGGCCTGCCGGGAAAGGTGATCTGTTTGCCGGCCGGCTTCAGAACTTGATTGGTTGGGACGAGAATGCGTCCATCGGATTGCACGCCCACTCTGAGCGAGTCTTGCTCATCGGCGCAAAGCCCGGCAACGCCGACGAAAAGGACGAGACAGAACAGAATAGACGCGCGTTGCATGGCGAGGGTGCTCGTAGAGGACGTTTGCCGCGGAAAATGTGCTTGTAGCACGGCCTTGTGCGGAATACTACAAGGAAAACGAACCGCGGCGGATGAGAATTGAAAGTTGAAGATTGAAGATTGAAATCCGTAATCATCGATTCTCAATTCTCAATTCTCGATTCTCAATTCTCAATTCTCAATTCTCAATCTGCAATCTGCAATCTGCAATCTGCAATCTGCAATCTGCAATCTGCAATCCTCGTTTCTTCCTCCGCGTCCTCCGCGGTGAGTTTTTACCCCCGTATCCGCTCCCATAACAAAATCGCCAGCATGGTTTTGGCGTCGCGAATCGTGCCGTCGCGCGCCCAAGCGAGTGCGTCGCGCCACGGCACGATCTGCGGCTTGATCTCCTCCTCCGGCTCCAAATTTAGTGGGCCGGGCGTCAAATCTTCCGCAACATACAGGTGCGTCGTCTCGCTGAGAACGCCGGGCGAAGGGAAGAACGCGCTTAGCTTGCGCCAGCGGCGGGCGGTGTAACCGGTCTCCTCGGCCAGCTCGCGCACCGCGGCAAGGTCGGGCAGCTCGCCCGGCTCCAGCGTCCCGGCCGGGATTTCCCAGAGCTCGTCCTCGACGATAAACCTATAGTTGCGCAGCAGGCAGACGTGGGCGGCGTCCACCACCGGCAGGATGGCGACGGCCCCCGGATGGAGGACGATGTCGCGCTGCACGGACTGGCCCCGCGCGACGATGGTGTCGAGGGCGACTTGAATCTTGCGGCCGCGAAACACTACCTCACGCGGCATGTTCCCCTCCCTGTGCGTTAAGACCCTACGGTCGGAACGGTTGTGCCCCGCCGCCGGCGCGCGTGCGCCGGGCCGGAACAGTCCGGGAGATTGCACGGGCTTCGGAGCAATGATAAGATCACGACAACCGCCGTGCAATGCAACGCGTCCCCTCCTTCGTGAGAGTTTGTTGCGATGCGTGATCCGCTGACCTGGTCCTTGCCGCTGGGCCGCATTTTCGGCATCACCGTACGAGTCCACATTCTCTTCCCGGTCGTCGCGCTGGGATTGATTCTGCGCGCCGCGTACAAAGGCGCGCCGGATCAATGGATTGACGTGTCGTGGCTCGTCGGCTTGCTCTTTTTGTCCGTCTTGCTGCACGAGTTCGGCCATTGCGCGGCCGCCCGCTGGGTCGACGGGGATGCCAGCGAGATCCTGTTGTGGCCACTGGGCGGACTCGCGTATGTCGAAGTGCCGAACACGCCGCGCGCGCATTTTCTGACGGCGCTGGGCGGCCCCGCGGTGAATCTGCTCTTGTGCGCCGTAAGCGGCGTGATGCTCGGCGTTTTGTTCGGCGCCGGCCTCCGGCCGCCGATCGAGCCGATTCATCTCGTCTACCCCCCCTTGCGCGAGAGCGGCGAGCTTGCCATGTCCCTGTGGGACGGCGCCGCGGTCAAGGTTTCCGCGCTGCCCATCCTACTGCTCACTTGGTTCTTCTGGGTGAATTGGATTCTCCTGTTGGTCAACCTTGTCTTGGCCGGCTTTCCGATGGACATGGGCCGGATCGTGCAGGCCGTTCTATGGCGCTACGTCGGCTATCGCCAGGCGACCGTATACGCCGTTTTTCTCGGCTTCCTCGTAATGTTCATCCTGACGGTCGTGGCTCTCTGGACCAACGAGATCCTGCCGTTCTTCCTTGCCGTGTTCATCGGCATTACGTGCCGGCAACAGTTGATCCTGCTTGAACACGATGGCGGCGAATCGGTCTTCGGCTACGATTTCTCGCAAGGCTATACGAGCCTCGAACGCGACGAGCCGACGGCCGCGCCGCCGAAGCGCAAACAGAACTGGTGGCAGCGCTGGCAGCAGGCCCGCAGTCAACGCAGAATTCAGCGCGAACAGGAAGTCCGCGAATCCGAAGAACGCCGCATGGACGAGCTTCTCGAAAAAGTACAACAATCCGGCCTCGCCGCCCTCACCGACGAGGAGCGGCGGTTTCTGAAGCGGGTAAGCGATCGTTACCGCAATCGGCACTAATGGTGAAAGGTGAGCGGTGAGTGGTGAGCGGTGGGTGGCGCCAGCGACCACGCACGGCTCGCCACTCACCAAGCGTCATGGCCGACCTCATCCAACCGCGCACCCTCAAGGGTTTCCGCGACTATCCGCCGGAGTTGATGATTCCGCGCGAGCGGCTGCTCGAGCAAGCGCGGAAGGTGTACCGCTCCTATGGTTTCGCGCCGATCGACACGCCGGCGCTGGAGTACGCGGAAATCCTGCTCGGGAAAGGCGGTGAAGAGTCCGACCGGCTTGTTTACCGCTTCAAGGACCACGGCGATCGGGACGTTGCGCTGCGGTTCGATCTGACGGTGCCGTTCGCCCGCTTCGCCGCCCAGCACATCGGCCAGCTCGGCACGCCGTTCAAGCGCTATCACATGGGGCCGGTGTGGCGCGGCGAGAACACGGCGCACGGGCGTTACCGCGAGTTTTGGCAATGCGATTTCGACACGATCGGCACCACATCGAACGCCGCCGACATCGAAACGGTGTTGGTCATCAACGACCTGTTTACCGCGATCGGCTTCGAGCGCTTTGAGATCCGGGTGAACAATCGGCTCATTTTGAACGGGTTTTTGGAACTCCACGGTGTCGCGGACAAAGCCGTAGCGCTGTTGCGGTCGCTGGACAAATTGGCAAAAATCGGCCGCGAAAAAGTGGTTGAAGAGATGGTGCGGGACGCGGGTGTTTCGCTGGATCAGGCGAATACCGTGGTGTGGCTGGCAGAGAACCCGGAGGCAACGGGCGCCGCCGCCAACTCCAGAATTCTCCACAGGGTGCAAGAATTCTTCGTTCACAGGCCGAACGAGAAGGCTGCCGAGGGTATACGCCGGCTCCAGCAGTTGCTGGCGGTGGCGCAGAACGCGGGCATCCCGGACAACCGCATCCGGATCGACCTAGGCACCGCGCGCGGGTTGGACTACTACACCGGCACCATTTACGAGACGTTTCTCAGCGACCTCCCCGGCATCGGCAGCGTCTGTTCCGGCGGCCGCTACGATAACCTCGCCGGCCTGTTCACCAAGCAGCCGCTCCCTGGCGTCGGCGCCTCGCTCGGCCTGGATCGGCTCCTGACCGGAATGGAAGAACTCGGCATGCTGCCAAAGGTCAGCACGGCCGCCCCGGTGTTGATCGTCCTGTTCGACGCCACCAGGCTCGGCGACTATCAGGGGATGGCACGGAGGCTGCGCGCCGACGGCATCGGTGTCGAGGTGTTTCCGGACGCGAAGAAGATCGGCCAGCAGTTGCAATACGCGGAACGCCGCGGCTTCCGCGTGGCCTTGATCGCGGGGGCGGACGAGTTCGCCCAGGGCACGTGGAAAGTGAAAAACCTCGCCAGCCGCGACGAGCAGACCGTGGCGGCGGCGGAAGTCGCGTGTACACTGCACCGCATCTTGGGCCCTGCGTGACGAAGGGTCGCTGGCATGGACCGCAGCAATCACTATGAAGCCGCGTTTGAGGCCTACCTGCAATGGCACCGCCTTTGCTACGTGGCCGTCGATGAGACGCGGCGGGCCATGCTCGGCGAGAGCCGCGTCAAGAGCCTCGATTTTGTCGTTTACGGTCCTTACGGCGCCCGGCTGTTGGTGGATGTCAAAGGCCGCCGTTTTCCGGGCGGCAAGCCGGAGCGGCCGCGCCGCGTCTGGGAGTGCTGGTCCACCCAGGGAGACATCGACGGCCTCGCCCGCTGGACCGAGCTTTTTGGTCCCGGCTACGAGGGGATGCTCGTCTTCGCTTACTGGCTCGATCCGCAACTGCCGTTGCCGCCCGACACCAAAGACCTGTGGACGTGGCGTGGCCGCCGCTATCTGATGCGGGCCATCGCCGCCGACGATTACCGCCAGCACCTGCGCGTGCGCAGCGCCAAGTGGCGCACCGTGAGCTTGCCCGGCCCGGTTTTCCGCGCACTGGTCCGGCCGCTGCACCACTTCACGCACGGCCCGACCCCGATCGACGTGGAAGAGGAATGCCTCCTCTAACGCCATGAACAACCGCGGCAACATCGGCATCCGTCTGGAATCGCTTGGCTTGCCGCTGCGCCGCGCCCTTCAGGAAGCGGCGCGGCTCGGCGTCACCGGCGTGCAGGTGGACGCCGTCGGCGACCTGGCGCCGCAGCGCCTCACGGAAACCGGCCGGCGTGAGTTCTTGAGGCTGCTGCGCGCGCACAGCCTCGAACTGACCGCGCTCCATTGCCCGCTGCGCCGCGGGCTCGATACGCCGCAAGATTTGGAACCGCGCATCGAGCATATCCAAAAGGTCCTGGCGCTGAGCTACGAACTCGGCCCCCGCCGCGTGCTCGTCGAAGCGGGACGAATACCGGACATCGTCGCTGATCCACGCCTGCCAATGATGACTGAAGCTCTCCTGGCGCTGGGCCACTACGGGGACCGTGTCGGGGCGGTCCTCGCACTCATGACGGGATTGGAACCGGGCCAAGTCCTCGCCGAGTTTCTGAACAAGCTTGACACCGGCGGCCTCGGCGTTCACCTCGATCCGGCGAGCCTGCTCCTGAATGGCTTTGACCTCTACGAAAGCATGCGCGCCCTGCATGGAAAAATCGTCCATGCCGCCGCGCGCGACGCACGCCAGTCCGGGACCAGCCGCGCCGTCCAGGAAGTGCCGCTCGGCCACGGCGACATCGACTGGCTATACCTGCTCGGCGTCTGTGAAGAAATCGCCTACCACGGTTGGCTGGTGGTTACGCGCGAGAGCGGCGACCGCCGTGCCGCCGATATCGGCGAGGGTGTCGGCTTTCTGCGGCGACTCGTCGGGTAAGTCTTACTTCCGAACCATGAAAACCATCATCGAGCCGTTCAAAATCAAGATGGTCGAGCCGATTCGGCTTCGCACGCGCGCCGAACGGGAACAGTCGCTGCGCCGTGCCGCGTTCAACGTCTTTCAGATTCCGGCCGACGAAGTGCTGATCGACCTCCTCACCGACAGCGGCACGGCGGCCATGAGCAGCGAACAATGGGCAGGCATGCTCCGCGGCGACGAGTCGTACGCCGGCGCCCGCAGTTGGTACCGTTTCGAGCGCGTCCTCCGCGACTTGACCGGCATGCCGCACATTCTGCCGACGCACCAGGGCCGGGCGAGTGAACGCATCCTGTTTGAGCTGCTGGGTGGGCCTGATAAGGTTGTCCCGAGCAACAACCATTTCGATACCACGCGGGCCAACATTGAGCATTCCGGCGCCAAGGCGGTCGATCTCGTCATCGACGACGGCTTGCAGCCGAAGAGCCGCCATCCGTTCAAGGGGAACCTCGATCCACGCAAGCTGGAGGCGCTGATCGCCGCGCTCGGCGCTAAACGCATCCCGGTCTGCATGGTCACGGTGACGAACAACAGCGGCGGCGGGCAGCCGGTGAGCATCGGGAACATCAAAGAAGTACGCGCCATTTGCCGCCGGCACGGCATCCCGCTCTTCCTCGACGCCTGCCGCTTCGCGGAAAACGCCTACTTCATCCAGCAGCGCGAACCGGGCCAGCAGCAGCGCTCCGCGCGCAACATCGCCCACGAGATGTTCGCCCTCGCCGACGGCGCTACGATCAGCGCCAAGAAGGACGGCCTCGTCAACATCGGCGGCGTACTCCTGATGCGCGACGACGCGCTCGCCGAGCGCGCGAACAACCTGCTCATTCTTACGGAAGGTTTTGTCACCTACGGCGGGCTGGCGGGCCGCGATCTGGAGGCGATGGCCCAGGGATTTGCAGAAGTGCTCGACGAGGATTATCTGCACTACCGCGTCCGCAGCGTCGCCTATCTCGGCGAGCATTTGCTCGCGGCGGGCATACAGATCGTCGAGCCGCCGGGCGGTCACGCCATCTACATTGACGCCGCCGCGTTCTGTCCGCACATTGTTCAGGCCCAGTTTCCCGGACAGGCGCTGGTCTGCGCTCTCTATCGCCACGCCGGCATTCGCGCCGTTGAGATCGGCAGTGTGATGTTCGGCCGGGTCGATCCCGATACCGGCGAAGCGGCGCACCCGCCGATGGAGCTCGTCCGCCTGGCGATACCGCGCCGCGTATACACGCAAAGTCACATCGATTACGTGATCGAGGCAACCATCGAAGTGTTCCAGCGGCGGCACGAGCTGCGCGGCCTGCGCATCGCGGACGAGCCAGCGGCGCTGCGGCACTTTACGGCGAAGTTCGTCGAACTCTGACGCCCTACGGCCGTTCGACCGGTTGCTCCGACATTAGCGACAGCGGCCGGTTCTCCCCGATGCAGGGATCGTCGCGCAAGATCTCACAGCCCGACACGCTCAAACCGAGCGCCACAAGTGTTAGAAGAAGAAGCAAGCGCATGGCCCTGTTCCTCAGGCCTCGTGATAGTACGGCGTAATTCCTGTATCGGCGGAACTTGATCGAATCTTGAGAAAATTCGCGTTTTCCACGATTTTTCGGCGGCGCGTCCGCCAAACTCCGCGCCGTTTTCCTGTTCCCCGCTCTCTAAGGCGCGGCGAGGAGTGCTTTTTTTACTTCACTTCCGTAACTCTTGCTGGCAAAATCTTGCCGTGGCGATTCCTGAATGGATCGCACTTCGGCGACCGCGCCTTCCATTCCCGGCGTATAATGCGCTAGCGAGTTCGGCTTGCCGCAAACTTCCTGTTCGGTGTCATCCATGAATCCGACCGCACTTGCCTTTGCCGCCCTGCTCGGCAGCACCCTGCTTCCGGTTTCGACCAAGGCAGCCGACGCGCCGGCAAACCCGGCTCCGTTTCAGGTCCAAATCCTTCGGGACTTTGCCTATTACCAAGGGCCCGATGTCGACCCGGTGAAGCACAAGCTCGATCTCTTCCTGCCGAAGAACCAAAAGGATTGCCCGGTGGTCTTGTTCGTTCATGGCGGCGCCTGGGTCCATGGCGACAAGAACTTTCTCGGCGTCTACAGTGCCCTCGGCATGTGCTTCGCCAAGCACGGCATCGCGACCGTCGTGACCAACTATCGCCTGTCGCCCGGCGTCAAGCATCCCGAACACATCAAGGACGTGGCGCGGGCGTTTGCGTGGACGTACCGCAACATCGAGCGCTACGGCGGCAAGCCCGATCAGATCTTTGTCTGCGGCCACTCGGCCGGCGGGCATCTGGTCGCGCTCCTCTCGACGGATGAGAGCTATCTAAAAGCAGAAGGCCTGTCGCTGAAAACGATCAAGGCTGCCGTGCCGATCAGCGGCGTCTACACGTTGCCGGAGAACATGTTCGCGAGCGTATTCGGCAAGGACCCCGACGAGCGCAAGCACGCGTTTCCGCTGAATCATGTCAAGGAAGGCGAACCGCCCTTCCTCATCCTTTATGCCGACCGCGATTTCCCCACGTGCGACCAGACCTCGGAAGAGTTCTGCAAAGCTCTCAAGGGGAAGCAGTGCCAAGCGGAGACGGTGGCGATCAAGAACCGCAATCACATCAGCATCATCGCCAACTGCTGCGTGGACACTGACCCGGCGTGCCAGGCCATTTTGAAGTTCATTTCCGCCCAGACCGGGAAGCCGGCGGCGACCGACCCGAGCACACGGCGATGAACCCGTCACCCAGCGACGTCGAGCGGCCGGAGACCGTCCGCGTAAAGGGTGCGCGGCCGGAGGCGACCGCAGCGCCGCACCCGCCGTGCGTAGCCCGTTTAGCGCCGTCGCCCACCGGGGCGCAGCACATCGGCAATGCGCGCACCTACCTCATCGCCTGGCTATCTGCGCGCACGCAGGGCGGCCGCGTCTTTCTGCGCATCGAAGACATCGATTCCCCACGAATCAAGCCCGGCGCCACCGAGCAGGCGCTAGCCGATCTGCGTTGGCTCGGCATCGACTGGGACAAGGGGCCACTCGTTCAGTCCGAGCGCCTGCCGTATTACGACGGCGCCTTACGCGAGCTGCAAGCGCGCGAACTGGTTTACCCGTGTACCTGCACGCGCAGCGACGTGGACCAAGCGGCGAGCGCGCCGCACGCCGAGCATGAAGGCCCGATTTATGCGGGAACGTGCGCCGGACGTTCCGTCGCCGAGGGGGCGACTCTCCGGGAGCCGTTTGCCTGGCGCATGCGTGCGCCGGCCGGCGCGGTGCGCTTCGATGACGGATTCCGCGGACCGATGGAGCTGAATTTCCATGAAATCGGCGGCGATTTCGTGGTGTGGAAATCGGGCGGCACTCCTGCCTATCAACTGGCCGTTGTTGTCGACGATGCGGCCACGGGCGTTACCGAAGTGGTGCGCGGCGACGATTTGCTGCCGTCCACGCCGAGGCAACTGCTCCTCTATCGCGAATTGGGCTTGCCGCCGCCGCGTTTTATTCACGTCCCACTGGTCGTCGGCCCCGACGGCCGCCGCCTTGCTAAACGGCATGGCGATACGCGGCTCAGCGCCCTCCGCGCTGCCGGCGTTGCCCCGGAGAAGCTGCTCGGACTGCTCGCGTGGTCGTGCGGCTGGCTGGAACGGGTCGAAGCGGTCAGACTGCCCGAGTTGCTCCCGCTCTTCCGCTGGGAGACAATTCCACAAACGCCCTTAACGTTGACGCCCGAATTGCTGCACAAGATCGGCCACGAGGCGTAATGGCCGCGCACGTCTCGCGCCCGTCACGACCTTTTCATGCCCGTGCGCTGCCATTCGACTTGACGTGCGAGGCCTTCGTCGAGCCCGACCTTCGCCTCCCAACCGAGGTGGCGTTGCAAGCGCGCGGTGTCCGCCCCCGTGTAGCGCTGGTCGCCGGCCCGCTTCGGCTCGTGGCGAATCTGGGCGGCACGGCCGATGATCTTCTCCAGCTTGCGAAGGATGTCCCAAACACTGGCCGTTTCCCCGCCGCCGAGGTTGTAGGTCTCGCCGGGCGTGGCCTCCAGCGCCCGTACGGTCGCATCGACACAATCCTCGATGTACGTGTTGCCGCGCACTTGTTGCCCGTCGCCAAAAACAGTAACCGGCTGCTCGTGCAGCAGGGCGTCGATGAAACGATGGTAGCCCATATCCGGCCGTTGGCGCGGACCGTAGACGGAAAAGTAGCGCAGCACGACGAGCGGCAGACCCTGTTCCTCGGCGTAGGCCCGGCACAGGTTCTCCGACGCCAATTTCGTAACGCCGTACGGGGACGTGGGCCGCGTTGGCAAGCTCTCGTCCCCGGTCGCGAAGCGGCCGTAGACGGACGACGTCGACGCATAGAGGAACTGCTTCAGCGTCGCTTGGCGCCGCACGGCTTCCAGCAGCCGTTGCGTTGCCGTCAAATTGCAGCTCGCGTACAGGTCAAAGTCGGTCCAACTCTTGGCCAGTCCGGCCATCGCCGCGAGATGAAAGACGATCGCTATGTCCGCCACAGCGCTGTCGAGATGATCCGTCCGCAAATCGAGTGCATGAAACGAAAAGCGCGGCGACTTTTGGGCGATGAGGAGATTGCCCTCCTTGATCGACCGCGGATAGTAGGGAATGAACCCATCCACCCCGACAACGTCGTGCCCGTCGCGCAAGAGCCGCTCACAAACGTGTGATCCGATGAAGCCGGCCGCGCCGGTCACGAGGCATTTCATTGAGCAATCCCCCTGACGGCGCCCGCGGCGCAATGTTCGCCCAAACGACGCATACTATCGCGCCGCCGCCTTCGCGACAACGCCGCGGCGACCTGCAAGCGCATCCGCCTTTCCTCTTGACGCTCTCCGGACGCGCCCCTATGTTCGTGGCAGAGGGCGCTTAGCTCAGTTGGCTAGAGCACCAGCTCGACACGCTGGGGGTCACAGGTTCAAGTCCTGTAGCGCCCAATCGTCTCAAAGCACGTCGCCGAAGCGGATTACGCTTACCTTCCGATGGTCGGAAGCGCGGCCTGAAAACCGGGTGATTTCAGTAGACTACTGAATTCCTCTCGGAGGGTCGCGCAATGCTGAATGCCGTCCGCATCCCGAAGCCATCCAAACACAAGACCGGGCAGGCCGTCGTGCGCCTGAATGGCAAGGATCATTATCTCGGTCGCTACGGCTCTGCCCAGGCCCGTGCCAATTACGAAGGTTTGATCAGTCGCTGGCTAGCGCATGGGCGTTGCCTGTTGGAACATCAAGACGGTGGCAGTGTCAACGATCTCATGCTTGCGTACATCAAGCACGCGGAGGGCTATTATCGGCCGACCGACGGCAAAAAGAGCGCGGAGTTGGAGTGCCTTCGCGACGCGTTGAAGATCTTGAAGTCCCTTCACGGCCGGACGGCGGCCGTAGAATTCGGTCCGAAAAAGCTCAAGGCGGTGCGTGCAACGATGGTCGAGAAAGGCTGGTGTCGTACTTACGTCAACCATCAGGTAGACCGCGTTCGGCGCATGTTCCGCTGGGCGGTATCCGAAGAGTTAGTGTCGGGCGACCTGTACCATGCGTTGCAGGCGGTCGCCGGTCTCCGCCGCGGATTGCCCGGCGTACGTGAATCCAATCCCGTCCGCCCCGTTCCGCAAACTGTCGTCGGCGCAACGCTGCCTTTCATGCCGGCCGCGGTCCAGGCCATGGTGCAACTTCAACTCCTGACCGGAGCCCGACCTGGGGAAGTCTGTCGTCTCCGTGCATTGGACTTGGACATGAGTGGCCGTGTTTGGGTTTATCGACCTGGTAGCGATCGCGGCAAACACGGAGAACACAAGACTGCGCACCACGGCCACGAACGACTTGTTTACCTTGGTCCACAAGCGCAGCTGATACTGCGGCCGTGGCTTAGAATGGATTTGCAAGCGTACCTGTTCAGTCCAGCCGAGAGCGAGCGCGCCCGAAATGACGAGCGGCGTCGCATTCGCCGCTCGCCGATGACGCCGTCGCAGTCGAGAAGGCGGCCGAAACGCCATCCGGCACGCGCAAAACGCGATCGCTACGACGTGGCGAGCTATCGACGTGCAATTACGCGAGCTTGCGAAACGGCGTTCCCCTTGCCGGAGGTCCTTTGCCGGCAGCGGTTGCCGGACGGCAAGAAGGAGACTCGCCGCGACTGGCAGGCGCGTCTTAGCCCCGAACAAAGGACTGAGGTCCGCGCCTGGCGGCGTGAGCACCACTGGCATCCGCACCAACTCCGCCACAGCGCAGCGACGAATCTTCGCAAGGAGTTCGGCGTAGAGCTCGCCCGAATCATCCTGGGGCACAAGACCGCATTCACTACGGAGATCTACGCCGAGGCCGACCGCGCTCAGGCCGTCGAGGTTATGGCGAGGATTGGATAGTGCTTCTATTGTTCGTTACGCACAGTACAAGAACCCCCGAGACGCGCACATTTCGAGAATTGGCCTTCGATTAGAAACGGTTCGGCCGTTCCGGCAATGCGCTTCTACGCGCCCCGTGGACAATGTTTCATGTGGAGTTAGGCCATGATTTCGGATTTTCGCAAACTGGCCAGTCAAGCAAGCGAGTTGTACCGCGGCCTGCGGCGTCCTTCAATTGATCAAGCCGTCGACGCGGCTAGAGAGTTTATTCAAGCAACGACCGGCGTTCTGTATTCTCCGGAATGCGAATTCCAATATGACCAGCATGAGTCAGTGACTCCTCTGGTCCCATCAGGGGCGGTGAAGCGTCCGGAACAGCGCGATTCGCTCGTGATGCTTGCCGTGACGACCTTCCAGCTCGCCAGAAGCGGAAAACACACCAGACGCGTTGCTGCACGACAAGCATGCGAGCAATTCCTCACGTCGCTCGATATCCAACCGTCTGTGCTTGCGCCACCGGAGAAGCGAGAAGACCCGTCCCGGATTCGTATCGACAAACAAACCAATTCCATCACACTTGACGAGACGACGTGGACTGACTTGGACCCCGACGCTGTCGCCGCCTTTGCTGCTTTCGCTGAGGCCAAGTTCGAAGGTGAGGACCGCCCAATCCCGTCCGCGAAGGTGAGGGAAAAACTGCCGGATTGCCACCACGATGTCACGCTACGTCGCTGGCTCGACAAACTGCCGAAGCCAGTGCGCGCATGCATCAAAAGTAAGCCGGGTCGCGGGCGGTGGCTCCAACTCCCTAAGCCGCCCGTCTAACACCGGCGAAGGCGCAACTGTGCGCAACTTGTCCGTAGCTGCAGGCATCTAATCTCCCCAGAATTTCTCGCAGTTGATCGCATTGCGACCTAATCGACTGCGAGGAATTGCATGTCCATCGACGCTCTGTCTGAAGAACTTCTTACCTTTTCCCAGGCAGCCAAGCGCCTGCCCCGCATGCGCAACGGCAAGCCCGTCGCGCCAAGTACGTTCTGGCGCTGGGCCACAGCAGGGCTCCGCGGCGTGCGGCTTGAGACAACAAAGGTGGGCGGCGCGACCTGCACCAGCGTTGCAGCGCTGAGGCGTTTTCTGGCTGCCCTCAACGAGCAGCCGGCGCCAAAGCCAAAGCGGAACGATAAGCACGACGAAGCCGTCGAGCGTGCTCTCAGCGCCGCCGGGGTCTGACCTCCGGCACGCCAATCACAAAAAATTGAGAGACGGAGTGGAGCGGGCGGCCAGGACCTTGTCCCAAAAGCTTACGGAATTCCGACATCAAGCATATTCGTGTCGCTGTGGCTCATCCCAAATGTACGGCCAACGGCCGCGATCTTGACGACAACCAGCAAGACGACGAGTCCGTCAAGTCGCTCCTCGACCACGCCCTAAATTATGCGGCGCGCGGTTGGTCAATCATTCCCGCAGCCGGAAAAAAGGCAGCCTGCCGTTGGAAGGCGTTTCAGAAACATCCTGCAGACGAGCGAACTTTGCGACGCCTTTTCGCCAAGCAGGGCGTCACGGGTTTGGCGGTCACCCTCGGTCGCGCGTCAGGTGGGTTGACGTGCCGAGACTATGATGTTGCCGAGGCTTACCATCATTGGGCCAGGATCAATCCTGACCTGGCGGCAACGCTTCCTACCGTGCAAACAAGTCGCGGGTTTCACGTCTATTTCGATGGCCCGGATGAGTTCGTCCACCTCGATGACGGTGAATACCGAGGGACCCCAGGGCAGTTCTGCTTGCTGCCCCCGTCTCGCCACCCGGACGGGAGCGCATACCGCTGGCTGGTACCTCTTCCGAATGGACCGCTTCCATCCATTGATCCAATAAAGGTTGGTCTTCTTCCATCGCGTCCTCATGGCTTCACTCCCACAAACCCAAACTCATTGCATGCGCTTGTATGTGTAACAAATCCAGATGTTCAAAAGGCAATCATGGCATCTTTGCCAACGAGGGTGGGGCAACGGAACCGCAAGATTTTCGAGTTAGCGGTGGCGTTGAAGCGCATTGAGGATCTTGCCTCCTCTCCGCGGTCATTGCGGGTGATCTTCGCGGCGTGGCACAGGCTCGCACTACCGGTGATCGGAACGAAGGAGTTTGATGAGTCTTGGATGGACTTCGTGATCGCCTGGCGACGCGCACGCTCGCCGATCACCATGGCCGACGTCCTTCGCCAGGCAAGAAAGGCAGCCGTTCCAACTTGTGGTCAAACCTACGCTGATGAAATGCTTCGCCTGTTGGTAAAGATTTGTGCGTGCCTTCAAGAGATGCGCCATACTCGCTCGTTTTACCTTTCCGCGCGGCAGGCTGCGAAGCTTCTCGGCACGTACCCCGTTGACGCATGGCGCATGATGCAGACGCTCCAATTCGATGGAGTGATCCAACTCGTGCAGCAGGGGACATTGGGAGAGGCACCAACGGACAATTTGGCTTCGGAGTACCGCTTCACCGGAGAGGTGTGACCCAGAGAAGTAACCGTGCCGCGGCAAGCGCGGAGGAACGGCGTCGGACGTTTGACCGAACGATCCTTGAACAGGCAACAGGAATAGTCGATGGACGCCGCAGTAATATCTGACAATGAAACCAGTTTCGAGCTGGACGAAGTCGACGCAAGTGCGCTTGCGGCCGAAGGCGAAGGCGCCGATCTGGACTACCTCTCGTTCTTCGGCCGAAGCGGATATATGGTCAAGGGATGGTCGCATCTCGTTGCCGGCTACCCGCGTTGTGGAAAAACAGAACTCATCGTCGAGAACTGCCAGAGTTGGCTGCTTGCAGGGGAGCGCATCCTGTATTTGAGCGAAGAAGCGCGTCCCATCTGGCGCATGCGCTTGTCCCAATTACCGGGCCCGTGGAACGGCTTGCGCCTAGTTTTCTCGCTGGGGACTCCAGTTTGTCATCTCCTACACCGTATGAAATGCGGTAATGAAACGATCGTCATCGTCGATGCGATTAGGAATCTCGGCATCCTGCCCGAGGACGAGAACGACAACTCCGCGGTGGCCCGCGCTCTTTGCCCATGGGTCGCGACCGCCCGGAGAGGCGCCAAGACGCTCGTGATGACTCATCACAGCAAGAAAGGCGGCGGTGAACATGGCGAGGGCATTTCGGGGGGTCATGCTCTTCTTGGCGCTGTGGACGTTGCGCTCGAAGTTCGCCGTGATAGCCAGGCAAATCGCCGTCTGGTACGCGGGTATGCACGCCTTTTTCAGCCGCCCGATTTGTTATACGAGCAGACCGCGGAAAGTCGGCTGACGGCCCTTGGAAGTCCTTGCGACGTTGGATTTGTCGAAGTGCGGAAGCGCGTGGCCTCCGTCCTAACTGGCGAATGGGTGAAAACCAAGGAAATACTAGCGCAGCTCGAAGCTCCGAAGCCAAGCTTGGAGATAGTGCGGCGGGCCCTGCTTGCCGAAGCACACGCCGGGCGTGTAGAGCGGGATCCGCCGCTCGCGGAGAAAGTAAACGGGAAGACCGTGCGATGGCGAGCGACGACGCGAACCTAACCTCCTGCGCCTATATGAACAAAGCGTTGGAGGTTTGGTCGGGACAGAACCTCACCTCCAACACTCCCACCCCCGAGGGGGAGCGTGGGAAGTTAGGTTCGTGCTGGCCAGGTTGCATGGCATCCAAGACTGCGGAACTCGAGTTGGCCGCGACAAGATGATCTGGCGTTGAAAGCAACCAGCCACGCCATAACAAACCCAAAAACGCGATAAATTCCACGGGCCGAACCTTGACTTGCCTACGAACCGAAATGGGGCGCTACCCGGGGTCGGTCAGGCGCAAGCGATTTCTGCCAGCTGCTTTGCGCTGGCCACGTGGGAACATTTGAAGATAGTGTACGTATACAATTGGCCTTTTCCATGCATCTCCCGTTCCCTCTTCTCCGTGTCTTTGCTCTAGCCGCTCTTGTTCCACGCTCGTCGAACCGAACGAATTGCACGAAATGAACGAAACAATTGAGGCCGCGCCGGGTTGATCCCGCTTGCGGCGCGACGCGCTAGCAAGGCCCGCGGGCCTTTTTCGCACAATCGGCGCGGAATTATTTGCCTTGTCCGATTTCAGAGTTGTATACTCTTCGTCAGCTGGTCCGGTCTATTCTCGCCATCGCGGCGGAACGGGACAGCATAAGAAAATGACCGCGGCGAAGATTACAGTCTCCCCGCGGTCTGGGCAAACACTTTTCAGGAGTGTTCACCATGTCGAATGCTACCAGTCTGCGCGCGGAGTCTCAATCCACTTCTCCCACTACCGACCCGGCGGCCGCGCCCGCGCAAGAGCTAGCGCCCGTTGACCCGTGCGCGATTCTCTCCGCGAACGTCCCTTGGTTCGGCGCTCTTCCGCAAGCCGCGAAGGAAGCGATTCTCGCGGATTGCACGGAGAGCGGCGAAACCGCGGCCGTCTATGCCGAATGCTGCGCCGACTTCGCGAGTGTCGCGGAATACGTCGAAAGTACGGAAGTCGCGGTTCCCGGCGTTGAAAACGTCGCGCCCGCGGTTCCGACGGCCGCGGACAAGGCCGCGGCAAGTGAAGCGCCCGCGCCGGACAAGAGGGGCCAAAAAAAGGCCGCGCTCTTGCTACAACGGATTGATTCCACTTACCGCAAAGCGCTGGCAGGGTATCGCGACCAGCTCTTGGCAACCGGGAAACTGTGCCACGAATACGTTGCGTTGCGTCTGTCTCTTGGCCATACCCGCGCCGCGGCCGTCCAATCGGTAGAGGGAAAGCTTTCCGAATGCGGCGGAGAGTCCGTCAACGCGAACCGTCTTATCGCGACGTATCACGTATCCGTGTTGCTTGGCACGGGAATCGACCTGACCCGGTTCCCGTACAGGCTCATGCGGGAATGTACGGAATTGCTCGAGCGCGTCGCGAGTCCGTCCACGAAGTCGGAAGCCTGGACAATTCGCGAGGGGTTGGAAACTGACGCAAAAGCGCTGTTCGCGCGTATCGCGGCCGCGGTTCCCGTTCCCGATTTCGCGGCCGTCGGACGCGACGTAAAGGAAGTGTTGGCGACGGCCGCGCTTAAAGCTTCGTTGAAAGCAAATGAGGCCGCAAAGGCCGCGGGCGCGACGGAAGAGCAGAAGGCCGCGGCCGAGCTGGCGGAAGAGACCGCGAAGAAAGCGCGGGAGACCGCGAAAAAGGCCGCGGACAAGGCCGCGGAGACCGCGGACAAGAAAACCGCGACGAAAAAGACGGCCGGACGGAAAAAGGCCGGACAGGAACACACGGCAGCGCCCGCTCCCTTGCCGATCGGCAACCCGCTTTCCCATATCCTCGCGGCCGTCAAGATTGCGGCGCCGAAAGACTCTGCCGCGATGATTCTGGACATTCTCCGCGCTTGCAAGGATATTCCCGGTTCGCTGCGCGAAGTGTGCGCTTCCCTTGCGTGGAGCGAACCGCTCGCAAAGGCCGTGATTGACGGCCTTGCGGACAATCGCACGGACCCGGACGGCGCGGAGACCGCGCTACTCACAATGGTAGTTTACGGTTCGGAATACGTCGGCGAGGGCGCGGAGACCGCGGCGGAACCGTCGCGCAATGGAACCGTCGCGACGGCCGCGGCTTGATCGGTTCGGCAACACTTCCCGCGGCCGCGCTCGCAAGAGCGCGGCCGCGGTCTTTTCCTTCCCACAATCCCGCGCCCAATTGGAGTACAGGCTATGTCCATTTCCCTACGGTACCGTGAAGCCTATCGGCGCTTGTCCGCGGCTTTGCACGTGAAGCTAGAGCGCGCGGCCGCGTCGCGTGATTGCACGCAAGGCATGGTGCGCTTTATGCGGTCTCCCCTCTACAATCGCTTGCAGCGCTTGGCATTCTTAGGCGCACGTCGCATTGACGTGCGCCACGACATGGCAATGGAACCGCGGCCGTACTAGCGCGGCCGTCCGGTTCGCTCGCATCATTCTTGCGTCAACGCGCGGCCTTGATCGGTACGCGCGTTGACGTGTTCCCGCGCGCGGTTCGCGCCACAGCAAAGGCCCGCGGGCCTTTTGTCCGGCGCGATTCGGCCGCGGCGCGAACGCGCGCCCGCGTCGAAACAAGTCTATAAGTGCCGCGCTCGCGCAATTCGACCCCGCCGGTTTTCCGCCGCGGCGCCGCAAAGGCCCGCGGGCCTTTCACGCCAGCGCCCGCGACCAATAGAGTCGATACGTGCCGCGCGCCGGCGATTTGCCCCAGCCGGTTCGCGAAGGGTTGCCATAAGCCTTCCTCATAGGCTTCGCCAAAGACTTCGCGGAAGGCTTTCCGGAAGGCTTACGTGAAGGCCGTTTGACACAGCGCCAATTATTTTGGGACAATGTATGTCCACTTTACTGCCGCACTTCCGCGGCAGTATCCACATTCATAACCGCTCAAGGGGAGTCAGCAAATGACGCCGAACATTTCGCGCGCCGAGAGGGACAACGTAATTCAGTGGCTCAAGAGCGCTCGGGACCCACGGTTCCAGGCGACGCCGCGGATGGGGGAAGCGAACCGGCGCTTCGGGGCGCTCGTGCGCTCCATCCGGAAGAGCAAGGTTAAGTAAAGGCCCGCGGGCCTTTGCTGCTGATTGGGGGATTGTCTGCATGAAGGTCTTTTCGCGAGACGAATGGGAAGCGGAGTGCGGACGGGTTGCGCCGTCGCGCTTCCCGCACCTGTCGCTGATGGAGTACGGGGCGCTTCACAACGAGATCGCCGACGAGTGGCGCCGCCGATTCCCTGGGGTGGACTTCTCCAACCGGCGCTATGCCTGTCACCTGGAGCAAGCGCTCAGACAGGGCGAGAACGCGCCACAAGAGTACATCGAAACGATCCGTCCGGAAGATGTTCAGTTTGATCTTTTCGCCATGCCGCACTTGAGGGCTGCGTTGGCGGCCTCATGCAATTAACTGAGGCAACCATGGAGACTACCAATGAAGGTCGTGAACATCACCATTGATGGGGGCTTGATTCAAAACGTCGAGCTACCCGAAGGGGTTCGCGTCGAGGTCCGGGATTACGACACAGAGGGCGGCATCGAGGAAGGGGAGATTGAGACGGACGAGAACGGCGACGACTACTACCCGACGGTCTACGAGGGGACGTCGCCGGCAAAAGCGTCCGTTTGGTTCGATTGGGGCGACGGATCTCCTCAGCAATTCCAGTTCGACACCGAGAAGGAAATGGACGCCTTCATCCAGGGAGTGAGCGCCGCCGCGAGCGGCTTCGGCATGGACGATTACAGGCAATACGACACGGCCGCGGAAGCCTTCGACGGCGGTTGGGTACCTCAATTGGGGGACTCACCATGACAAGGCACGCAACTGTTCACGTCGCCACGCTGGCCCTCCTCGACCCGCACACGGGCGGGGCGGTCGAGTTGGAGATCCGCAAGGACGTGGTCAGCGGGGCGCTGGTAGGTATCGACGGGTCTTACCTGGACCAAGATGTCGGGCCAGTGCGCAGTCCGTACCACCGCAACGTCATCCTCGACATCCCAGACAACGAAATGGGGGATTCACCGATGGGGCAAGTATCGAAACTCCGCGCGGAGCTAGTCGAGCAAGGGATGACGCCGGCTGAGGCCGAGGCCGCGACGATGCCGCCGCAATTGACTGACGAGCAAAAGAAGAAGTACATCGAGCGCGGCGGCAACCGCTGTCCGTTCTGCGACTCCGACGACATCGAGGGCACCCGCGGCGTACAGACCGATTCGGGCTGCGCCTGGCAAGACATTCGATGCTGCGCCTGCAATGCGGAGTGGCAGGACATCTACACACTGACCGACATCGACTTCAAACCGTAGTTGGGGGACATACCGCAATGAGACTGTTCATCGTGCTGGACATTCAGCCGGACGAGGGCGAGCCCCTGCCGAATGAAGAAGTCGTACAGGCCGCGCTCGCGCACTCCACGGCGGGGGAAGCCCTGGCCGAAGCGACGCGGTGTTCCGTGAACATGTGGCTCGCTGACGACGATGAGGTCGCCGCGGCCAAGCCGAACCGGGTTCTCCGCGAATTTGTCGACGACATCAACCAAGCCGGCGGGATCGTATGCCCACTTAACGGGTTCTCGTATCCTGTCGCCGCCGCCGACTGGACCGACCTTGCTGGTACCTATCTGAAAGCGTGCGAAGTGCTGGGGGTTGAACCGACGTTTTCGCCCGAGGAGGAGGATGACCATGAAAGCGCCGAGTGATCTGAGCGACGAGGAGCTGATCAAGCTCGTTCAACGCATTCGAGAGCTTGCGTTTCTGGACATGAACGACTCGGGGGAGTTCTGGAACCGGGACAAGGAGTTGGGGGCTGACTTCATCGAGCACGTGTGCAACACGCTCGACGAGTACGGCCTGGCTCCGGACGCGGAGAAGCCCGTGTACGAGGAACCCTCGCCTGGGGCGCCGAGCGGCAAGCTGCTCGGGATGCCGATCGAGCCGGACGTGGACACGTTCGGCACCCTGATCGGCGACGCCGACATCGACATGGACTACTGCGACAGCCAAGGATGCGAGGCGGAGGCAACAACCCGCGTTCCCGTGTCGGTCAACGAAGCGGGCGACGAAATGCGCGACTACTGCGATTCGTGCAACGACGTTTACTGCGTCGGTGTGCAACACGGTCGCTACTACGAAGCTGCGTTGCGCGGCGGGAAGCCTGATTTCAGCAAGTGACCCCGTTTGATGCGGTTCCAATTCAAAGCGGACAATGTTTATCCACTTACACCAACACACCGAGAGGGGCAACCATGCCGAGTTTCACACTCGCCGATTGCGCTGCGCATCTGGCCGATCGCGTGGCCTCGAAGCGCCGGCGGCTTCAAGAGGAACTAGACGGCCTCGACGCAGAGGCGGCCAAGGATCAGCAGGGGTACGACCGCGCCTTCCTCGTCGGGGCGATGCTCGCGGGTGAGGGGTTCGAGCCGTACGTGAGCCGCTGGAGTGCGGGCGAGGTGTCGGTCGACGTGGAAATGAAAGACCTCCCGCGTCTGCACGCGCTGCTGGGGCGGCTCAAGGCGGTCAACAAGCGACTGGCGAATGGCAAGAAGAATCTCATCAGCGTAACGCTCGAAGCCGTGGACTGGCCCGGCCTCGAGATCAACTACACAAAGAAGCTGCCCAAGTCGGAGCAACAGCGGTGCAAGATCGTCCGCACGAAGGTCAAGCCACGGACGGAATACCAACTCGTATGTGAGGTCTAACAGTGGGACAACACAACGCTCGCTTCTGGACCTATTGGAACGGCGGCTGGGTCAAGCTGACTGTGCGGCCTGGCCGTCCGGTAGAACTGTTTAGCGCTCGCCGGACCGAGGAGGGATTCACGCGTTTCCGTGAAGGCTACGAGATCGAAGGTGCCCGCCTCGTCTGCCAGTGGCACGAAGAGGGGCGGGACTGCGACGGACCGTATGAGCGCGGCGGCTGGTGCTGGTCGAAGCTCGACGAGATGGCAGCCGACGACATGGCTGAGCGCTGTCCGGACGATCCGGCCTGCGACGGGATCCGCGTTCCGAACTGGCAAAAGGGCGGCCGCCATCAGCGAGACGTTTTCGCTGAGGCGGCCGGTTACTGAGAAAGGGACAAAGGTGTTTCACACAAAACGTAAATGGTCCGTCGGCCAAGCCGAAAGCGTCGAGGACCTTGCGGACAAGCTGAGCGGCGGCCGCACGTGGACAAGCTGCACTGCGTTCCGCCTCGCCGGGTACCTGTTCGTCAATGACCAGACGTGCGAGGACGGCGCCGGCGAGTGGGGCGTGCTGAGCGCGGCAAACGTCCGCGTGCAGGTCGAGTCGATCACCTTTTCGTGGTGCGACCGCGAGCAGGCGTTGCGGTACATCCAGCAATGCCTTGGCGGGGAGTGCGACATGCAAGCGTGGGCGTCGGGCGTTGTTCCCGACCAGTTCGATGAGTCGAAGGCGCACCGCTGTGGGCTGTGCGCGTGAACCAGAAAGGGGTTGAAGCTGATGGCAGATGACTTCTGGGAGGGCGCCGAGATTACCTCGTCCTACTCCCGTGCTCAGGCGATCGACGACGGCGAACTCGTCGACGTCAGCAGCGTCGCGAAAGAGGCCGGCATCAAGCTCCCGGTCGCGATGACGCGGACGGCCTGGTGCCGCTGCGTTGAAGTCCCGCCTGGCGTTCATTGCCAGGACGAATCCGGCCGCCTGTGGGACGTGGTTTGGATGCTGCGCTGTGCTATCCGCGGCAGCCGCGGGGACACAATCTTGTTCGGCGTCCACGTCCGCCACGACAACCGTGAGCAAACGCCGCCACTGGTGCGGCTGAAGGCAATGTGCGGGCCCGGCGACAATGCTGAGCCGGTCATCACGGTGATGATGCCGGACGAAGATTGATTCATCTGTGGAGGATGCTTCACACAAAGGAGCATCCAAGTGACAGACGCAATTCTCTCCTGCGGCCATCCGCCCTCGCCGCATGGCCCTCACACTACAGGCACCGGGCGCATGGGCGCCAACGGTCCCGAAATGTGCTGGGACTGTTGCAACAAGGCCGAGCGCGAGGCGTTCGCGACCCAACACAGGTACTGCGCCTACCTCGCCGGCGACGGCAAGACGATCACGACCTGGCCAGGCGGCGAGCTGGCCAAGGTCACCGCCCTTTGGGAGTCGGGCAACAACTTCGCCGGCAAGATCATGCGGTTTCGTGCCACGGCGCCCGATAGTAGCCGCTGGTACGGCACTTCTCCAGGGAAGGGAATGTACGCTCGGCTTCGCCGCAACAAAGCAAATCGTGATTGACGGGGTTGGGATTTTTTCCCGACACTCTTTGTCCACTCTGCCGGCGCGACGTCTCCTTCAGCTAGGAAGGCGAACCTGACCGGTGACAACGGGGAATACGGCCGAGTGTCGCGTCGTTTGGCCACTGATTACTTCGCGAACGCGAGGGCCGCAAACATAAGGAGGTAAAGGTTGAGACTTGCAGGCGAAATGCGCTCCGGGTTCTTTCCGTGTCCCATCGCGGCAGTCCGCATGGCGACTGAGCGTTTGATGGTGCCGAATGAACATTGCAGCGTTTTGGACCCATGCTGCGGCGAGGGCGAGGCCATCCGCAGCATTTACACGGATCTGTCGTTGGATCCGGCTGCCGTTTATGCCGTGGAAATCGATGAGACACGCGCAGCGACCGCGAAGGCAAACCTGCCTGGCTGCCACGTGCTGGGCCCGTGTTCGTTCTTCGGCGCAAGAATCTCCTTCGGCTCGTTCGGGTTCACGTGGCTGAACCCTCCATTCTCGCACGCTTATGACGGTGGCCGAGTCGAGTTGCAGTTCCTCGAACGGGCCACGCCGCTCCTCAAGGCGGGCGGTGTAATCGCCCTGGTGTGCCCCGAGCATGTGCCGCCGCGGTACGACGTGCAGCGTTACCTCTGCCAGTGGTTCGAAAAGCTAACCGTCTTGCCGTTTCCGGAAGAGATACGGGAATACGACGAGGTGATCGTGCTCGGCGTCAAACGAAAAGAGCCAGTTGACGCCCGCTGGATGGAGATCGAGGAGAACGCGGCGCCGGAGGGGTACGTCTACGCCATCCCACCGAGCAAGGGGCCCAGGGCGTTTGAGAAAGTGGAAATGACCGATGAGGAGGTGTCACGGGCGCTGGCCGTCTCCTCCCTGCGGCGCCACCTCCAGCCGGTCGCTGAAAACAAGCTGCCGTCGCCGCCGCTGGCTCTGGGCATCGGCCACGTCGCCCTGTTATTGGCCAGCGGCCATCTCGACGGCATCGTGCGACCGCCCGACGAACCGCCGCACCTGGTGCGCGGAACGGCGAAGAAGGTGCAGTATGTCGATCGCGTGGACGTAACGGTCAATGCCGACGGTAGCGAGACGACCAAGACGGTCATAGCAGAGAAGATTTTGCTCAGCGTACGAACGGTGGATGTCCATGGAAACATCAAGACCTTCGCAGGGGAGTGAGCCATGGCTGTCCCCATCGAAAAACTCGGTCGTTTCTGGGAACTGATTCCCGTATCGGTCGCCCACAACCTTGTAGGTAAGGCGCTGTGGCCTTTGCGCGGGAGACGCAAAGGCATGTTCACCAACGACGAGATTCGCGATTTGATCGCTGACGTTCTGGAATTGCCGGCGCCGGCGCGGATCGACGAGTTGAACAACCGGCAGTGCCAGACTTTGATCTGGCGATTGATCGTAAGGGGGATGATCTGATGGTTGATGACTGTTCTGAAGTCGTTGCCTGGCTCAATTCCCTCCCCAAGCCGGCGCCGCGCAACGGCCACAAGGCTGCGTTTTCACCGGGCACGTCCTCGGCCCGGTGCTACCTCCGTGTGTCCACGGACGAGCAAGAGAACGGACTCGAAGCCCAGCGCCAGGCCGTGCTTGCCGATTACGAGCGGCATCTGAAGCCCAAAGGCTACCTATTCGGAGGGCTTTACGTGGACGAAGCAACGTCCGGCAAGCGGCGGCTTGCCGACCGCCCCGAGGGAGCGCGCCTCGCTGGCGAATTGGAACGCGGCGATGTGGCCGTGTTTGCCAAACTCGATCGCGGCTTCCGCAGTGCCGCCGACGTGGCCATGACCCTGGAGGTCTGGTCTAGCCGCAGCGTCGATTTGCGGATTCTGGACATGCCCTTTGGGGATACGACGAATCCGGTCGGCAAGGCGATGTTGCAGATCGCCGGCGTGTTCGCGGAGTTAGAGCGGCGGAAAATCGCGGAGCGGACCAGCGAGGCGCTGCAGGTGCTGCGCCGCAAGGGACGGCCGTATGGCCCGCCGCCACACGGCTTCAAGATCAAGCGCAAGCACGACGCACGCGGCAAGGTGATTGAACGGTATTTTGTGCGGGACGAACACGAGCGGTATGTGGGCGGCGTCATCGTGGACTGGCGAACCAAGGGGTATTCATGGTCACAGATTTACATCGGCTTGCTGGAGAACCGGATCAAGAACTCGAAAGGAGGGGAATGGTCGGAGGGTGCGATCAAGAAAGCCTGTGCGGCGGAACTTCGCCTGCGTGCCTACGAGGCCCAGAGCCACTCTGTGAAAGGCAATTAGGCCAACTCCGTGTGAACGGCGAGAACACCGCCTACACGTTCCGCTGCGATGCCCTGGCGGTGGACACGGGTCGGGTGTTCATCGCGTCGGTCGTGGCGCCGGAAACGGCCGCCAAGGCGTTGGTCGCCGTGCTCCGGACCACGAACAAGGTGCGGATGAACGCCTTCAACTGTTCGCCGATTAGCTCGTACCGCGATCTCGCCGGCCATGAGGACGGCTATCGCGTGTACCGGCAACGGCTCGAATACGACAACTGGCACATCCTCGCCGTGGCCAAGTCGGAATTGCTGCTGCCGGAAGTCTCGGAGGATTGCCTGTGGCAGCAGCTCCGCAGCGAGCGATTCACGACCCCGCTCCTGCGGTCTTGGCTTCCTTGGCTGATGGAACGGCTGCTGGACCTGGACTACGAGGGCGGCATCAAACGAATCGAGTGCTTTGGCTGCAGCGCCGGCGTGCTGCTGGCGGACACGGAAAAGATCGATAAGTTGGTTTTGCAGGGACTGAACGACGGGTCCCTGAACATCCGCTGGAGGAGGGTAACAGCCAAAGAGATCGAATCCCACAACACTGGAGACACATTGCATGCTGAATGACGTCCAGACTCTTGACGGCTATCTGTCCACGTTTGGTCCTCTCCTCGGCAAGCAAGCCGAGCGCTCCCTATCTCCCCTTTGGGTTCCTGGCGAAAAGCAATTGCCCCAGAGGAAATTCCTCCGGCAGCCATTCGAGGCGCAGGCACACGTGATCCAGGCGACGGCCATTGCCCTCAAACGGCAGAAGGCCGTGCTGATCGTCGGAGAGTGCGGCACGGGCAAAACGATTCAGGGCATGTGCGCGGCCCACGCCCACGCGAACGGCCGTCCCTATCGCGCCCTCGTGTTTTGTCCGGGCCAGCTCGTCAAGAAGTGGCAGCGCGAGATTGAAGAGACAATTCCCGACGCGAGTGTAACCACGATCGAATCGTGGGTGGATGTGCTGCGGATCCGCCAAGAGGAACGAGCGGCTGACGGCTTCTGGCATACGCCGACTGGCCCGAACTGGGTACTGATCGCTCGTGATCGCGCGAAGTTAGGGTGCCGTTGGAAGCCGGCGTTTAACAAGCGGACCCGCGAAGAAGCGGTACGCTGCCCGACGTGCGGCCAGCGCGTATGTGGCGACAACGACGAACTCCTTGGGGCGGAAGACCTCAGCAAGCGGCGGATGGTCTGCAAAGCCGTGCTCCTTGAGGGTGGCGTCAGGGGCGACGGATGCGGCGCACCGCTCTGGCAATGCACCGACGAGATCAAGCGATATGAGCCCGCGAAGTTGATCCACAAGCGGCTGCGAGGCTTCTTCGATTACCTGATTTTGGATGAGGTTCACGAAGAGAAGGGCGCCAACACCGCCCAGGGCAATGCTGCTGGCTGCCTCGCGGCCGCGTGCAGGAGGGTCATCGCCCTGACAGGCACTCTGATCGGGGGCTACTCCGAGCACTTGCGGCCGTTGCTCTTCCGCTTGGCGCCGCGATCGTTGGTCAACGAGGGCCTCGGCTGGTCGGATTCCATGCGCTTCAACGAACTGTACGGCCGCATCGAGACGCGCATCACCGAGAAGGAAGGCGGCGGCGGCGACAACCGGGAAAGTCGCGGCTCGTCGCGGACCAAGACCAAAAGCGTTCGGCCGGGCGTGATGCCGACGCTGTTTGGCCGGCATCTGCTCGACAAGGCGGTGTTCCTCGGCCTTTCGGAGGTGGCGCAAAATCTGCCGAACCTCAGCGAAGAGTGCATCGCCGTCGACATGGATGACGAGACGGCGGCTGAATACGAGATGATCGAGCGCGAGCTGACGGCGGCGATCAAGCAAATGGTCGTCCGCGGCGACCGCCGCCTGCTGGGCGCTATGCTGCAAACCCTGTTGGCCTATCCCGATTACCCGTTCCATTGGGAGCCGGTCGGCTACTGCGAGAAGTCGGCGTTCATCACGGTCACGGTCCCGAAAAACTTGGACCCCGGCCCGATTCGTCCGAAGGAACGGCAGCTCGTTGACATGGTCATGCTCGAAGCCTGCCTTGGCCGCCAAGTCTGGGTGTTTGTGCAGATGACCGACAAATACGATGTGCAGGCCCGGCTACAAGGCTTGCTGGAGAAACAGGGCCTCCGCGTGCAGTCGCTGCGTGCCGCGGTGCCGCTGGCCAAGCGGGAGGAGTGGATCGCCAAGAATGCCCCTGGCTGTCACGTCATCATCTCCCACCCGCGCCTGGTCGAGACCGGGTTGGATTTGTTCGACAAGGGCGGCCGGCACAACTTCTCGACGCTGATTTTCTATGAGACGGGGTACAACCTGTTCACGCTACGACAGGCAAGTCGGCGCTCGTGGCGCATCGGGCAGCAGAAGGAGTGCAAGGTACAGTACCTGTACTACGACAAGACCCTGCAAGCCCGGGCTCTGGCCTTGATGGGCCGGAAGATGTCGGCGGCGCAGGCGCTCGAAGGGAAGTTCAGCAGTGACGGACTGGTCGCAATGTCGGGGGAGGATGGCGGTTCGGTAGAAATGGCCCTGGCCCGGTCGCTGGCCGGGCGGTTAGACGAAGGAGACGCGCGGCGGGCGTGGCAGCGTCTGGCCGACCAAGCGAAGGCGGCAATCGTTCCGTTCCGACGGTCGATCGTGAAGGCCGATCAGGTAGCGAAACTGAAGTCGGTAGATTTTGGAGCCCTACGCCGGAAGCTGGCGGTCAGCGTACGGAGGACGGCCATATGACTTCATGAGGTAGGCGACGGAGTGCGGTCGATTACAGACCCGACAGCGGACTCTGCCTCCACGAGGCAGGGTCCGCGGTCGCGTTTCAGCCGGGTCTTGACGGCGGGACGAGCAAGACCACGACGTCGAACACGACGTCTTTGAATTGAATCCGCGTTGGACGATGCCTGTCCCCCAGAAGAAGTGGAACGCGTGCGGTGAAACGTCTACTTGCGCGTAAGAACTCAGTCAGCCAATCGCAGCTCTGCGGGCGTCGGATCGATGGACGCCAACAAAGGTCGAGTCATGTGCGGGAAGGAAACGATGGCTTGTCCCGGAGCGAGCCCGGGGAGCCGTTCCCATAGACCCGCGTCGATACCGCTTACTGTTCGGCGCAGTGTGCTCACTACGTCTGCGTCCGTTATCTTGTGCAGAATGTACGAGTTTACGAGTCCGAACACTTGCCGTGGCAGATGCTGTGGCAGCTGCGTGACGAAAACCAGACCGAGCCAGCGCTTGCGTCCGCGCTTCGCGATCCGGGCAACTTGCTCGAAGAGGATTTTCGTCTTCTCAATCCGTTCGGCGCTCAGGAACTCGTGGGCTTCCTCAATGATGATGACCGTCCGAGTCGGCGGCGCCGCGTCGCGGTTCGTCTTTTTGGCCTTCTCGTATTCCTGGTAGGCGTCGTCCTGCGCATCCTGCACGCCGCGGAGCAGATCGGCGATGACGATGTTCGTCAACTCCGACATGCCCGAATCGGAGAGGTCGATCACCGATACGGCGCCGGGTTTTAGCAACGCCTTGTAGATAAGAGGCGGAGCCGCCGATTCCGGCGTGTCAAAAACCTTAAGCCGGTTCAGCCGGGCAAGCCGCCCCAGGAGCGCCCGCCACGATACCGCGCTATCGAGCCGCTGGCCGCTGTGCATCCTCGTACGCAGCGACGCCTTTCCCTCGGGTGTGGCGAGAACGGCGTTGAACGGCGTAAAATCAGCCCCGCCTTCCGTGTCGTTGCTCTTGTCCTTCTTGGACTCCACCGCCTTCAGGCAGGCGGCGACGATGTCCATCATGAGTGAAAGCGTCAGTCGCGGATAACCGCGTTCAAATTCGTCGATCTCCATGGCAAGACGTTCTTGCTCGGCATTCTTCTTCGCGGGGAAGATGCCAAGGTCGCGCAGCACCTCCTTGGCGATGTCGTACGCCTGCAGAAACCGCTGTTCCTGCGCTTCGGTAAGACCGAGAATCTCGGCCGCGGCATACGGCGACAGCCGGGCGAACTGGAGCGAAAACGGCCGTCGATGAGGATGTTCCGGGTTGGCCGTCTCCCGTCCCACAAGGTGGTACAGGGTCATCATGCGCTCCGGGACCCCCATGGGTTTCAGGCCACGCTCCTCCAAAGCGGTCAACATGTCACCATTAGTCGTGGGTTCATGGAGATGGGTGTACTCACCCTCCACGTCGAGCAATATGACCGCCAAGTTCACGGCCTGCGCCTGCTGAATGAACCGCGCGATCGTCGTCGACTTGCCGCCGCCGGTCGTACCGAGCACCGCGGTATGGCGCGGCAGGACGAACTTTTTGTCAGAGGGCACGCCGACGATGACATTCTTGTATCCGACTACGGCGCCGAGGCGGATGTCGCCGGCCGCTTTCAGGACCGCCGCTGACTCCTCGTCGCTTAAGGCGAAGACGGGGCTGTTGGGCAGCGGTCGCAGACGCGGCGGGCACAGCGTCCCGTTGGCGAGTTCTTCACCGAGGATCGAGACCTGTAATCGCCCGTGATACGGCGGCTGGTAGGCCCCGCCCCGCGTTGCGACCGTCACGAGCATGTGGGAGTCGCCCCTCAGGCTGTCGGGCTCGGCAAAGGGACCGGCCGTCACGATGCCGAGGTACTGCCGACCATCGCCGTTTTTCCGACTCTTGATGCGGAGCAGCGCCTGGGACGGGGCCGACTGCGCGCTCGGCATGGGGAGAACAACCGTGACCGTGTTGTCCTCACTGCCCGGCAGATCGAACATGGTGGTCCCGATGGAGCCCTCCAGCTCCGGATCCGGAGTCAACTCCCCGCCGGCCGCTTCAATCTCGGCGGCCAGCCGTTCGCGTATGGTAACTGAGTTCTGCGCCGCAGCGGCGACAGGCGAGTCCGGTTTCTGCACCGCCAGGCTCGGACCGTTCGTGTGAAGAGCGCTCATGTTTGATTTCCCGTCAACGGAGTCGCTGGGATTGTCCACCGAAGTACCGATTGTGCGCGCCCGCAGCGGCGTACGCCGATTCCGCGAGCGCATCCAGGCTGTCGCCGAAGACGGAGTCGCACACATGGCGGGCCATTTCAAGAAGCAGGGGTGTTCCCTGCTCGCGCAGCATACTGTCGGCCAACGCGATGTGGGCCGCAATTTGGGAGTGATCCACGTGCGCGTAGAACAGCCGTGGAGGGGAAAGGAGCGTGGGCCGAAAGACGCCCACGACCACCTGCGAGGCGACCTGCTTGATGAAACGCGGAATCCATTGGGCAGGGGTTAACGTTTCATCGTCCCAAAGCAGTTCCCGTGAGACGCCCATCTTGAACCGCTCCTGGTGGAGCCAGCTATCGAGTTGCTGATCGAGCGTGTCGATGATCGCGTACTCCAGCGGCCGCAGCGCCTGCCCGATCGTGATCCGCAGCCGGTCATGCGGCTCGCTCCCCACGAAGACGAATTTCTGCCGCTTCTCGATCAGCCCCCTTAGCACCTCCGTCGCCCGGACCATGAGATCAAGGTTGCTGCCGCCGGTCAAAAGCTCGTAGGTCACCGGGTTTCCCTGGCCCATGAGCCAGGCACTCTGCGACCGGTGGAGCAGGATAGCGCGCTTGCCGTATTCGAGGATCGCCTTCTGGACGAGTTCACCCAGATGGTCGCCGCCCGGCGGGCGGGCCGAGGCATCGCGCCGCGCCCGCCGCTCGAGGAAATCCATCAGTTCGTCAATCTCCACCCCCTTCTGGCGGAGATCCCTGCGAAAGAGCCGCTGCCCCCATGTTCCTTGGTCGCCGCGATAGGACACGAGGCTGATGCCAAGCTGGTAGATCGTGAGCGGAAGCGTGTCGTGGACCTGGACCGCCCCGTGGCACGCTTCAACGCTCCCGTTGAAGAGCAGCCCGTTCTGCACTGCGACAAGATCGTCCAGCGCAGCGTTGTGCAGCCCGGCGTGCTTCGGCATCCCTTCGAGTGTGGCAAGCCGCGGCAGGAGTATGTCGCGGGTCTTCTTTTCCTGCGCGGTCTCGAACCTCTCCGCCTCGCGGACTTCGTGCTCAATGCGGCGGTACTCATGATCCAGATCGCTCCCCAGGCGCCACGTGCCCAGGTCCAGCGTCCGGAGGATGTTTTCGCCGAACTGCTCTGCAAAATCCTCGGACGAGAGAGGAAGCGCTCCAGGGCGGGCGAGCGCGTCGTCAGCACGCGTGGCAGGCGGCACCCGACCGTTCGTTGACGGGGCTTCGGCTTCAGGCATGTTCGTCCTCCGGCACCGGCACTATCCCGAGCGGTCACACACCGCCCCGCAGCCGAAGAATCAGCCCTTCCTGGCTGGCAGCAGGTAGTAACAGTTCTGCGTATACTTTCGCCTGAATCCCCGGCAGTCCGTAGACGGTCCGCAGCGATTGCGTCACCGCGTGCCTGGTCCACACCGCGCGGGTCAGTAGGTCGGCAGCCGGCGCAAGAAGCTCAAACGCCAGGCGGTCCGCGTCATCCTCAGACTGGAGGATCGCTGGAAGCACGGGCTTCCCGGCGCCGTCCCGTTCCATGAGATGGAGATGGAACCCCATCGGCACGTCGCGCAGCAGTCCTAGCAGCCGCTCATCCGCAGACGGCGGACGTTGGCCGTCCATCACCTCAATTGCGGCGGCGCCGAGGCGTTCCTGTAGCCGCCGCCGCAGACTCCAGTAATCCCGCAGAAAGTGGGCGAGTTCGTGGGCCAGTGAGAAACGCTGTTCGGCATCGTCGTCCGCGCCGTCGATGAATGCGACTCCGTGGCCGCGGCGGGCCACGAGACACGCCCGCAGCGGCCGGTCCCGTCCCGGAAAATCGCAGACGATCCCGCATCTTTGCAACCACGCGAACGCGGCCCGGACGCTGAGGCGGGGGAGCAGCACCACCGACAGTGGCACGGCGCGGGCGATCGGCCGGCGCAGGTTTCGGGGAAACGGCTCGACATGCCGTGCCCGCGACCAGAATGCCGTCGCCAGCGTGGCGACCCATACCGGAACGCTCACGGGTTGGCACTCCCTTCGTCTGTGGCCTCTTCGGTGTCGCCATCGCGCGCGGCCAGGAGGGTGCGCTGCGGCTGGTCGTCGCGTGTCATTGCGCAGAGCGCCTGTCCCCGGCGGACCGCCTCCGCCAGCACATCGGCATCCACGGAAAACCGCGTCGTAATTTGCTCAATTCCTTCCGAAAACGCCTCATCGTCTGACGCCGGCGCGCGGCATAACCGGAGGAGCAGCAATGTATCTGCGGAGCACCCGAGCGCCGCGGCCAACTGTTCGCTACTTAGGCCCTCGCTCCTCGCAAAGTGCTTCAGCGCGCAGGCGAGGAAGAACGGGTCGTCCTCTAGTCTCGTTGCCAGATGTTCAAGATGCTTATCCATTGCGGCCGGCCCCTCGTTTTAGCCGTGTCTTGAGCATGTCCTTCACCCGCTTCACCTCGCGTCGCTGCTCCTCCTTCGGTAAATCGGTAATGCCGAGCACTTCCGCAAATAACTCCGTTTTCCGTTCTCTCTGCAGCACCAGATCAAGGGCGCGCGACTGACCCTCCGTAAGTCCGTGGCGCGCCGGCTCTATCACTTCGCGGTTCGCATTTGCATACTCTTCACTGATCTCCAAAGACAACGAAGGGTCGTCGTGCTTCTCCAGACAGTTCCCGGCCTCTGGAGTGAGTTCGACACACGCGGGACCATTTTCGGGGTTGGACCGGCGTTTCTCCTTCTGCAGCCGGTTCTTGAGGTCGCCGCGCGCCGACATGAGAAGGTACTTGCCGAGACGCAAATTCTTCTCCGGGTTGAACGAACAAGGGTTTTTTACCAGCGCAACGAGCGCGTCGCCGGCCGCGTCACAGAAAAACTCCTCCGGGAAGTTTTGGCTGCTGGTCGCCGAAAGGGCGCTGATAAGCGGCGTGAGAAAAATCCCTGCGAGGTCGGTAAAAGCCGTGGGATCTTCCTCCAGCAGCCGTCGGTGCAGTGTTAGTTCTTCCGCCTCGGATATCGGGAGCACGGACGGCGCGGGCATGGCGAGCGTCCTTCGGGAATCGTCAGCTGCAAACATCCGTGAAATGCGGGCACAAAGTGCAGCAAAGTAGCTTATCCGCACCAATCACCAATGCAAGCCTTTCAGCTGTAATTGCATTCGCAATCATCCGAAAAATCGGTGTCGAACTTTCTCGGAGTGCTCGGAACTTTCGTAGAAGGCTCTTGAATGAGTCGGGGAGGGATTCGGGAAACACAAGGAGCTAGACATCCATGCAAGACACCATCGTTTGCCCGACTTGCGGAACAGAGATCGTTGTCTCCGAGACGCTCACCGCGCAGATCGGCGAGAACCTTCGCAAGGAGTTCGACGCGGCGGCACGGCGCAAGGACAACGAGCTCGCCGCGCGGCTCGAGGACTTGCGCGCCCAGGAGCAGAAGATCGAACTCTCGCGCCAATCACTGGAGGAGCAGATTGCCAACCGCGTCGCCGAAGAGCGGACGCGTCTCCTGCAAGAAGCGACGACTAAAGCGCATGAGTCCGTGGCGCTGGAGATTGGGGACCTCCGTGAGCAGCTTCAGGAGGCACGTACAAAGGCCGCGGAAGCGCAGCAGGCCGAGCTGCGCGTACGGAAGGAACGACGGGAGCTCGAAGACGAGAAGCGCGAATTCGAACTGACCGTCAACCGCGTCTTGGACGAGGAGCGTACGAAGATCCGCGAACAGGCGGTTCAGCAGGCCAACGAGGCGAGCGAGCTCACGATGGCCGACAAGGAAAAACTGATTGGCGACCTGCGGCGTCAAATCGATGTGCTCAAACGTAAGTCGGAGCAGGGCTCGGAACAGGCCCAAGGCGAGGTGATGGAACTGGAGCTGGAAGACCTGTTACGGGAGCAGTTCCCGATGGATACGTTCGAGCCGGTTCCGAAGGGCGTTCACGGCGGGGACGTTTTGCAGCATGTGCTCGATGGCAGCGGTGTCCGGTGCGGCACGTTCCTGTGGGAATCGAAGCGCACGAAGGCATGGAACGACGCTTGGTTGTCCAAGCTGCGGGACGACCAGCGTGCGGCACGCGCCCACGCCGCGGTGCTGCTCACCGCCGAGATGCCGAAGTGCTTCACCACGTTCGGGTACATGGACGGAGTCTGGGTTACGAGCCGTGCGTGCGTGCCCGGCGTCGCGAGCGCCCTGCGTGCTGGCGTGATCGAGGTGGCGCGCACCCGGCGGAGTCTGGAAGGGAAGCAGACGAAGATCGAGCAGCTCTACCACTATCTGGCCGGCTCCGAATTCCGGCAGCGCATGGAAGGCGTCGTGGAGGCATACGTGACGCTCAAGGACGATCTCGATTCGGAGAAGCGCTCCGTGCAGCGGCTCTGGGCAAAGCGCGAGAAGCAACTGGAGCGCGCGATCGCGAACATGGCGGGCATGTACGGCGACCTGGGCGGGATCTTGGGCCCGAGCCTGCCGCAGATCGCACATCTTGAATTGGCCGCGATCCCGGATGATGGGGAGCCGCCGCTCCTGGAACCGGTCGGCGTTGCTGCCGACGATTCGCCGTTCTGACTTCGCGACCAGCGCTCACAATCATCTCGCGATTTTCATTTGGAGAGCGTCCGCTTGCCGCGTTTGTCGCCACAGAAGGGAAATGCTATGACCGCCACCGAAACCGACCTGATTCCCGTTCGTGCCCTGAACCAGGTGACCTACTGCCAGCGCCTCTACTACCTTGAGTACGTCGAGTCGGTGATGCCGATCAATGAACACGTGGAGGATGGCCTCTTCCAGCACCGCCGCGTGGACGACCCAGCGCTACAGCACCGGCAACGTAAGGAAGGCGATGCGCTCCACACGCGGAGCGTCCAGCTCAGTTCCGAGCGACTCGGCATCTCCGGCAAACTGGATCTCCTCGAAGAAAAGAACGGTTCGGCCTGCCCCGTCGAGTACAAGCGCGGCAGCGGCCCGCCGGGCGGCAACGGACAACCGCCGTATTGGGACAACGACGCGGTGCAGGTCTGCGCGCAGGCGCTGCTGCTTGAAGAGTCTCTCGGCGTGCCGGTGCCGCGCGGAGTCCTCTACTACATCGGCAGCAAAACGCGAGTCGAAGTCCCGCTCGACGAGGAACTGCGAACCAAGACTCTGCAGGCCATACGGTTGATCCGAGAACTGTCAGTGCGCGACGCCCCGCCGGAGCCGCTGCCCACCGAGCTGCGGCACCGCTGTTTCGGCTGCTCGCTCGCAACGGTCTGCCAGCCCGAGGAAACGCTCTATTGCCTTGGCCGTCAGCGACTCACGCCCACAGAAGAAGCCGCCGCCGGTATCACCCGCGTACTGCCGCAGACCGATGAAGGCGCCGTCCTCTATCTGCAAGAACCCGGCTCTCACGTCGGCAAGCGCAGCGAACACCTCGTCGTCCGCAAGGACGGTGACGAAATCCAGCGCACGCCGATCGCGGCGATCCGTCAGGTGGTTGTCTTCGGCAATGTTCAGGTATCGACGCAGGCCCTCGAATGCCTGGCGACGCTCGAAGTCCCGGTCGTCTACATGACCGGTTACGGCCGCTTCATCGCCGCCCTCCAGCCGGCGCCGACGAAAAACGTCATGCTGCGATCCAACCAGTACCGGCTCTTCGCCGACCCCGAACGTGCGTTGTCGCTCGCGAAGGCGGCGGTGAAGGCCAAGGTCAGCAACCAGCGGACGCTCCTCATGCGCTGCCTGCGATCCCGTTCCCCCGACGAACCGCTGAACGGCGAGGCGAACGGCCGCGGCAGCGACGAGCCCGCCGCCCGCGACATGGCCGACCTGCTCAACCGCCTGGATCGCATCGCCGATCCCGCGGTCCTTCTCGGCACGGAAGGCCAGGCCGCCGCCCTCTACTTCAGTTGCTTCAACCGCATGCTCAAAGCCCCGACTCCCGGCCGCGAGTTCGACTTCAAAACCCGCAACCGCCGCCCGCCGCGTGACCCGGTGAACGCGTTACTCTCGTTCGCCTACGCTTTGTTGCTCAAGGACTGCTTCTCCGCGTTATGCACCGTCGGCTTCGATCCGTATTGCGGCTTCTTCCACGCCGGCCGCCACGGCAAACCCTCGCTCGCGCTCGACCTGATGGAAGAATTCCGCGCCATCATCGCCGACTCCGTGGCGCTGACCCTGATCAACAACGGCAGCCTGACCCCGAAGGATTTCCTCGTCTGGCGCGAAGCGTGCCAACTCACGGAGGAGGGCCGCAAACGATTCTTCCAAACCTACGAACAGCGCAAGGCGACCGTGGTAACGCACCCCGTCTTCGGGTACAAGATGGCCTACGGCCGCATGATCGAAGTCCAAGCCCGCATGCTCGCCGCATACGTCCGCGGCGACATCCCGTCCTACACCGGCTTCACCGTGCGCTAATTCCCCCGGGCCGTCAAATCGGCAGCGGCTGCCAAAAATGGATAACAAACACAACACCCCAATAGGGCAAAAATGGGCAAATCCTGAACTCGATGTTAGTCATCATGCCGGATGGCCGGATGCGGCAACCAGAAACTACGAAAATGGGGAGTCCACGTGAGCTGCGAGTTGGGTTCCTATTTCCTGAGCAGGAATCCGGGAGCGCGCTCTGCCCAATTCGTGTGGCGGCGGCAGCCCGCCGTACGGCAGATAGACCGGCAAGCCAGCACTCGTCGCGCGGAGGCCGCCCATGGACAGCTACCTCGTAGCCTACGACATCTGCGACCCCAAGCGCCTGCGGAAAGTCGCCAAGACCTGCGAAGACTTCGGCTTCCGCCGGCAATACTCCGTGTTCCTCTGCCGGCTGACCGCCCACGATCTGGTGCGTCTGAAAAGCCGGCTGTACGACGTTATCGACTTGCAGAAGGACCAGGTGTTGTTCATTCCGCTGTGCAACCGGTGTGCGGAAGGCATCGAGGCGCTTGGGCGGCCGGTGGAGAAGCATGACGCGCGGGATGTGGTGATGGTGGTGTGACGGACGTGGAAAATGAAACGGATACATTCAGTCGCCAAACGAGATGTTGCCCGGATTGACGTCAACCACGAAGACGCCGAATTGCTGGAGTTCGCGCATGATCGCTTGTACCTCGGACCAGCGCGCCCCGAATTGCTCTTGTTTCTCCGCGAGCCAGTCGGCCATCACCTCGTCGGAAAAGTCAGGCGCGAAGTCGAGATAGGCGCCGGCGAAATCGAGGACGAACGGGCGCGTGACCACGGTCATTTCGATGACCCACAGTTCGTCGTCGTACGCGATCAACTCCGGAACCTTGCACGCGCGGATGCTGGTAATGCCTTGCTCTCTCAGGCGGAGATAAGCGTCCCGCTCTCGGCGGTAATCAGGCTCTTGCTTATGAACCTTGATCGCCGAGCGGCCCTCTTCGGTCTGGCTTTTTGCGCTGAAGACGATACCCTGGACACCAGCCCCAAGTTGATCCCCGAGCACCAATTTTTTTCGGCTGGCGTATTCGCTGACTCGGTGAAGAGGGTCATTTCTTTCCATGAACGCCGGCATCCCAACAACCAGCAGTCACTCCGCGGACGTACGCATGGAGCTGTGCGTGAATGGCCACATCCTGCCGATCGCCCAGCTGGGCCCAAACTTCCTTGTTCTAGAGAATCCAATCGACCACCCGCCCGAAGATGCCGAAATCGGCATGTGGATCGACGGCCGCGAAGACCGCTGGCGCGTCCACTTGGCCGATGGCATCAAAACTGGGCAGCGAAAGACAGCTATTTCCCGCAGCCCTGGAAGCAATGGGTCCACGGTTTGAGCGGACCGTGGTTACGCGCGTCGGATAGAGCCAGACCCAACCTATTAGAAACCTTCAATGGATCCACAGTCACAGCACTGTGGTTTGCAGCTGCCTCTGGGCTGACCTGGGCAAGCTCCGTTCCGTTGATGATACGTTGTGGAGACTTGTCGTCAAGCTTATTTATCATAGGATGGGTAAGGGAAGGTAATAGAATTGTCTAGAGGTGGTGCCATGGAAACCATCGAATTCGACAGGGCGATTTTTGCTTTGACCGGTAACGAGCCGTTCCCCTGGCAGCGGGAACTCTTGGCTCTTTTCAAGAATGGTGTGATCGAGCGTTCACTCGACATCCCTACCGGGCTCGGGAAAACCGCAGTCATGGCGATCTGGCTCGCCGCCCGAGCGCGCGGCGCGGCGTTGCCTCGTCGGTTGGTGTACGTCGTGGACCGGCGCGCGGTAGTCGACCAAGCAACGGAAGTTGCGGAGGGTCTTCGCAAGAAAGTAAGCGAAAGTCCAGAACTCAGCGCGGCACTCGGCTTGGAAACACGCCCGCTTCCGATCTCGACCTTGCGCGGCCAGCACGTCGATAACAAGAAGTGGCTCGAAGACCCAACCTCCCCCGCCATCATCGTCGGAACGGTCGATATGATCGGCTCTCGGCTTCTCTTCGAGGGTTACGGAACTTCGCGAAAGATGCGGCCATATCACGCAGGGCTACTGGGGGCGGATACCCTCGTGGTGCTGGACGAGGCCCATCTTGTTCCACCTTTCGAGATGCTCCTTGAGACGGTCGCCGAGGGTGGCGCAGCTTTCGGTCCCCGCGAAGCGACGCTTCGTGGGATCGTCCCGCCCTTCAAGCTTCTATCGCTATCGGCTACCGGGCGCACGCGAACGAATAAGGCATTTGGCTTGACTGATGCGGATCTCAAGCATCCCAAGGTGAGACAGCGACTCGATGCTTCGAAACGCCTCACAATGATCCGACTCGATGATCAAAAGAGGTTGGCCGACGCTCTGGCGGAAGAGGCGTGGAAGCTCACCAACAACGGCGCGGCTCCGGCACGGATAATCATCTTCTGCGACAAGCGCGAGGATGCAACCGCGGCGAAAACAGCAATCGAGAATCTCGCGAACGGGAACAAGAATGAAGGAGTTGCTCCCGTGGAAATCCACAAGCAACTTTTTGTCGGTGGCCGGCGCGTCTTTGAACGCGAAGGGTTGGCAGACTGGTTACGAAGCCATGGCTTTCTCGCAGGCACCAACGAAAAGCCGGCCCAACCCACCTTCGTTTTTGCAACCTCGGCAGGCGAGGTGGGTGTCGACCTAGACGCGGATCATATGGTCTGCGATCTCGTTGCTTGGGAGCGCATGGTGCAGCGGCTGGGCCGCGTAAATCGGCGCGGCGATGGTGACGCCAACGTGATCGTAATCGTGGAGCCGGAGCCGAAACCCGGAAAAGCAGTTCAGGATGCACTGAAAAAAACGCCGAACGAGCGGGATGAGAAAGAGGCCAAGGCGATTGTTGCCCATGCGACGGCGGTCAATGCGGCCCGCGTCTTGGTAAAGCCAATTGATTGCTTACCCGAGAAGGCCCACTCGAAAGACGCGAGCCCCGGAGCGATTCGCGAGATGAGGCTGAAGGCAGAAAAGGATGTGATTCTACAAGCTATCCTCAATGCCGCTACCACACCTGCGCCGCTTCGACCTGCGCTTTCGCGGGCTCTCGTAGATGCTTGGTCGATGACCTCACTCAAGCAGCACACGGGACGACCGGAGATCGGTCCCTGGATACGAGGCTGGATTGAGAACGACCCGCCGCAGACGGCTGTCGTTTGGCGAAGACATATGCCGGTGCGTACTCGCGGAAGCCCAGCCAAAGACAAGGAGATCGAAGCATTCTTCGAGGCCGCTCCGCCGCATACCAGTGAAGTGTTGGAAACAGACACGTTCCGTGTCGTCAATTGGCTCACGGCTCGCGCGAAGGCCATTCTAAACGCCTCAAATGGTCAATCATCGACCGCCGACCCAGAAGGGAAGATCGACAAGAGTCCTCGCATTGGAAAGGGAGACGTGGCCGCCTTTGCTCTCAGCGCAGCCGGGGACGTGCGAGCTAGCCTCTCGCTTGAAGACTTCATATTCGAGAGTGACGACAAGAAGGCCAACAAGAAAAGAAAGGACGAGTTGGACCGTATTCTCGCTGGTGCCACACTCGTCATTGATGCCCGTATTGCGGGGCTGCCGCAGGAAGGGCTCTTGAATGACGCGACAAAGGATCCTCCTCGCACCGTAGACGATAGCTCGCCGTGGCTCTTAACCACCGACAATGAACCATTGGTTCGATTCCGAGTGCGAGTTGCCGATGTTGATGCCGAGCAAGTTTCCGAAGATAAACGTCGCTGGCGACAGCGCCTCCGATTCCCTACCGCGCAGTCCGATGATGGCGAGCCGAGCCGTTGGCTGATCGTTGAAAAATGGCTCAACGACGCCGCAACGGAAGACGACCGTTCCGCGGGTCATCCACAGTTGCTTGACACGCATCAGCAATGGGCGGAATGTCGAGCTCGTGAACTCTCAAAGCGTCTAGCCTTAACCAATGAGTACACAGAAATGCTCGCGATTGCTGCTCGCCTTCACGACGAAGGCAAGAAAGCGAAGCGCTGGCAGCGGGCTTTCAACGCGCCAAACGATGGCGTGTATGCGAAAACCCTTGGCCCGCTTAACGTCGCTCTGCTCGATGGCTATCGCCACGAATTCGGATCGCTTGCGGTCGTTGAAAAGGATGCGAGCTTTCAAAACCTTGCTCCTGAACTCAAGGATCTCGCGCTTCACATGATTGCAGCCCATCATGGATTCGCGCGCCCCGTTATCGGGATCAAAGGCTGCGAGGACTCGCCACCCTCCGCCCTTGAAGAGCGCGCACGGGACGTCGCATTACGCTTCGCAAGACTCCAAAAGCGATGGGGGCCTTGGGGGCTTGCGTGGTGGGAATCGCTGCTGCGCGCCGTAGACCAACAGGCTTCGCGCGACAACGACGACGTAGATTCTACCGCTGCAAAGGAGGTGGAATGATGGCAGAGTCATCTATCCCGGTTGACTTGTTCAATCCCGGACAGGTTTTCGCGTGTATGGGCTTCTTGGAAGCTGCCGAAGTACTCCTCGGAGAGGCCGAATGCGGGTTTGATTGGCAGAACAACGCCCAAACTCGCTTCCACCTAAAGGCGAGCGGTGTTGAGAACCCATTTGCGGTGGTACTGAAGTTCCTCACCGAAGCTGAGGTGATCCGTTGCGCGCCAATCGGCTACACAGATTCGGCGCAAAACCAAAACAAGAAAAGTTCCACAGATAGCGAAGGTGAAGATGAAACAACATTGTCTAGAAATCTGAGCTTGTCCGAATCGTACCCGAATCGCCAGTGCGATCGAACGGCGCTGCCCATTCAAATGAAAACGAATGAAGCACATTGCGTGAATCTAACTCACTGGGCCGACGGTTCGAGCCGCTACGATTTCAAGTTGTACGCGGGGAATCGCTCCGCCTATGGCATTGCGTGCGCAATGTTGCATGGGACGCGGGAAAAACCCAAGAAAAAGCAGGCTATCGGCGACATCAAGACTCGAGGCATCACTAACATTTGGATTGAGCGGCAAGACGATCTAGTTGCGAAACCTTTTGATGTTCTCACGCTCATGGGCGGGAGCTTTAATTTCGATCCTCGCGGCGCATGGACGGCTCTCGATGCCGGCTATTCGCCGAACAAACATAAACATCATGGAATTGCGGCATCGCCTGTCGTGGAACTTCTCGCAGCGTTGGGCTTAGAACATGCGCGACCGCACGAGTATGAAACGCGGCAGGTTCGCTACAGTGCTTGGGGGCGCTTGGTGCCGCCCATTCTGGCGCGCCCAGCACTTGCGTGTGCAAACATGGCAATTCCAATTAGAAGATTCCGATTCACTCTCGCCCTGTCGGGCAAGAACAAAGTCGTCACATTTGCGAATGAGGAGACTAATCAATGATCGCTACATCAAAACAGCCTGCGGAGTCGCGAGAGGTCACGAGGGTGACCAACGAACTCCTCGACCAATGGGCCACCGATGAGAAGGGTCCCGTCGCCCTACACCTGAAGCAAAAGCTCCTGCCGGTAGAAGCAAATGACGGGGAACAGGCCATCATCTATCCGCCTACCTACGCTGACATCGGCTACAACATCGACAAGCTTTCGGACGGGACCAAGGTCGCCCTGATCGACAGCGTCGGGTCGCAGGCGAATCGAATGGAGCCCATTTTCAAGGCCCCTGCCGACATGAAACGGGAGGATTGGCTCGTGCCCCAGATTGAGATCGTGTTGCATTCCGAAGCTTGTGGCGAATGTGAAGCTTGCAAGAAAACCGCAGACTTGAAGAAACGCAAAATCACGGAGTGCAAAAATCCGCGGAAAGAAAAACGCTCCATTATGGAGTTAGCACATCGCAGTGCGGATGCGGTTGTGCAGTCTTCGCCCATTCTGGTGGGTGATGTGTCGAAGGCATTCGAGGCGCTCAGGCAATCTGGCAATGCGGGGCTGCTATGCGCCCTGGTGCCAACATCGCTGGTGTTCGGTGTTTGGGATTCCCGCGGTGGCACCGGCGAAAAACGTCCGCGGCTGGTGCGGGCGATCATTCGGGGGTGGAACGTGGATCCACTCCACGCCGCAGCCCAGTTCAATTCGGTCTGGAAGGCTCTCAACGAGGACCAGCAGGCTGAACTTACCAAAGAAGCCACGAAGCAGAAAAAGAAGCTGTCCGAGAAGGGCCTCGCGGACGCTCCGGCGGTCTTCAAGGCCAAGACGAAAATTCCGAAATACCTCGATGGCGCCCCAAATCCCGAGGCCCGAATTCTTGGAGGGGTGTTGGCCAAGGACCGTATCGAGCGCGAGGTGACCGTTAATCTTGTCGCGTTGCGAGGCCTCCGCGGGAAAAACGACGACGAGACGAGGCTTATCCGCAAGTACCTTTTGGGCCTCTCCCTGCTCGCAGCGACTGCGGAGATCGACTTATTCCTGCGAGAAGGCTGCAACCTTCGCTATGCTGGCGCGGACGTGTGGTATTCGGTGCCGCGACGTGGCGACCCGACGCCGGTGAACCTAGAATCGGAGCAAGCGCGAACGCTGATTCAGACTTACGCGTCCGCAGCTGCCGCGCATTTTAGGCCGAAATGGCCGGCAATTCTTGAATATGAATTCAGCCTCGCGGAGGCCAAAAAGCTGCTCGCGAAGAAGGAAGACGAAAACCCTGTCGAGGAGTAAGCGATGTCGCGTTTTGTTCTTATCACTGCACGCCTCCATGAGGGGCGTTACCACGGTACGGGCGACTGGCCACCATCGCCAGCGAGGCTTTTTCAGGCGCTCGTGGCCGGGGCCGGCTTGCGCGGGCCGCTGACCTCCCAGGACTCAGAATCGCTTGAGTGGCTTGAGAGGCTTTCAAGCCGTAATCCACCGGTTATCGCATCGCCCCCCATGCGGAATGGTCAAACTGTCAAGAATTTCGTGCCGAACAACGACCTCGATACAGCGGGCGGAGACCCGCGACGCATCGGTGAGATCCGCACTGAGAAAATGATCAGGCCGCGCCTGTTCGACTCAGACATTCCCTTTTTGTACGCGTGGGCATTTGACGATGATGACGAAAGCAATGCGCAGGCGATCTGTGTTATTGCAGAAGGGCTCTATCAATTCGGACGCGGTGTCGATCTGGCGTGGGCGTGGGGCGAGGTGCTCGACACTGAAAGAGTCGAGGACCTCCTATCGAATTATCCGGGACTTGTATACCGCCCATCACAAGGCGGGGGCGGTTGGACGCTCGCGTGTCCTCAGCCCGGATCTCTGAGAAGCCTCAAGGACCGATACGCCGCGTGCAGCCAACGATTCAAGACGGAGGGACAGGGCAAAGCAAGCAAGCAGCTCTTCTCGCAATCACCGAAACCTCGTTTTGCGCAGGTCGCATACGAAAGTCCACCGACACGTCACGTCTATGAACTTCGCAAAGCAAGTGACGAATCCTCTTTCGCTGTTTGGCCATTGGCAAAGGCATCCAATCTCGTCGTTGCCCTTCGTGATGGCGCCGCCGAACGACTTCGGCGTGCTCTGCCGGACCAGAATCCGGAGATCGAGCGAGTCCTCATAGGACGGAAGGCTAATGGTGCTGACGATGCACCCACTTCCTTACGTGTGAGAATCGTCCCTTTGCCCTCCATTGGACACCACCACGCCGATCACGAGATTCGTCGCGCGCTGATCGAGGTTCCGGCTGGATGCCCACTGCGTGCAGACGACGTGCATTGGGCATTCTCCGGACTCGAGCTTCAAAGCCCAGACACTGGCGAGGTCTTGGACTTGATTTTGACGCCTTCTGCCGACGAGACCATGCTCAACCATTACGGTATTGGTGATCTTCTTTTCCGTGCGTGGCGCACAGTGACGCCCGTCGCATTGCCGGAGTCGGCGGCACGGCGGAGAATCGACCCGGCACGTATGGCAGCCGAAGCAAAAAATGGCTCTGAGCGCGCGACAGAACAGGCACGAGCTGCAGCAACAGTCACGCAGGCCTTGCGATTCGCTGAGATTCTCGCCTACGTCGAAACAATCCGTGTGCAGCGTGAGCCATTTGAGTCAACGGGTGAACGGGTGGAGGCGTTTGCGCCAGGAACGCGTTTTGCGAAGGAGCGGCTCTGGCACGTTGAGATCATGTTCACTGAGCCGATCACGGGGCCACTGTTAATCGGGGACGGCCGCTTCCTTGGTCTCGGGATGATGGCACCGTTTCAAGAGCCATAAGAGAATGCCGGCTGGCAAGATTGCCAAGTCCCATCAAGTCGGCTTGCAAGCCGCTGAGTTTCAAGAGCCATAAGAGAATGCCGGCTGGCAAGATGGGGGTTGTAAATCTCGCTAACTGACGGGGTACATGTGTAAGAACTGCGCCCCCGGAAATCCGAGACCGTCGAACCGCCCGCTCGAGTAAGAAGAGATCGTATTCGAAGACTCCTTACGGAGGAAAATGGAATGCAGCATAGAGAATGGACTAGACCTGTCAGTTCGAAAGGCAGAGCCTGCGCGAATCATTCGGGTCGCTTCGCCCGGAGACCGGCATTCGGCGGGTACGTCCCCATAAAACCAGCGGTTTACACCCTCGCCCGCTTCCTCCTCGACGCCCCCGTCTTGCCGCTCGTCACCGACACCGTTCGCGTGGCGGAAGCGTTTCGGCGGGCGGTGATGGGCCGGTTTCGGAGTTGGTGCGAGCGGCATCCCGAGCGGGCCGAGCGGTTTCGGCGGGCGGATGAGCCGGCGCGATTTTGTTCGCAGGTTTTCGCGGGCAAGGATGCGGCCGGAGCGCCGCTGCATGATTGTGGTCACGCGCACTATGTGCCCACGGTCGAGGGCGCCGATCCGCGGCGGCTCACGCATGTCACGCTGTGGGCGCCGGCCGGCTTCGGTCCGGAAGAAGTCGCCGCGCTCGGCCGGCTGCACGACGTGCGCTGCGGCGAGCTGGACCTGCGCGTGCAACTGATTGGCTTGGGCCAGCCGGCGGATTTTCGTGCTCCGCTGTTGGGTCCGAGCCGCACGTGGACTTCGGCCACGCCGTTTGTCGCCCATCGCCATCTGAAACGACGCGGCCAAAAGAAAGATACGCCGCGTTTGCAAGGGGACGACCCGCGGGCCGCCTTCCTCGAATTGGCGGCTCGCGAATTGATCGAACGCCGTGACATCGGTCCCTTGGCAAGTGTCGCAGCCGTCGCGCCGCGGACCGATCAACCCCGCCCCTTCGAGTTCCACCGCAACCGCGAGCGCGACGGCGGCGAAGGTTCTCGTCGCGCCTTTGGCTACTTGAAGCTGCGCTTCACCGAGCCGATCCAAGGCCCCCTGTGCCTCGGCTATGCGTCCCACTTTGGCCTGGGGCTTTTCCTGCCCAACACTAACGCCCTCCTCTGAGGCCCGTCGTCTATTCGCCCGCGAGCTGGGAGGTTTCGGAGGTGAAAGGGTTACTCGGATGATTGTCCTTGGCGACATTTCAGGCATCCAAAACTACGTCTTTGACGCGGCCGAGGAGGGTGGTGGGCAGGCGCAGCGCCTACGAGCGCGGTCGTTCTTCGTGCAACTCATCGCGGAAACTGCGGCCCTGCGGGTGCTTCGTGCCGTGGAGTGGCCGTTGGATTCGATACTACTATCCGGCGCTGGCAAGTTTTTACTCCAGGGGCCAGGTCGACCAGAAGTGGAGAAATGCCTTGCCGGGGAACAGCACGTGATCAACGAGTGGTTGCTGCGAGAGACCCGAGCCGAGCTGCGCCTGACGCTGGCCTGGGACGATTCCGCGGCATCAGACAAGGCGGCCTACAACGCGGCTCAACAGAAATTGCAGCGGAAGAAAGCCCAGCCGTGGGGACCGGCGCAAGGCGGCAGTTGGGGCAATGCTCGTCTCATTCTTGACCCTTTGGGCACGCCATGCGATCTGTGCCGCCATGCGCCTGCCAGCGAGCCGGAAACGGATCGCGAGAGTGGTGAAGTCCGACAGGTTTGCCGCACCTGTGCCGCCAACCGGGAGCTAGGCCGACGTTTGCCGCGAGACAAGTGGCTGGTTGTTCGTGACACGACGCAGTCAGCTGATTTCGAGTTATTCGGCCTGGGCGTCACCCTGACGGAGGGAGTACCCATCTCTGTTGACGCGGAGACGCGGGCCGTGGCCAACCTGCGGCAACCCGATGATCGTCCTTCCTGGTGTCCGCAGGAGCGGTTTCTGGAGCGCCGGCTCATGGCCCACGTGCCGACAGACGAACACGGCTGCCCCGTATGGTTCACGGAATTTGCTCGCCAAGCTCAAGGCGACCAGCTGCTGGCCGTGCTGAAGGCCGATGCCGATTCGCTCGGCGTGCGGTTCCAGAATCTTTTGGAACCGGGCGGCCTTGAAGCAATGGCCGGATTGAGCGACAAATTGGATGCTTTTTTTGCCGGCAAGTTGAGGCAAGAACTCGCAAGCAACCGCGCCGGGCGCTGGCGGTGGATTTACACGGTCTTCGCCGGCGGCGATGACCTGGTCATGGTCGGCCCCTGGGACGTGATGCTCGATTTCGCTGGACAAATGCGCGAATGGTTCACCGAGGAATTCCGCAGCCACGGATTGACGTTGAGCGCAGGCCTGGCGCTGATGAAACCCAAGCGACCGATCAAGGGCGCCGTGTCGGAAGCCGAACGATTGCTCGAACAGGCCAAAACCGGAGCGAAGAACCAACTCGCCGCCTTCGGCCAGGTCTGGAACTGGCAGCACCATGACGACATTATGAAGACTGCCCGGCAGCTGGTTGAATGGGTGAACTGTGGAGACATGGAACGGGGGTGGCTCCATACCCTCCTGGAACTGGCAGAAGCCCGACACGGCCCGAAGCCGGATCCGCTGGCCACCGCTCGACTGGCTTACCACGTAGACCGGAATTACCGGCGAAACACGCCAACCCGGCAATGGGCCGAGCGACTTGTCGAGCGGGTCGACAACCCCGAACACAGCGACGTTCGTTATCTGCCCGCGATTGTCCGCTACGCGCTCACCGCCACGCGGACGCGGGGCGAGGAGGAATGAACCTATGCCACCGCCGACCGAAGAATCCTTGTCGGACATCCTCCGCGGTAGCGGCTACTTCGATGCAGCGGGGAACCTGCGGATTGACTTCGTTGTCCGCGATCGTCTAGTCCCCATCGCCAAAGACCTGGCCAATGCGCAACCGCCTCTCACCGCTCATCAGGTCCGGCGGTTCTTCCAGCATTGCCGGGCAATCGAGGCGAAACTGCGGGCAAAGACATCGACCTGGGCAGCCGAGGAGGCCGCATTCCGTCAACTCGACGTCGCCGCTGCTGATGCGTTCGGCAAGATGCAGCCGAAGATTCCCGAGCTGTTTCACGACTTCATCAAGAGCAACGTCGCCGCCGTCAAGAACGAGAAGGACTTTCTGAAGGGGTTCCTTCCGCACTTCGAGGCGTTGGTTGGCTTCGGATCCCAATACTTCAAGGAACGCGAAAGGAACTGATGATGAAAAAGACCGACTACAAAGAAATCACCGGCGTCATTCACTGTCTCAGCGGCCTGCGCGTCGGCGGCAGCGATGAGCTGCTCCAGATCGGCGGTACGGACCTGACCTGCATTAAGCACCCGGTGACCCTCAAGCCGTATATCCCCGGCTCGTCCATCAAGGGGAAGATGCGCTCGGAACTCGAACAGAAGCTCGGGAAGTTCGGTGGACAATACAAAAACGAACCGTGCGGTTGCGCCAACTGCCTTGTTTGCCGCGTTTTTGGCCCGCACAAGAATACCAGACATGAACTCGGGCCCACACGCATCATCGTTCGTGATGCCCAATGCACGCAGGGCGGAGAGACCGAACTGAAGTCCGAGAACGTCATTGACCGCAAGACCGGCACTGCTCTGCACCCGCGGAAGGTGGAGCGGGTAGTTGCTGGTTCCGAGTTCTCGCTACGCATCGGAATCCAGGTATGGGACCTGGATGCCAACAGCAACCACAACGGGAAGACTGGAGGGGATGCCCTGGTCGAGTTCGTCACAGAGGGCCTGCGAGCGCTTCGGCAGACCGGCCTCGGCTCGGGCATCAGCAAAGGCTCTGGTGAAATCGAGTTCCGCGACCTGAAGCTGGGCGGTACGCCATTTACGCTATGACGGAGCCGCCATGAACCTCTACCGCTTTCGCCTGGTTCCCGAATCACCCTGGCGCACGCCGTGGCAGTCGGACACGCTGGCCGGGCTGCTGTGCTGGATGTGCGCCCGGACTGAGGGAGATACGGTCCTGCGGCAGCAGATTATTGAACCCGCGCTGGCCGGTCGGCCGCCCTTCGTGCTGTCCGATGCCTTTCCCGGCGATTGGCTCCGGGTGCCGGCGGCGGTACGGCTTCTGGATTCGCCCGCGGAACAACGCAAGACGGTGAAGCGAGCCAAATGGCTGTCGCAGAAATCGTTCGGGCGACTCCAATGCGGCGAACTGCCCACGATGTCCGAGCTAATCCACGAGTCGGGGATCCTCGAATACACGCAACTCCGCAACACCATCAGCCGCTCATCGAACACGACCACGGACGGCGGCGGTCTGTTCCCAACCCAGGAATCCGTGCTCGACAAGGACGTGAACTGCTTGACTATCTACGCCCGCGTGGAAGCGGGGTTTGTCGAACCGTTTTGGCGTCTGGTGCAGGAATTGGCGCACTGGGGTTTTGGCTCTGATCGTTCGGCTGGCAAGGGTCAGTTCCGCCTGGGCTCCCAACTCGAATCGGCCAATGAACTTGACGCACCAGCCGATGCGGACGGCTGTGTAGTACTTTCGACATTCCAACCCGCCGCAAGCGACCCGACGGACGGGGCGTGGGAATCATTCACGAAATATGGAAAGCTGGGACCCGACTTCGGCCTGGAGAACGTGTTCAAGCGTCCCATGATCGTCTTCCGCCCCGGCGCCTGCTTCCGCGGTCAGGCGGCCCGCGGCTGGATAGGGCGGGCCATCCCCATGCACGAGTTGCTCGCCGGAAATGTCATCGGTCATCTCAACGGCAGGGCGGCACCTGTCGTCCATTGGGCCTTCGGGTTGTGCGTGCCGCTAATCTGGCCACGAGGGGAACTGGGCGGCCCGGAGCCGGCAACAACCCGTCGCGCTGAACCCGTGCAGCCTCCGCAGGCCGAGCCACAAATCGTCCAACGGCCCCCTCGGGCCGACCCGGACAAGGTCACTGTCAAGGTGCTAGAACGGCGCGACATCGGGGGGAAGGTGCAGTTCTTCGTGCAGGAGCAAGGCAAACCGCGCGGAGTGCTGGCTTATGGCACTCCACCACCCACAGAAAAACTGCCTCAAGTCGGCGAGGACATCGCCGTGTATCGCAACAACCAAGATCCCCGAAATCCACAATACCGGTGGGATAGGCCGATTACTTACCACGATAAACCCAGGAGCGGTCCCGGCGGCCAGCGACCGCGTGGACGGAGGTAACCCGTGGGCGACAACAGACACACGCTGCTGGTCTGCACCGTGGGCGGGACGCCAGACCCGCTGGTAAAGTCCCTCCTTCATTGGCAACCAGCGCGGATCATCTTTGTCCCTTCCGCACAAACCCGCGCGCACGTCGATGCCGTCCTGCGTGGCTATTCTGAACACGCCGGCCAGCCACTCAGTCCGGGTTGCTATCGCATTTGCCCTGTTGAAGACGCTGAGGAGTTGCAGGGCTGCCTTCGGGTCGTCAAGGAGTTGGATCATGAGGTCACAGACTGGATTGGTCGCGGTGGCGATTACCAAGTTGTGGCCGACTTCACCGCCGGTACCAAGTGCATGTCCGCAGCTCTCGCTCTCCAGGCGCGCCGCTGGCCTTGCCAATTCTCGTACGTGGGCGGCGCGCGTCGGACAAAGGACGGCGTCGGAGTCGTCGAGGCCGGTTCCGAACGCGTCATCCATTCGGCCAATCCCTGGGACGCTCTTGGGTTTCAGGCCGTCGAGGAGTTCATTGGTCTGTTTGATCAACAGGCATTCGCTCCAGCTCGGGCCATCGCCGATAAAGCGATGCGGAATGTCAGCCAGCAGTCGCGGAAACGAGAGCTGAATGCCTTGAAGATTCTTGCTGAAGCCTACGACGCTTGGGACCGCTTCGATCACAAGGGAGCAAGGTCCAAAGTGCAGGAGTCGGTGAAGTACGACAACGATTTGCAAGCTGTGCTTGGCCAGCCCAAGGTTAATCAAGTCCGCTCCTGCACTGCGGCTCACATCGATTATCTTGGGAAGTTGGTCGAGGGCAATTCCCCGAGTATGCAGCACGTGGTCGACTTGTTGGCGAACGCCCGCCGGCGCAAAGCTGAAGGCCGGATCGACGACGCCGTCGCCAGGCTTTATCGGGCCATCGAATCGCTCGCACAAGTGGCGCTGGCCGAACGTTACCAGATCAACAACACGAAACAGGTCCTACTTGAGCGCGTGCCCGAACCGTTACATGCGCAGTGGATTTCGAGGGCCGAACAGGGGATGGTGTTCCTTGCGCTACAAGATGCCTATGCCCTTCTGAATGCCTTGGGTGACGAACTCGGAGCTAAGTTCAAGCAACTGGAACTCCACGACCGCCAGAAGTCTCCTTTGGCCGCCCGCAATCAGTCCATCCTGGCCCACGGTTTCGAACGTGTCAGCGACAAGGTATTTGAGCAGCTTTGGAAGGCTGCGCTGCAACTGGCGGCGATCCAAGAAGCTGATCTGCCAACTTTCCCCAGGTTTTCACCATGAAATCCCGCGCTTCGATAATTCCTTCAATGACGAACAAGGCAGCGATGTACACGCTCGCTCGTTTCGGCCTCGATGGGCCGGTGCTTTCCCCCGTCACCGACACCCTCCCCTTAGCCGAGCAGGTGCGCCGTTCGCTGCTATCCATCTGCACGAAGATCGTGCTCCGGGATAATCCCAGTCGGGCCAGCTCCGCCATCTGGCCGCTCTCCCCCGCGTTCTGGGGCAAGGACGAGCAATGCCGGCCGAGCACCGGCCACCAGCACGCCTTCTTCCTGCCGGCCGACGAGGACGGCGACGGCCGGCTCGATCACCTCACCGTTTTCGCGCCGATGGGCTTCAACGACCTGGAGTGCCAGGCCATCGACAGGCTGCGTCGGTTGCCGTTCTGCGACGGCGACCCACTGCAATTACTCTTGATTGGCCTCGGTCGTGAAAACGATTTCCGGGCCCGGCTCCTGGAAGAATCGACCGTCTGGACCTCCGCCACGCCGTTTGTGGCGACACGATATCCCAAGTTACGCGGCACGAAGCGTGACCGGCCCGAGGACTACGCCTCGCCACGAGAGTTCGCCCGACACGTACTTCGGCAGGAGCTTGAGCGCCGGCCAGACCTGCCGAAGGTCGTCTCCATCGAAGATGAGGAGGTGATCGGCACGCACCGGCTTCGGCCGATTCAGTTCAAGCGCTTCCGCAGCAAGAGCAGTGACGACGGTGGCCGCCGGCCAGGCGGCGGGTTCCGCATCACGTTCACCACTCCGGTCCGCGGCCCGCTGTGCCTCGGCCATTCGTGCCACTTTGGTCTGGGCCTGTTCCTACCGTCGTCGCTAGCCGCCCCACGAGAGGCGAGGTGCTGAAAAACGTCTCCTTGCGGGATTCGCCCGTTTGCTCTTTGACATCTTGGAGTTATCGCTTGTTTGACGCGCTTTTCCCTCTCGCGTGTTGGAAGATCAAGAAAGCGTAGGAGTAACAATCATGAAAGCGTTGGAGGTGTCGATTATGTTGGCCCAATACCAGGAACCTCTCGAAAGGAGGGCTCTAACTGTGAGAACATCTAGGACTTCCAGACGCGAGCCATAACCACGGTTATCAGACCGTGGACCCATTGAAGCTGGATAACAGGTCTGCCGAGACATCGGAGTGGGATGACATAACCACGGTTATCAGACCGTGGACCCATTGAAGCAAAGGATTCCCAATGGGCAAGCTGCTCCATCTCGCCATAACCACGGTTATCAGACCGTGGACCCATTGAAGCTTGTCTACTCTCTGTATCCGTGGTTGCGACGCTGGGACATAACCACGGTTATCAGACCGTGGACCCATTGAAGCCGTGGCGGCTTCACCGGAGCAAGCCCGCCACTTTGCCATAACCACGGTTATCAGACCGTGGACCCATTGAAGCCATCGTCTGTGGAGCCAGATTGAACACGTTGCGCACATAACCACGGTTATCAGACCGTGGACCCATTGAAGCATCAATTCGAGCAGGTGGATCGCGTAACGTCGCGCTCATAACCACGGTTATCAGACCGTGGACCCATTGAAGCGGGCGATGCGCTCGACCAGTAAGCCGAGGTGCTTCACATAACCACGGTTATCGGACCGTGGTAAGCGACTGCATCGAGGTCACGAGCGGCGTAAAGATAGACGCGGAACGTCATGGCGAGGCAGGCCGCGACACGCTCCAAGGCGGCGGCGCCAACGACATCCTGATCGGCGGAGCCGGCGACGATCTCCTGATCGGCGGCAAGGCGCGACCTCCTGATCGGCGGCACCGGGCGCGATACCATTCGCGGCGGTAAAGGCGATGACCCGCTCATCTCCGGCACCACCGACTACGACAACAACGACGTGGCCCTGCGGTCGATCATGGCGGAGTGGACTTCTAACCACGACTACATGACGCGCGTGAACAACATCCTGGGCGTCGGTAATGCGCTGAACATCCGCCTGAACGGCCAGTTCTTCCTGACCTCCAGCACCGTTCACGACGACGGCAGCAAAGACACGGAGACGGGCGGCAAGGGCAAGGACCTGTTCTTCCTCCAGACCGACGGCGATAACGGCGCGGCAAAGGACATTATCACCGACTCCACGACGGGTGAAGTCAAAGTCGAGACGAGCTATGAATAAGCACGGCCGACGGCATGGGCCCCTTGCTGGCGAAGCCGTTTGAAAAAGAGCGGGCAAGTAATTCGTGGTTAGAGGACCGCGCTTCTCGAATCTCGGTTTTTTCCGCCGCATTCGATCGTTCGACCCACACACACAACCGCGGTGATCGGCGTGAAGCAGCGCGAATCCGACGGGAAAATACACGTCCGGCGCCGACAAATGAACCGGCACCAAAGAGGCTGGCAAAGGTTCTTGATACATTGTTGTCTTCATTGCGCGCTTGCCATTTTTCATTTCCCTTACGCCAGATGCCGTTCTACAATGCAGCCCCAACGATAAGCCAGGCCTGCGACTGGTGTTTTGCGCAAGCTCGACTGTGCGGAATGCCGCGGTGATCACTTCGCGTGAGCGCCGTGGTTTCAGGAAGGCGACGCCTGGGAATGATCTTCTCGCGGTCGTTCTTGTCCGAGGACCTAGTCGCTCATGGAGACCTCCGTCAGCCTGCTGGAACGATGCCGCGGCTCGCCCGATGACGAAGCGTGGCGGCGGTTGGACGACCTTTATCGGCCGCTCATCCGGCATTGGCTACGACGCGATCCGCAGCTCGGCGAAGAAGCCGAAGACATCGTGCAGGACGTGATGCACGTCCTCGTGCGCGAACTGCCCGGCTTCCGGCGGCAACGGAACGGCTCCTTTCGGCGCTGGCTGCGCACTGTTACGGCGCACCGCGTGCTCGCCCACCAGCGCGCGCGGCGACATCGGCCCGTGGCGCTCGGCGCGCCGCACGAAGAATGCCCGCTCGCACAACTGGCCGATCCGAACAGCGAGCTGAGCCGCCAGTGGGACCAGGAACACGACCGCCACGTATTGCACCGTTTGCTGGAATTGGTCGAGCCGATGTTCGAGCAGAGCACGCTCGCGGCCTTTCGGCGGGTGGTTTTCGATGAGATACCCCCAGCGCAAGCGGCGAAAGAGCTGGGGTTGTCGCTTAACGCCGTGCTGCTCGCCAAATCGCGCGTGCTCAGCAAGTTGCGTCAAGAGTCGGAAGGTTTGATTGATTGAGGAGCCGCGCACGCAGTAAGCGGATAGCGCCGCCGCTTACTGCGTGCGCGGCTCTCAAAGTAGCGCTCTAGAATAGCGCGCGGCGCCGACGTAATGACTTTTTTTTCTGACAGGTTCGCTCGCCTGGCGCACTTCTCTTACGACAGGCGGCGAACCTTGATCTGCCGGCCAGTGAAGCCCGGAGGATGCCATGCCCGACCTCGCGACCCATCCGACCCCGCAGGAATTGACGGCGTTTGGCCAAGGCAAGCTGCCCGAAGCGGCCCTGGCCCCCATCATGGCCCACCTCGACGCCTGCCCCCAGTGCCGGGAAGCCGTCGAAAACCTGCCGCCCGATTCCTTTGTCGGCAAGGTCCGCGCGGCGAAGGCGGCGGGCGCTTCGCTGCCGCCGCAGCGTTCCGTCGGCAGCGTCAGCGCCCTCGGCAAGGCAGCGGCCGGCAAGTCGCCGCCGAACGTTCCGCCCCAGTTGGCGAACCATCCGAAGTTCCGCATCCTGCGGGAGCTGGGCCGCGGCGGCATGGGCGTCATCTACCTGGCCGAACACCGCGTCATGGACAAGCCGGTCGCATTGAAGGTCATCAACCCGACCGTGCTGGATAGTCCCGACGCACTGGCCCGGTTCCACGGCGAAGCCCGCGCGGCCGGCAAGCTCGACCACCAGCACATCGCGCGTGCTCACGACGCCGACCAGGCCGGCGATCTGCACTTCCTTGTCATGGAGTTCGTCGAAGGCGTCAGCCTGGCTCAGTTGGTCGAGAAGAAGGGTCCGTTGCCGATCGGCGCCTCCTGCCACTACATCCGCCAAGCCGCCCTTGGCCTGCAACACGCTTTCGAGCAAGGCATGGTCCACCGGGACATCAAGCCGCACAACCTGATGGTGACGCCGAAGGGGCAGGTAAAGATTCTCGACTTCGGCCTGGCCCGCATGCGCAGCGAGCGAAGAAGCGGCGGCGCGGGGTTGACGCAAGCCGATTCGTTCATGGGCACGCCGGAATACGTCTCGCCGGAACAGGCGACCGATGCCCGCAGCGCTGATACGCGGGCCGACATTTATAGCCTGGGCTGCACGCTGTACTTCCTGTTAACCGGCCGGCCACCGTTTCAAGAAGAGACGATCGTCAAGCTGGTGCTGGCTCACATCGAGAAAGAGCCACGGCCGGTTCACGAGCTGCGGCCGGACGTATTGCCGGAATTGTCAGCCGCCGTGTCCCGGATGCTGGCGAAGGACCCGGCGCAGCGCTTCCAGAAGCCGGTCGAAGTAGCCCAGGCGCTTTTGCCGTTCATTAAAACGGGCGCCAAGCCACAGCTAGAAATCGGCGGCGCTCCCGTTCCGCCCGCCACCGCGTCGCCGGCGAAGGGCACGGTAATAGGCGGCGATACCAGCCGGGTGCCAGGACTGGGCAAAGGCGCGACGCGGCTGCCTGCAAAGGCGGCGGGCATTGGGGAAAAGGAATCCCGATTCGCTGACCTTGGTACCGCGCCCGTTGTCGCCCCGAAGAAGTCGAAGAAAGATGAGCCACGGGCTGAATCCGCGCAGATCGCCTGGTGGAAACGTCCGAAGGTGCTGGCCGGCGCCGGCGTTGGCGCTCTCGCGCTGATCTTATTGTTGGCGGGCGTTGTGTTCAAAGTGAGCACGAAGGACGGCGTCCTCGTCGTCGAGGTCAACGAGCCGAACGCAGACGTGTTTATCGGCGGGGGCAAGGTCGCCGTCACCTGGGCCGACGGAGGCAAGCACGCCGAGATGCACATCAAGCCGGGCGCACATAAGGTCGAGGTGAAAAAGGACGGGTTTACTGTCTCAGGAGACGAAGTGATCGTCGAGAGCGGCGGACGGAAGATCTTCACAGCGTCTCTTAGAAAGGTCGGCGACCCGAGGGTTGCCGACGCGAAGGTCGCCGACGCGGGAGGCTTCGTACCGCTGTTCAACGGCAAGGACTTGACCGGCTGGAAGACGCACCCCAGTCAGCCGGGGAACTGGCGAGTCGAGAACGGCATTCTCATCGGCTCCGGGCCGGGCCTCACAAGTCATCTCTACACGCAGCGCGGCGACTACAAGGATTTCCACCTGCGCGTGGAAGCGCGCATCAACGACGGCGGCAACAGCGGCCTTATTTTCCGCACGGAGTTCGGCCCCGAGTTCCCTGCGAACAACCCGAGGTTCCTCTCTGGTTACGAGGCGCAGATCAATAGTACGCACGGCGACCCCAACAAGACGGGCAGCCTTTACGTGGGCGGGGGAGGGGCCATGGTCAGCATCCGCGAATCGCCGGTCCCTGCCGACCAATGGTTCACGGAGGAGGTGATCGCCCAGGACAACCACATCATCGTGAAGGTGAACGGCAAGACGACGGCGGACTTCACCGACGAAAAACGGCGTCACAGACGCGGCCTCATCGCCTTGCAGCAGCACAACCCGGAGACGGTGGCCGAGTTCCGCAAGATCGAGATCAAGGAACAGTCGGCAACCGCGTCGGCGGTTCCGAAAGCCGCTCAGACTGACGGGTTCGTGCCTCTTTTCAACGGCAAGGATCTGACCGGTTGGCACGTGGTTCGCGGCGACGCCGACGATTGGCAGGTCGAACAGGGCGGAATTGGCTTTACCGGCGCGGACAAAGCGCACCCCAGCATTCTTGCCAGCGACAAGGAGTATACGGATTATGCGGTTCGCTTTGAATTCCAGGCCGGTGACAAAGCACTCGCCGGCTTCGTGGTGCGCTCCATGCCCGGCTATGGGTCCCTTGATATACCCGGCGGTTCCATTGCCATCACTGGTGAAAAACGTGCCGGCAGTTGCGTTTGGTCGCGACAAAACGACTACCTTTCTTCCAGTCCGGAGCCGCAATTGCAGCCCCCGGAGGATTGGAACCGAATGGAAATTCGGCTGCACGGCAGAAGGCTGCGGGTGCTGGTAAACGGCGCCCAGGTGCAGAATCTGAATCTCGATCAGATACCAGACCGTCCCCTTGCACGGCCGTACTGGAGACTCGCCAAGGGCACGATCGAATTCCGCAAGATTGTTGGTACGGTCCGTATGCGCAACATCGAATGGTGCGATCTGAGCAACACGCCTCCGCCTACGGACCCCGTTTCGCCGGCGAAACTTGGTATCTATCCCCAGGGCAGGCAGGCTGTCGGCGTGGGCCAGGGCGAATGGCTTCGTGAAGGTGACGAGCTTGTGCAAACCGGGTTGAACCCGACCGCCCGCCTGTTCTTCGGCGACGTTGAATGGACCGATTACGATTTCAGCTGCGAAGCCATGCGCGTCGAGGGACCGAACGGCTTCGAGTTCATTGTTCGGGCCACCGACAAGTATAATTTTTACATCTTAACCGCCGGCGGCTGGGGTAACACGAAACACGCCTGGAGTTCCGTGAACGAAGGGGTTTTCACAGAGTTCAAGGGGTGGCGGGACGCCAGGGTGAATGCCAACCAGTGGTACCGGGTCCGCGTAAGCGTGCGCGGCCCGCGCTGCCAGTCCTTTGGAGATGACAAACTCATTTTAGATTTTACCGATCAGAATCATCTGCGTGGCGCGGTCGGGTTAGTCACCGTTGAAACGAAGGCCCGCTTCCGCAACATCAAGGTGACGGCCCCGGACGGCAAGGTCCTGTGGAAAGGCGTGCCGGAACTGGACGCGGTCGGATCGGGAAAGTAGTCGTCAAAAACGTGTTGTGGAGGAACGTTCCGTGGCGCGATTCATTTTTCGTCTGTTCGCCGGGGCCGTTGCTTCTGTGGGCACACTCGGCGTCTTTCCATCCCCTGCCGCCGCACAAGTGCTGGTCGCCGATCCGTACCGGGGAACCGTCGTGGTCGCCCGGCCGTCGGTTTACTGGGGCTACGCTTACAACCCCTACGCCCATTATGTCTACGCGGCGGCGGACCTGACGCGGGCGCAGGGTGACTTCCTCATCAAGTACGAACAAGCTTCGCTGCTGCGGCTCGAAGTGCGCAAGAGACTGCTCCCCCTGCGCAAGGCGGAACTGCAACACTGGGAATGGGAGCTTGATTTCCGCGCCGGGCGACAGAACCGACAGCGCGAACGGGTCCGCGCGGCCGAGGTCGAGCGCGACCGGCTCTTTCCGCCGCTGACGCAGATTCTCTCCGCTTATGTGCTCAATAACCTGTACGACGAACTGGCGAAGGCGCCCCTCCCTCCCGCGGGCTCGACGCTGGTCGAACAAGACTGGCTGGCCCACGTCCACGTTACCGTTGACGGCCGCGGCAACATGGGGCTGCTCAAGAACGACCGCATTTTCTGGCCACAGCTCATGCTCCGTGCCGACTTCGCCGATGACAAGACGCGCATCGACCAACTCCTCGCCAAAGCCAAGGCCCAGGTTTCGATCAGCCAAAGTCAGTCGCAAGTCGATCCGGAAGTGCTGCGCGAGCTACGGGAACGCATCGCTGGGTGCCTGACGCGCGTCAGCTCGGAGCTGCGCAGCGGCAATGCGGACCCCGGTTGGAACATGCGGCACTACATCGAGGCGAGGCGCATCTTGCGGCAGGTGGACGATGCGCTCTTCATCCTCGAACAGCCCGACGCGGGCTATTTCCTCAATCCGCTTCAGGGCAAGACCGTCGCCGAGGTCATCACCAACATGCGGAAGAACGGCGTCCGCTTCGCCGCAGCGACTCGCGGCGACGACCGTTTCTACGTCGCGCTCCATCGGGCGCTCGCCGATGAAGTGACGCGCCTTCAGAAGAAGTGAGTGGTCCGTTGTCCGTACCACTGACAACGGACAACTGACTAACCTTTAAGGACCGATCATGGCCGCAAAACAAGGCGCCCAAGAAGCTCCTGCCGCGACGTACCTGGAGTCGGATGAAGATATCCGGCAAGCACTGCAAGCGCGTCGTGCCAAGCTCAAGGGAACCGGGCCGACGACGCCGGCAGGAACTCCAGGGCACGCGCCGGCGGAAATGGAAGTGCAGGATGAACGGCCGGTGTTGCGCCCGCCGCTCGGCATGTTGTGCATTCTGGACGACGGCAAGGCGGACGGCGAATGGGTGCGGCTCCGGTCCGACCGCACCGTCATCGGGCGGAGCGAGGGCGATGTCCGCATCCCCCATGATGGGCTCATGTCCGGGCGGCACGCGGAATTGGTGCGCCAGCGCACGGCGAACGGCTATCGCTGGGGGTTGGTCGATCTCCAGAGCACGAACGGCACCTTCGTCCGCATCGGCAGCACGCTTCTCAAGCACGAGAACGAAGTGTTGATCGGCGGCGGCCGTTACCGTTTCGAAGCCGGTCTCGTGCCGCCCGGCATCGAGGCGCCCGGCACGACGCCGCAGACGACCCAGGCCTGGACGGACGCCCCGATCAGCGCCCTGGTGCCGTCGCTCTTGGAAATCACACCCACCGGCCCCGGAGGCAGGGTCACGTTGCGACTGCCGGAGTACTGGATCGGCCGCGACGCCCAGAGCTGTGCCATCGCCAGGCCGGATGACTCGCTCTGTAATCCGCGCCATGCCCGGCTGTACCGCGACGCCAAGGGTCACTGGCACATTGAGAACAACAAATCGCTCAACGGTCTTTGGCTGCGCATCACCGAGCCGATGCCGCTCGGCGCCGCCTGCCAATTCCGCTTGGGCGAGCAACGATTCATTTTCCGGGTGAGCAAATGAAGATTCGCCTTTCTATTGCCAACGATTCGGGACTGGCGATGGCGTTTGAGAGCGCTGGTCCCGTCATTCGCGTTGGTCGCGATCCCGACAACGAGCTTAGTCTGCAAGGCGACGCCAGCAATGCGGTCTCCCGGCAGCACGCCCGCATCGAAATGACGGCGGAGGGGGCGACGGTTGCGGATGCCGGTTCCAGCAACGGCACACTGCTGAACGGCAAACTTCTGAAAGAGCGCACGCCGCTGCGTGTCGGCGACAATATCCAGTTGGGTTATACCGGCGCGACGCTGACGGTGTCGGAACTTGACGTAGCACAGCTTTCAAACCGGTCCCACGGCGGCGTGCCTCGAAACGTCGTGATCGGTTCCGTGGCGGCGGTCGCCGTCGCGGCGGTGGTGACGATCGCCTTGCTCGTTCTTCGTAAGCCGCGACCGCCAGAGGAACATGCGGCGGCGCCAGTTACGCCCGCGAGCATAAGCAGCGCGGAACCCTTGCGTCCGCCGCAATCTGACGTAATCCCTCCGCCTAAACCGACCGGCCTTGACACGGACCCGAAGAAGCCGCCTGCCAAGCCGATCGCGACCTCTTCCATAGAGAACAAGCCGAAGGCGATGCTGAGCGACGAGATCAAGGAAGTCGGCGCCTACGTCGCGCTCGACCATTGGGTGAGCGTGTTGTTGTTGCGGCAGGGCGAGGCGAACCCGTGGGCGGTGCTCCGACCGGAAGCACGCGTGCCCACGGCGGTCTCGCTCGTCAGCTTGCCCGGCTATCGGAGTCTGGTCGCACTGGACAGTGGTATCGATCTGACGCTGTGGGGCAATCTGCCCGACTTCTCGTTTTTTCCGCCGGTTCTTGAAAGCGTGGCGATGCTGCACCTCCCGGCCGCGGGCGACGATCTCGACTTCACGCTTGACCGCGGCCGGGTGCTGATTGGTAACCACAAGAAGTCCGGCGGACCGGCTCACATGCGGGTACGCTTCCTGCGTGAAGTGTGGCAAGTGGAACTGCCCGACGCGAGCAGCGAGATCGCCGTGGAATTGTGGACGCTGCCACGCGCCGCGCCGCGTTCGGGCGCCGCTCCGCCACCCGTCGCCTGCGTCGGTCTGTTCACCAAGGGGAAAGCGCGCGTCATAACCTCACGCCAGACGTTCGACCTGGCGGAGCGTTCGCGGCTCAGTTGGGTCAGCCAGGAGCCAGCCACGGTGTTCCGCGCCGACAACCTGCCCGAACTGCCGGCGTGGTGGACCAAGCAGCCGGACCAATCCGCGCCGGAGGTGCAAAAGGCGCTTCGCAGCTTGCTCGACTGGAGCGACCAGCTCGGCGGCTCGAACACCGACCCGGCAAGGCGAACGGCAGCCGGCAAAGCAGCGGAGCCTGTCATCACGACGATCAAAACGCAGGTGGAGGAAGTCAAAGACCCCGACAATCAAGACGTGGGCGTCTTCTTCCTCGCCGCTCTCGACGAGACGGAACCGCTGCTCGATTTGCTGAAAGACCCCGTGAACGCCAATGTTCGTGGCGCGACGCTGTTCGCGTTACAGTCGTGGTTAAGCCGAGGAATCCAGCACGCGGCCGATCTGGTCAACCTACTCGAACGTCGCGGCGACTCCAAGGAGCGAGCGGAACGCATCGTTCGGTTGTTGCACTTTTTGCCGCCGGAAGCCCTGGAGCAGAAGAAAACCTACGAAGAACTGATCGCTTACCTGGATGACGATAACCGCGCGGTTCGCAACTTGGCGTTTTGGCAACTCGACCAGTTAGGCGTCGGCGGCTGGCTCCCGGACGAGGCAAAGAAAATCGAATACGACCCCACGTGGGAATCCGAGCAACGACGACCCGCGATTGAGCAATGGAAGAAACTCATCGCCGATGGGAAAGTGCCCCGAACTGCGCGTCGGTAGCAGCTTGAAGATCGAGTGCAAACACAGTGGCGGACGAGTGGAGACGCGCTAAGCCTTCTGCACCTAGCGTGACTCCAATTCTGACGCGGGTCGTGGTTCTCATTGACGGCGATCGCCGCGGTGGTGTGGCGGGCGCCCGCAGGATTGAGCCGACGGAAAAGTCCGAAACTCGGCAAGTGCGGCCGGCTAACCACGAAATATCGACGCCACTCTCTATCGAGCAGTTCCGTGAACGAGCGGCCTCTGTTTGCGACGGTGTCTATTGATAGCTCGTATCAATCTTGACTTCGCCCGTCGTGGAGTCGGTAATAATGTCTCTTGCCGCGCCGTTATCGCCGTCGGTCTGGAGGAAGAACAGGTCCTTGCCCTTGCCGCCCGTCTCCGTGTCTTTGCTGCCGTCGTCGTGAACGGTGCTGGAGGTCAGGAAAAACTGGCCGTTCAGGCGGATGTTCAGCGCATTGCCGACGCCCAAGATGTTGTTCACGCGCGTCATGTAGTCGTGGTTGGAAGTCCACTCCGCCATGATCGACCGCAGGGCCACGTCGTTGTTGTCGTAGTCGGTGGTGCCGGAGATCAGCAGGTCATCGCCCTTGCCGCCGCGAATGGTGTCGCGTCCGGTGCCGCCAATCAGAAGGTCGCGCGCTTTGCCGCCGATCAGGAGATCGTCGCCGGCTCCGCCGATCAGGATGTCGTTGCCGCCGCCTTGTAGCGTGTCGCAGCCTGCGTCGCCATACAGTTCCGCGTTTATCGTTACGCCGCTCGCGACCTCGATGCGGTCGCTTCCGGCCTGGCCGAAGACGACGACACGATCAATCGTCTGCGCGAACTGGCCCTTGATGCGGTACCCTCCCATCGAGACCTCGTTAATGACGACCTTGATCTGCGACGCCTGGTCTTCGCAGTCGTCGTCGCCCTCGTCGGTGGCCCGAATCTTGATGCGGTCGTCGCCGGTGGTGCCGCCGACGAACAGGGCGTTCTGTCCGGGATTGAGCGGGTCCGGCAGCAGGGCCGCCGTTACGACGGTGACCTGCGTCGTGACGGTCGTCGCAGCGCCGTCGTTGTCGGTCACGGTCAGTGTGATGGTATACGTGCCGTTGGCGGTATAGACATGCCCGCCGCCCGCCGTGCCCGCGCCCTGCAATTCCGCGATGGTCGCCACCGAGCTTTGCCCGTCGCCCGTAGGGTGCAAATAGTCAGCCGAATTGCAAAAGGAAACGCCGGTCAACTTTACGTCGTTTCCAAGAACGCTTCCTTGTACGACGTGAGCCTGCTCGCGGCGCGTTGTTAACGCAGCGCCGAAACTTCGGCGCTCAATTCGCGACGCTAGATGTGGAGGTGTTGAGCGTTCCTTCCCAGTCTGCTGATTAAATGCACCCTACGGGATCGGGCATTCCAGGCAGAGCGGGGTCGTCATCGGCACATCTCCTTCTGGGTACTCGATTAGTCGGTCCCATGCGCCTCGGGGCGGCGCTCGCGAAAGCGAATGGTCACCTTCTTCTGGGCGCCGTCGTAGTCGATGCGCGCGATCAGCTCACGCAGCACGCGCGCCTGTTCGGGCGGCGGCTTTTGCTCCCAGTCGGGCGCGCACAGGGACGCTAGCGGCAAACCGACCCCGTCGGTCGCCGGAGTCTCGACAGCGGCGGAGGCGCCGTGTGCGGGCTTCTGCGCCAGCCCCCGGATTTGCTCGACGACGAAGCGTTCGAGCGCACCGGCCGGCAGGCTCTTGGACGGGCAGGTCTGCCGCCCGTGTTTCTGGGCACGCGAGCAGACGTAATAGCGATAACGCTTCGTGCCGCTACGGCACGAATAGGTCGGTGTCATGGCACAGCCGCACGGCACGCAGCGCAGCAAGCCTTGCAGCATAGCGCTGACCGAATTCTGCCGCTGCTCGCGTCGGGCCTGCCCGTGCGCGCGGAGCAGCGCCTGCACACGCTCCCATCGCGCACTCTCGATCAAAGCCGGCTGCTCGCCCGGGTGTACTTCCTTCTTGTGCTGCACGCGGCCGGCGTAGGTGACGTTGGTCAGCAGCCGGTACAAGTTCGTCCGGTTGAACGGCTCGCCGCCGCGCTGCCGTCCGCGCCGCGTTTGCCAGCACTTGGTCACCCAGCCCCGCCGCGCCAGCACCTCGACCACCGGCAAGAGCGACTCGTGCTTCAGGTACAACGCAAAGATCTTTCGCACCCGCGCCGCTTCCGCTTGGTTGACCAGCAGACGGCCCCCGCGCGGGTCGAGGTCGTAGCCCAAAAGCGGATGGCCTCCCGACCACTTCCCCTTACGCCGCGCTGCCGCAATCTTGTCCCGCGTCCGTTCGGCGATGATATCGCGCTCGAACTGGGCAAACGACAATAACACGTTCAAGACCAGCCGGCCCATCGACGAGGCGGTGTTGAACTGTTGAGTCACCGAGACGAAGGCCACCTGGCGCTGGTCGAACTGCTCCATGAGCCGGGCAAAGTCCAACAGCGAGCGGCTGAGCCGGTCGACCTTGTAGACCACCACGCAGTTTACTTTTGCGGCGGCGATGTCGGCCAAGAGCTGCCGCAAGGCCGGGCGTTCCATGTTGCCGCCGGTGAAGCCGCCGTCGTCGTAGCGGTCGGGCAGGCAAATCCAGCCCTGATGCCGCTGGCTGGTGATGTACGCTTCGGCGGCTTCACGCTGGGCGTCGAGGGAGTTGAACTCCTTCTCCAGGCCTTCGTCGGTCGATTTGCGTGTATAGACAGCGCAGCTTACGACGCTCGCCGTGGCAGCGTCGGAGGCGGTTAGGTGGGGCTTCATGACTTGGCCCCCTTGGTCGGGAGGCGGAAGAAGAGGAAGCCATTGCAGTGCGATCCGGTGATGGCGCGGGCGGCGGCGCTCAGCGAGGGATGGACGTGGCCGTCGTAGGCGAAGCCCTCGGCGAGCACCTGCACCTGCACGGTGGCGCCCTTGTAGCGCCGGGTCAGGACGGTTCCCGGTGGCGGCAGCCGCCGATCGGTTGGCGCCGGTTGCAGCGCCGGCTTTGCCTTGACCGGCACGGGCGGGCGGACGCGGGGCGTGGGAGCGGTCAGGCGCAGCTCGGCGTGCTGGGCCAATTCTTCCGCGCGGCGGCGGGCGCGTTCGGACAGGTCGCCTTCAGCCTGGGCTTGGACCCGCCAGGCGATGCGGCGGGTCAGCCAGATGCGGTTGTTGGTTTGCGTGGTGTCGCCGCAAAGGGTGGCGTACTGGGCGCGGAGCTCGCCGAGCGACTGCTCCTTGAGCGCAGCGACGGCTTGCGCGACGGATGCGTGCATGGATTCCTCCGATCTCGGGGTCTCACGGGCGGTTCACCCGTGAGCACACTGAGCACGGTGGGCCGTGAGATCGCAAGGCAAATTCAACGGCAAAAGGCGGAACCGGCTCCGAAGCGTACCGTCTGAAAAGGTGCCAGCGCATACGGGATTCACCGGCGTGAGGAAGAGATAGTCGGCGGCATCGGATCGCCAGGCGACCAAGGAGATCTCGGCGCCGACGAACGGACGCGGTTCGCGCGGATGCGCCTCGATCGAGGGCATGGTTTTGGAAACGACGCAGCCTCCCGGTGCGGTACGCCTTTCCATTCGGATGGCGAGGATGAGGAACAGAAGCTGCCAGGGTTGAAAGACGAAGTTCATGGTTGACTCGATCTGGTTGAGGAAGGAACCAGCATCGCGTCCCGGATGGAACCTGTCAATCGGCCGAACTTTTTGGTGAAAACGCGCTGCGCCGGACGGTCACGGCTTACCTCGATCACTATTACGCCAAGAAGAACCTTCGTTGCGTGTTCGATCGGATCATCAAACCCAGCGACCACGTTGGTAGGGAGGCCGGCAAGATCAAGCGCCGGGAACGGCTCGGCGGCCTGCTGCGCTATTGCTACCGCGTGGCGGATTAAAGGAGTGCCCGATCATGTTCGAGTGGTTCAGAACGCGGTTGCAGGAATGGGCGCGTCGTGTTCAACAAAGGAAGATCGAGAGGCCGCTCGAAAAGACCCGTCGCCTAAAAGCGCAATTGCGCGAAAGCAACGGCGGCGAGCCGATTCGGCTGACTGCGGAAGAGCGTCGTCGGCTGGACGACTTGCGAAAGAGAATTGATCCCGAGATCCTCAAGAAGATCGATCTCCTTGCAGACGTCGAGTAACGGTCGTCGACCGACTGGTCGAAATCGCACCGCTCCGAATGACCGATACCGCACACCGTCCTGATTTCGACGTCGTTTCAATATTTTGACCTTACGCCGTCTGCCACCTCGCTCGCCCAATCTAAACGCGCATTTGGAGAGATTCTGGCGCAGCTTGCGCGACGAATGCCTCGACCAGATGATCTTCTTCGGAGAGAAGGCGCTACGACGCGCCGTGACGCAATTCGTGCTGCATTTCCATCACGAGAGAAATCATCAAGGGTTGGCGAATCGACTGATCGACGCCGGTGCAGAAGTGGGCCGCAGCACGGGCGCCGTTCGCTGCCGCGAGCGCTTGGGCGGCATCTTGCACTACTACTACCGCCAAGGGGAGTAGCGCCGCAACTGTCATGTCCAGCGCTTTTACGACGGTCGCAGAACCGCAGCGCGCTCATTCCAAATCCGCACTCGAATGGGGCCCGCGCACCCGGCCGCGGCTAGTTGCCTCGGCCGAAAAGGTAACTCCCGTTTCGCCGGAGATTGCGCGCTTCATCGATTCAGATGATCGTTCGACTTTCTTCACCATAGGCCCTGCCTGCACGCGGTCCATGTCTTGCGGTGAGCAGAAAGCGCCTCGACGCATGGGGCGCGCCGGGCCCGGCTCCTCGTTCTGGCTCGCAAAGCCCGTTCAAAAGCCGCGCTGACGGCTAACCGAGCGGGACGGCTCGCGGACGGACGGTGGCATGAGCGGGCCGCTAGACACCGCATCCAGTCTAGCGTTTCCCATCTCCAAAGGCTGGCTGGCCGCCAGGAGCATCCTCATCAAGGTGAACCAGATCGGCACGCTCATGGAAACGCTGTACGCCATCGAGCTGCCCTGCCGCAATCGCTTCACGACCGCATAATACCTGTTGCTTGTCCGTTAACCGGAACGGTCTCACGCGGCGGCGTCATAGCTCTTTGACTACAATGCGCGACGTGACGTATCGAGCGGTCTGACAGGAGGTCGTTCCGTGGGACTCTTCGATATTGAAGTCCGAAGTCGAATGCCGCTTCACCGCGACGGCGAGCCGGACGATTTCATCACCGAGCACACGGCTGTCGTTCGATACGAACGACCCCGTGACGGACGCCGTTTCCGAGTCGGAAAGCTGCTGGCGTACCGAATTCAGGCCGACCTCGCCGCCAACGCGGGCGTTCGGCTCTTTGAGATATGTGACTGTCACTCGCAGCCGATGGCAGACCTTTACGCCGAACTCTTCGACCCGAGACAGGACGACCTGCGCGAGGACATACGGTCGCATTTCGACGGTTTCGATTCGGATATCCTTGTCATCGACTATTGCCTACTCCACCCGCGCTGGCGTGGCCTAAAGCTTGGGCTCGTCACCGTCCGCAAGCTCGTCGATTTGCTTGGCGGCGGCTGTGGGATGGTCGTCGCCGATATTGCGCCCCTTCGGCACGATGCGGAGGACATCATCCGTGTACCGTCGTCTTGGTTACCACGAAATGAGACGCCGGAGGCACGTAAGGGAGCGACGCGGAAGCTACGACGCCGCTACCGGCGTATGGGATTCGAGCGGATTGGTAGGACCCGGTACTTCGGATTGTCGATGGCGCGCCGGATGCCGACCGTTGAGGACTTGTTGAAACCGGGCACTTAGTTCGCGCCAATCCAGTAAGCTCAAGAATGTCGGCCGCACTGTGCGTATCGAGATCCCGATGGCATTTGTGGACCATCGCCTACCGCACGTCTGCGGCGCGACGTGCCGGAAGTAGCGCCGCCAATCGAGCGCCCTAGTTTCGGCGCCAATAAACCGACGCGCCACGAGTAAGCTCGCCTCGAGCGAGGAACCGTTGTTGGAATGGACGGAACTTTCTTCTGCGTTTCCTCTTGCACTTTGGTTGAGTATTTTCACCATTCGGGATTCACTGTCCGAAGGATCGACGATGCAAAAACTTCTAGCGTGCCTCGTGGGGTTGTTTCTTGTCAGTGTCAAGGTCTTCGCCGTCGAACCGGCGTGGCGCTATGTCGCGGAGGTCGGAGCCGATTCGCCCATTCGCCCTGTCTTTCGTTTCGTCGCGCTGTCGAACAAGAAACCCGATGACCTTGGCGAAGAGGTCCAATATCGCGGCAAGGAACAGAAATACGCCCAAATTCGCTACGGTAGCGACGATTCACGCCGCGTCGTCGTCGTGGTCGATGAAGTGAGCCGTGACGACTTCGATCTCTATGTTGATGCCAACCGCAAGCGCGTCATCGAAGCGAAAGACAAGGTCGCGGGCACCGGTAAAGATCGCACGGCTCCGCTTGATGTCGAAATCACGCGTGGCTTGCAAATCGTTCATGAACGACGCGTGGTGCAATGGCGGCTCGGCGCCACTCGGAAGACCATCAGCCTGGCCACGTTGGGCTATGTCGAAGGTGTCGTGTCAATCGCGGGCAAGAAACATGCAGTGCGGCGTGTCGACGGCAACGCGAACGGCTTCTTCGCCGACGCGGCCGACCGCTTGTGGATCGACCTTAACCGGGATAACCAATGGGACCCGATCGCCGAGCAGTTTCCGTTTTCGCCGGTGTTAACCCTGAACAATCAACGCTACGGCATACGCGGTGATGCGACAGGATCGCGCCTGGCGATCGAGCCGCTCACCAGCGAGGGGCGCATCGGGCTTCGGTTGGGCGAGCTGGCGAAGGACGCGACGCTCCTGAAACTGGAGGTGATGTTGACAGGCGAGGATGGCTCTGCGTTCGCGGTGAGCGCCCTCGACACGCCCACGGTCGTGCCGGCCGGCCGGTACGCCGTGGGATCGGTTGTTCTTTCCGTTCAGCACGCGAGCGCCAATCAGCCGATCCATTTCGTTTTTTCACGCGTCGGCGTCGACGCCGACACGCGCTGGCATGAACTCAAGAAGGACCAGGAGTTGATCCTCGATCCCGTCGGCAAGCTGCGCTTCGGTCTGGATATCGAAAAGAACCAACTTATTCGCAAACCGGGGGAAACAATTCGAGTGCAGCCACAATTATTCACGGCGGACGGTTTGCTTATCAATTCGTGCTCGATCGGTGACTCCGAGGAAGTCTCACGCTATGGTAACCACAAGCACTGTTCGGTGAAACTCAGCGACGCCAAGAGCCAACTGGTCGATCTCCAATCGAGCGGATTTGCCTGAGGCACGTTTTGCGGGGTCTCCGTGCGAGTCCCAACGAGCGCCCTTGGAAAACTGGAAGTCACGGGAGAATTTGATCCGGCGCCGTTTGGGCCGCCGGTTCGGGCGAGCCAAATTGTGGAGGTGCGGCCATGATCCGTATGCAGTGTTGGAGTTTGTTCACGGTGTGGTTGATGGCTGCGACCACCCATGCGCAGGAAGACGGCGCCTTCGCGGTCCGAGGTCGCGTGGTCGATGCGGCCGCGAAACCAGTGGCCGGCGCCATGGTACGCCTCCTCGCGCCAAGTTTTAGCGGGCTTGAAGTAGACGAAAAAACGGCGACCGATGCCGACGGACGATTTAGCATTGCGGCGCCCAAGAACTGGATTCGCATGGATGCATCGCAACGCCAAGAGTTGGCGCTCCTGGCCGCGCAGGGAAATCGAATCACGGTCGTGCAATTCCATCGAAACTCGGCCCCGCCCAAGTCGGAGGTCGAGCTGATGCTGTCAAACGTCGGCGAGTCCAAGATCGCGGTGCTAGCGCCGGACCTCCGACCAGTTGTCGGGGCCAAGGTCAAGATTGTGGGATTGATCAGCGACACGATTCGCGTCGATCTCACCGAAGCAGAGGTGCGACAGTACGCGGGAAACGCCAAGAAAACCTCGATCGGCTATGTGATCGGCACCGGCACCGTTGGCTTGCCGCCGGAACTCCAGATCGAAATCAGCTCAACGGACGCCAAGGGCCTTGCGACCGTATCCCATGTTGCCGCGGCCGGGATCGGTGCGATCACAGTCCACGCGGACGAATTCGGCGAGCAGACGGTGCTGCACTATTCGTTCCAAGGAGCCAAAGCCCCGGATTGGGCGAATCGGATCGTATTGAAAAAGACGGGCCAGCTTGTGGGGCAACTGTCGAGCCCCATCGCCGAGGCCGTCGCACATCGCGAAGTGACGCTAACGTCATTCGAGCAGGACAATACGAGCGGCATCTTCCACAGTAGTAGTGCGAAGGTCGTTACGGACCGCGAGGGCAAATTCGAAGCGCCCAAAATGGTTCACGGCGCGGTGCAGTTTACGGTGAAGTTTGACCCAAGTCATCCGACGCGTCCCGTTCAAACCACGAGCCCGCCGCAACTGAAGGCGGGCGAAACACTGCATGTGAAGATCGACTTGAAGCCGGCGGTTCGCGTCGAAGGCCGGGTGTTGGAAGCCGCTTCCAAAAAACCGATCCGCGATGTCCAGGTGCGTGCGTTTCTTGGCATGGGCTTTGAGTCAACGACCAGTGACGCGGAGGGCAAGTTTGTTTTTTGGATGCCCCCGGGAGAAACGGCCTTCCACCCGGATATTCCAGAGGAGTACTTGTCGGCGCTTCGCCCAAGCGACTACTTTGATCCCGCGAAACGCCAACAAACGCTGACCCTTTTTAAGATTCCGGACGGCAAGAGCTTCGAGGCACCGCCGATTCTCTTACACCGCCCAACTACGTTGCGTGGAGTCGTCTTGGATGGCCAGGGACGACCCTTGCCGGGCACCGGGATTTCGGGCATCTCGATGTCCCTGGATCGCCGTACAGGCCAGCCGAAACCGCGCGAAGTTAGCGCTCAAGCCAATGAACGTGGCGAATTCTCGATCGCGGGAATCGATCCGCGCGAGCCCATGCGGCTGCGAGTGACGGCCAAAGAGGGCTCGAAGGTCGTGACGATTGCGAAACCCGCCAGTGAGGCCGTGCGTATTGTTCTCGAAGCCACCGAGCGATTCGACATCTCCGGACGTGTGGCAGACGCCGAGGGAAAACCGGTCGCCGATGCGATCCTCGAGATATGGCACCGCGATTGGCGGCCGGCGCCGACTGAAGCCGAGCCAAAAAAGCTCAACTTCAAGGAGCCGATTCGCGCCGACGGCCAGGGCCGATTCAAGACGCCGCCGCTTGCCCCCGATGGGCATTATCGATTCACCATCCGTGCGGCAGGCGCCAAGACCACCGAATCCGCGTGGCTCGACGCCACACTACCCGAAGCCGGGAAGCCGCAGCAGCTTGTTGTCACACGTTTGGGCGGCTTGTCCGGCGTGGTACGCGATCGAGGCGGCAAGCCCATTGGGCACGCGATGGTTTCCCTGTTCGCCACGGACACGCGCACCGAGACGACCACCAACGGCCAGGGCGAATTCAAGCTGGAAACCCCTGCAGGCAAGCCGTTCTGCGTAGTGGTGCGCCATCCGGTTTTCCGCGTCGATGGATCGTACTACGACAGGAATCCGTCGAACCTCAACCAGACGATGAGTCGCTTGACCGAACCGGCCGAGCAGCTCGCGCTGCGGCCCATCCTTGCTAAAGAAGAACGCGAAAAGATCTTGAAGCGACTCTTCGAGCCGTTCAAGCAGAAGCTCGTCAAATCGACGAACACGCAGGAAAAAGTGACGGCGCTCCAATCGTTGACAGGCATCGCACCGGAATTCGTCACTGAGTTTCTGGACAAGAATCCGCTGCAACCGGCGATGTACAACGAAATGTTGTTGACGCAGGTGGCCATGAAGAGGGTGTCGCAGAATCCTGAGGAAGCCGAGGAATTGATTGGCCACATGGGTCAGGGGGCGCAAAAGTCCATGGCGTACGGCCTCCTGGTTGATGCCTTGCCCGAGAAGGCGCGCGCACGGAAGCTGGAAATCCTCGCCGAAGCGCTGGTGGGGGCAAGGGCCGAGAAGTCGCCGGAACTTCGCGCCGTAGCGCTGGGGCAAGTCGCGAAACGCTTATTTCTGCTCGGCCAGAAGGACCGCGCCACGACCCTCCTGCGAGAGGGAGAGAAAATCGCCAACAGCCTGTCAACGAGCGCTTGGGTGGGTTTTGCTCGCGCCTCTTTCGCGACAGACCTGGCACTCATCGACCTGCCCGCGGCCCTCGCCTTGATGAAAGACCTGACAGACCGCAGCGAATTTGCCCGTCACCACGGCAACACCGCGCATCGGATCGCCGGCACGCATCCGGCTGAAGCTGTGAGAGTTTTGGACTTGATTCCGCCGCCCCGACAGAACGAGTTCAATCAGCGCGACCAATACGCCATTCGCGCGTGCTATCGCATGGCCCAGGTGGACCTGAAGGCGGCGCTCAAACTGGCGAGCAGCATCACCGATCTGCCGAGTCGAGCTCACGCGCTGGGTGTGATTGCGCAAGGCGTGGCGAAAACAGAGCCGAAGCAGGCATCGGACTTGCTGCGACGCGCGTTCGCGCTGCTGGAAGAAGATGCCGCGCGCCCCGACCCACCGCAATTGACGAGCCCGTTGCTCCCTGGCTCCGTGGCTGCCGCCCTGGTGCTGATCGCGGAGCAAATCGATCCGACGTTGGTCCGCGAATGCTTGTGGCGCTCTGTCGCGCTGCAGAGGCCTCACACGGAGGACCCCCAGCAGGTTTGGCGCTACACCACCGGCAACAACGCGCTCGCCATGGTAGCCGCGCGTTACGATGGGAAGCTGGCGGAGTCTCTGTTGCCTGCGGGAACGGCTGGGTGGGTCTCCCGCGAATTGCAACTCGCCGGTTTTCTCGCCAATCCGCAGCGGGCCGTCGAAACCGCCGAGAAAGCGTCGAAAGTGATGGAAGATCGCGAACTACTGCAACTGCTCGGTTATCTGGCGACCGACGAAGACCGCGTTTCCCGGCTTATTCTTAACACGCTCGGGATGTGGCGGATTGATGTCGAGGACATTGATTTTTAGCTTCGTAGCGAACGATCGGTTTTGCTTTCGCATGGCATTCGTCCAGCGGTTGGCCGACATCGGAACCGGCCAGCTCTCTTGATGACGACGGCAGTCTCGCCGGAGAGCTGGAAGCTTTACGAACGAGAGAACGCGAACTCGCTGCTCTCATTTCGACCGTTGAAGTGAACGACGAAAGAAGCGCGCTCTTGAGCGCATAGCGAGTTTCGCCGGCAAGGTCTTGCCCTCCCTCAATGCGGAGCGCCCGAACGATCCCGTCGAACTTTCCACCACCGACCTCACGTTGAAGGTGAAAGGAGTGGAGCGAGAAGACTTTCTCTGGAAAATCGGGAGCGGCGTCACAATTGACTGTCCTACCATGTCGCCGTCAGCCTCGGGCTCCAACAGTTCTTCATCGAATCCAAGCACAACCCAGTACCATCATTCCTGGTCTAAGACCGGCTGAGCCGCATTCCGAGTTGTGTCTCTCCCGCGCTCATGCTGCCTCCACGTCTGATGTCGCACCATCGGGCTCCCAGGCAGCGGGAATGTGGCGGTCCTTGCGAAGTACGTGCGGCTGCGGTAACCGTACCTCGAAACCGATCCGACGAAGCGCGAAGCGTCGCGCAGCCGTCGTTGAAATGGATGAAAAACGATAATGTGCCGTTGCGTCTCCCGGTCGAGCGCTTTCAACGGGTCGGCTTTATCGCCGCTCTCGCTCGTGCTCGGGCGTCATCCGTGCGACTCGAAAGGATCGAAGCCTTTCCGAGTGCATCACCGAGTTGGTTCATACTGGACAGCCCTACTCCGGCAAGTAACAATACATCCCCGACGTGTCAAAGGTGCGCACTCGTGTCAACACGAGGGCGCGTGCTTCGCGGTCTGCCACAATCCTCGGTCTCGGAGGAACATCATGCGATATATGGGCATCGGCCTATTAACGCTGCTGCTTGTCTCGGCGGCGTGGGCCCTGGATGACAAAAAGGACAAGGACCCGCCGGACAAGAAGCCGGCGACGCCGGCCGACGAGTATAAGGCGTTGGAGAAAGAGTTCAGCGATAAGCAGCAGGACTACTTCAAGGCCATGGCAGCGGCAAAGACCGACGAGGAACGTCAGAAGGCTTTCAAAGAAAAGTATCCGCAGGTCCCGGACTACGCAGCGCGCTTCCTCAAGCTGGCCGAGAACAACGCCACGGATCCGGTCGGCCTGGACGCCGCGTCGTGGGTGGTGCAAGCGGCTGGTCAAACCCCGGCCGGAGCCAAGGCGATGGACCTCGTCCTCGCCCATCACGTTGACAAGCCGAAGGTCGGCGAGTTGTGTCTGGGACTGATCTACTCGTCCTCACCCCAGGCCGTGAAACTCCTGCGGAGTGTGTTGGAGAAGAACAAGAACCATGATGCCCAGGGCATGGCGGCGTTCGGCCTTGCTTCTTATTTGAAAAACAACGCCGAGCGCTCCACGGGAACGGACGACGCAAAAGCCAAAGAAGCCGAGCGTTTGTTCGAGCGCGTCGAGAAGGACTTTGGCGACGTGAAATCCCGTTTCGGCAAAAACCTCAGCGCGCTGGCGAAGGGCGAGTTGTTCGAAATTCGCAATCTCGTCATCGGCAAGGAAGCGCCCGACATTCAGGGCCAGGACGTGGAGGGCAAGTCGTTCAAGCTTTCCGACTATCGCGGCAAGGTCGTGGTGCTCGACTTCTGGGGGAATTGGTGAGGGCCGTGCCGGGACATGTACCCGCACGAGCGGTCGCTCGTGAAACGGCTCGAAGGCAAACCGTTCGCACTTCTCGGCATCAACTCCGATCCAAGCCGCGACGCACTGAAGAAAGTGCTCGAGCAAGAGAACATCACGTGGCGTTCCTGGTTCGACGGCGGCGGCACGAGCGGCCCCATCGCGACCACGTGGAACGTCCACGGCTGGCCGACCATTTATGTCCTCGATGAAAAGGGCGTCATCCGTTACAAAAACGTCCGCGGCGACCCGATGGACAAGGCGGTCAACATGCTGCTCACCAAGATGGGCGTAAAGATTGAAAATAAAAAGTCGGAAGAAGAGCCCGCGAAGAAAGGCGCGTAGGAACTGATTGTACGCAGAGCGAGCCGCCCGGATTATCCTGGCCGCGTGTGTTTTCGCCGGGATAAACCGGGCGGCTCGCCGATCGAGGTGCCAGCTTACGCTCAGCATCGGCGGCTATATTCGACGCTGTCCGCGCCTTCACGCAGAGGACGCATGGTGTGGGCATCCCGCCGTACACTAATCATCCGCATCGAATAGCAAAAAAAGGCTCAGCGAGACGCCCCGGAAATCGAGACGCGCATGGAGCGCCGAAACTTCGGCGCTCGATGCATCGCCGCAAAAGTCCCGCAACTTGTGGTTCGCAAATGCCATCCGCAACTCGGATTGCAGTGCGGCCAAGTTTTTTACCTTAAGGGTCAGCCGCTTGGCGGTCACTCGGTGCGCATGCGCGCCCTTTTTCTCATAATGGCGCGCGCGCGCGCCCTTTTTCTCGTAATGTCTCGCGCGCGACATTCATGCGCGGCAGGGCGGAAGATTCGTGCGCGCACGAATCTCATGATGTTAAGCGCGCGTAACATTCCAGGCATTGTTGCGCGCGCGCAACAATTTGAGAAATGTGGCGCGCGCCACTTTTGGCCGTTCCTGGCGGGGGAGCTGTCGTGCGCGCACGACAATCCAGCAGCGTCCGGGTCTTTGAGGCGCGCGCCCCAGTTTTCGCACACCCGATCCGGCGTATGGTTCGCTTATTTCGACTGTCTAAGCCGTCTTGCGTGATCGCAAGTTCTTTTGTGACAATCCTTCGCACAGGATGGACCCTTTGACGAAGGAGATAGCCGATGGAACGGCGCTTTGAGCTGCGCAAGGACGAACTGCTGGCGGGATGCC
>JBGQKZ010000002.1:0-169780 GCA_041499805.1 Gemmataceae bacterium
AGCCATTCAGCCATTCAGCCATTCAGCCATTCAGCCATTCAGCCATTCAGCCATTCAGCCATTCAGCCATTCAGCCATTCAGCCATTCAGCCATTCAGCCATTCAGCCATTCAGCCATTCAGCCATTCAGCCATTCCTACGCGAATGTTCGGCACGGGGCATGACACGCGCGAGGGATAGGTCGACGTTGACTTACGGATGAGTTGAGGCATTGCGCAGAATTCCAAGGCCGCAGCTTGTCGGCGAGGACGCAGTTCTCCCTGGCTGCAGTACGTGCGGTGGTAGACGGCTTTCTAATCGAATCCCGTCGAACACTACGTGGTTTGCCTCTGGGATGTGTCGGTGCGAAAGGAGTTTGGGAGTGATGACGAAGAATCTCCTATGGTGTATTGCAATTGTCACTGCTCTGGGCGTCGCAGCGGTGATCGGAGGACCAACTACGTTGAGCGGCGCGGCGCTTTATGCCACCCGGGGAGCCGATCCCGGGGACCCCCCGGATTGCGACACAACAGGCCTACGGACAATTGCATGCGTCGCCCGTTTCAGCGGATGTAACCAGTCTATTCAGAAGTGCAAGCCGAAAGTGACGGGCATCACGCAAACCAGAAAATGTGCTACGAACGCCGGAGACCAAGTTTGCTTGGATGCCAATTGCTACGCTCAGTATTCGGACGACCTCAATGATCAAATGATGTCTCCATGCGCGTGGACCGTGGCACCGTAAAACCGTAGAGCTTGCTATGGCGTTGCTCGTCGTCTCTAGCTCGTACCAGGTGGACCGTGCCACGACAATTGGCTATGCGGCTTGCCCAAACCGGGCAAGCCGCGTAGCCTCGCGAACGACGGCGTGGCTCTGTTTACCAACGGAGACATTCATGCTTTCTACAGACCGCTTTCGGTCGTTTTCTGCGATTTGCGCGATTGCAATGTTTGTAATCGCGTGTTCGCATGAATGGGCGCGTGGCGCAAGCCCGTCACCTGAGCGTTTGCTGGCCTCCTACAAGAGTTGGCTGGCCTCAACCGCAAGAGCCACGTTCAGAGTCGATTGCGTGGCAAGGTATCAAGGATTCGCACTGCCGGCGGGGACACCCATTCAGGAAAGCACGCATATCGTCTGGCGTGACGGGGACCGTTGGAAGCTGCAGATGCACGATACATTTCGCTATCCTCGGAGAGGCCAAGTCGCTACCGGTGAAGACGTGAGCGAACGGATCTACACCAATAATAGCTCGTTCATGGTTATCCAAGACCCTGCGAAGCACGTCATCCGGGGGGTGGTTGCAAACTTGGACGAGTTGCCTGAATCCCAGCGCCGGCAGACCTATTCATACAAGCACGGCGCCGTATACGGTTATCTCGATGGGAACGATGGTTTGCTCCTCCCCGCGGTCCTTGAGGACTCGACGTTGACGGCCCACTTTGAAGTGCATAACGGACGCCAAGTGCAGGTCCTTGACGCCGAAGGCAAATGGGGAATTCATGCAGTTTGGCTTGATCCAGCAGCTGGATACATTCCGTGCAGGATAGAGCAGCACAAAGTTGGAAAAGATCTTCTTCGGGCCGACATGCCACTGACGTCTTACGTGGGTGACGGCAGATTCTGGCCCAAGCACGCGTGTAATGCAATGCACCGCACCGTCGAAGTCACGAAGACTCAGAGCTATTCGGGCACGACGTTCCCCGTCGCAATGACTCTTGTCGACGAGGAGAGATTTGATAAAGACCAGACAGTCACAGTTACCACCGAGATACGCTTTGCCCATGTCAATCTGCGCCCCGACTTCTCAAGCGCAAACCCTTTCATTGTTTCGACACCGATTCCTAACGGCACTCCAGTCCAAGTCGACGACCATCCTGGCATAAACTACGAGTGGCGTGACGGCAACATAGTCAAAAGCATGAGCCAAGCGGCGCTCGCGAATCTAAACGATGGCAAGCTCGCATCCAGCGCCTATCCGCTCGGCACCAAACTGATGGTGGCATTGGGGTTGGTTGCCTTGGCGCTCTTGACCTTCTTATTCTGCAGTCGGCTGCGCTCCAAGAGATCCTAACCGTCTCACAATACATGATATCCACACAGACAGCGAAAACGGTGACATCGCTCATATTTGCCGTCGGCCTACTGATGTCTGCCGCGCCTCGGGAGACATTTGCCCAGGATTCTCCACCCCCCGCATCATCCATCGCGCACGTGCAGGAATTCTCAGGTGGCCCGTACTGCGGACTTTATTCTCTTTACGGCGCACTCAGGGCAACTGGCCACGCGCCAGACTTCAATGGGATATTGCAAGAGAAATACCTGGGCTCAGAGCAGGGGAGCAGCTTGGCCGAACTCGAACAAGCGGCACGGGATGCCGGGGCGAGCGCTCAACCGATGCACAATCTGACTCTCGGGGCACTGAGAGCTTCACGCGATCCTATCGTACTTCACGTGCGCCGCCCGGGGAGGAGTACGCCGTATCTTCATTGGATACTTTTCCTCGGTGTCGAAGGACACATGGCACGGATCGTTGATCCCCCTGCAGGCGTCGAGTTAATCTCGCTTTCAGACCTTGCTGCTCTTTGGGATGGCGTCGGACTGGTTGTCTCACGCAAAGAACAGGCTAGTACAGCGGAAATGGTGCTTGCGCCCTTCGCGGAAAACGTCGCGACGCTCTGCATTGTCATCGTTGCGCTCGGCCTGGCGGTGTCGCTGCTTTACTTCGCGCAGAGTTCCGGGCATGAACGCCAGAGCACTACCTACCCGGCGCTGGCTCGTGTTGCCTTCCGCTTCACGGCACTTCTTGCGGTCGCCACGGGCGTGAGTTCAGTTCGTGACGCGTTGAGTGCAGATGGTTTCGCCCGAAACGAAGGAGCTGTTGGTCAGGTCGCTGCGCGCCACTTTGACGTTGAATTACCGACAATGACTGCCGTTGAGTTGCATGGCCTCTTGGTCCGCCAGGAGGTCGTCGTTCTTGACGCCCGGCTGCCCGTGTCATACGCGGCGCGGCATATACCGAGCGCGATCAGCCTTCCAATGGTGTCCAGCCTTGGCGAACGGACAAAAGTGCTTAATGCGATCGATCCTGGCCAGCGAGTAGTTGTGTATTGCCAAAGCGAAAGCTGCACCTGGGCTAAAGCGCTAGCGGGGGATCTTGTTTTCCGGGGATACCGTTCAGTGGCGGTTCTTGCCGCCGGAATGAATGGATGGCAAGATTATGAAGAGTCCCTTAGGTCCCAATGATGAATCGGCGCACGCGGATACAGGCAGCCGCGCTTTGCGATGGACCGGAGTATTCGAGCGCCTCGCTGCGCCTGCCGTTGGGCTACTGCTCGTGGCAAGCGCGTTTTCGCATTTGGGGAATCCGTACTATTTTCTCTCGACGGTTTACTCGTACCAGTTGGTCGGCGTCGGCGCTGGCCGGTGGGTTGCGCTCGTCGTCCCGTACCTGCAGCTTACCGTAGGGGCGTGCCTTCTTGTCCGACTAGTCGTTGCTGAGGCCTATTGTCTTGGGGCGGTTATGTTTCTCGGATTCGTCGTCGCTCAGACGGTTGCGCTGCAGAACGGGTTAGAGATTTCATGCGGCTGTTTTGGCGGTGACATTACTGTCAAGGTGGGCGCGCAGAGCATCATGATAGCAGCTGGGTCCGCGCTCGTCTGCATACTGGGATTCATCGTTTCGTTGAACTACCGCGGTGCGGTAGACGGTCCCGCGGTGGTGCAGGGATGTGGGGCGCGTTCGCGGTCTGAATTAACTGGCGCCAGGCAGGCGACAACACTCGTGGAGTTGCTTGTCGTTATAGCAATCATTGCTGTGTTGATCAGTCTTCTCCTTCCCGCGGTACAGCGTGTCAGGGATTCTGCGAATAGAACAACCTGCCTCAATAACTTAAGGCAGATGGGGCTAGCGCTCCATCAGTACCACGCCGACAACGGCGTTTTTCCGCCGGGGTGCAGCTATTTGAACGGACGGGACGCCCACCCGCACATGACTTGGATGACTCGGTTATTGCCGTATCTGGAACAGAGTTCGCTCTGGCAGGAGTCGCTAAAGGCATTCGCAACTGAACGGTTCTTTGAAAAGCCGCCCCACTTAACGATCTTGGGGCACGTCCTTCCGATCTTTACTTGCCCGGCCGATCCACGCTCGAATGGACTACGGGTCTACAGTACATTCTCGGTGGCATACACGTCGTATCTGGGCGTAGCCGGCTGGGATCAGACAGGCTTTGACGGCGTGCTATTCTTGGATTCTACTGTGCGGATGTTGGACGTTACGGACGGTACGAGCAATACACTTGCGGTTGGGGAGCGGCCTCCAAGTAGTGACGGAAACTTTGGCTGGTGGTACGCGGGTTGGGGGCAAAACCTGAATGGTTCAGCAGACTCAACGCTCGGTTTGCGCGAAATTAGGACGACGTCCCGACTTCCATACGACCGCTGCCCTGATGGTCCGTACGAGTACACGTCGGGGCGGTTCACAAATCCCTGTGACGCATTTCACTTCTGGAGTCCTCATGTCGGACAGGGCGCGAACTTCCTGTTCTGCGACGGCGCTGTCCGCTTTCTCCCTGTTTCCGCTAATCCCATCATGCCGGCGCTCGCTACGCGCAGTGGTGGCGAAGCCGTTTCGTGGACCGATTGAGCCAAGCGAGAAGGTTTCACGTCCTCGCGCCAAGCTCGACTCCGTGGCTTCCTCTGCCTCAGATCACAAACGCCGATCGCGATCCTCCTGAGGCTGCCGTTGAACGCTCTCCGCGAAATACGGACTCGCGATCACGAAAAAGCCGTTGCCGCCGTTGAAGACGCGGGCCCCCTCCGGTTGGGGATGTTCTGTCAGATCGAGCCAACCGGCGTGGCGAGCATTTACAAGCTCGAGCCGTTCGCTATGATTGAAGACGCTTGGCGAAGAGCGTCTTGCAAGTCTGGAGGGTCCGATGGCGATCAAGGGCACAAGAGCGAAGTCGCCTGGCGGAAGGCGCCGGGAGGTCAAAGGCCGGGCGGTTCCGAGGCCCGGTGAGCCCGCCGTGTTCATACCGCGCAAGGAGGGCAAGATCAAACGATCCGACATCCGAAGGGCGGTCTTGATCGTGCGCGACCGCAGAGCGCTGGCCGCACGGGTGAGCAAGGAATCGTAAGCCCATGCACAAGCCAAGGCAGCGAGGCGCATCCGACTACGACCACAACGTCTTCATCAACTGTCCCTTCGATTCCCAATACCAGCCACTCTTTCGGGCCATCATCTTCGCGATTGCCGACTGCGGCTTCGACGCCCGTTGTTCGCTGGAAGTTGAAGATTCCGGTGAAGTGCGCGTCAACAAGATCATCAAAATCATCAAAGGGTGCGGACTCTGCATCCATGACATCTCGCGGATCGAGTTGAACCCCCAGGGTCTGCCTCGATTCAATATGCCCTACGAGCTTGGCCTGTTCATCGGCTGCGCAGTTTTCGGCAGCAGGCCGCACAAAAACAAAAAGGCGCTGATCCTCGACCGCGAACGTCATCGCTACGCCAAATTCATCTCAGACATCGCGGGCCAAGACATTCAGGAACACGTCAACGACCCATCACAAGCGATAAAGAAGGTGCGCAACTGGTTGGCCAATCATTCCAAAGCGGCCCACATTCCAGGCGGCGAAACGGTCGTCCGGCGCTTTCGCGAATTCACGTTGGAACTGCCCGAAATCCGTGCCGTTCTCCAACTCACGGAAGCCGACTTGAGCAACTACGTCGATTACTACAATTGTCTCACCCAATGGCTCGTCGCCCATGCCCAGTCGGAAACTTGAACTCTGCCCGATAAGCTCTAGTGTAACTCAACCACCCGACTCTCCCTCCCGTACCTCCCCAATCACAAACGCCGGCGCCCGATCCTCTTGAAGCTGCCGCTGAATGCTCTCCGCGAAATACGGGCTGGCGATGACGACGCAGCCGATGCCGCCGTTGACGACCGGCTCACCTTCCGCGGGCCGCGCGGCAAGCTGGGAAGGTTTGGGAAGGACGTGCCCACGGTTGGCGGATCGGCTTTCCCCTCCGTGCCGGGCGCTCATCCCATGCCGTGCGCTACCGCCGGTTTTGCTCTTGTCGCACGAAGCCGACGCGCCGTATAGCCGCCATCGGCATTCATTCCAGGGGAAATGCGTCATGTTCGCCGCGCTCAAGAAAAAATGGCTTGCCCTCGGCGCCGCTCTCATCGTGTTGATTGCAGCCGGCGGCGTCGCGTGCTGGCAGCGAACGCCGCTCCTCGCCTGGTACGCGGTGCGCGGCCTCGCGGCGGCGGACGAGAGTCAACGGCCGCGGTGGGTGGAAAAGGTGCGCCGTCTCGATCGTGCCGCATGGCCGAGGCTGGTGGAGTGCCTTTGTCAGAGCGACGAACGCTGCGTCGCGAACGCCGCGGCCGCTTTGGCGAGTATTTCCAAACCGTGGCCGGCGGACGATGCGCGTTGGACCGAGCTCGGTTCGCTGCTGACCGATCGCTTTGCGCACATGACCGTTCTTGGGCAGGAGGCGGCGCTTCGGCTGGAGTGCGACTGGCTGCGGGCGGAGCGTGGCGGCGCCGCTGCGCGGGACGGCGCCGGGCGATTGCTCCGGGCCGCGGTGCGCGTTGCCGAAAAGAGCGTGCGGGCGCGGGCGTTGGAGCTGGCGGTGTTGTTGCCCGCGCAAGCCGGCCAGCCGGAATTGCTCAACGTGGAACGCGAATTGGCTCGGCAGCATCTTCGCGACGGCGAAACCGCCAACCGCGTCTGCGCGGTTCAGCTCGCGATGTTGCCGGGTGTCGATCTGAAAAAGGAAATCGTCCCGCTGCTCGAAGACGGTGCGCCGGAAGTTCGCCGCGCCGCCATGCTGGCGATTGGGCATTTGTACGGCGACCAGCAACCCGAGGTGATCGCGACGGAGGATTTGCTCCGCTGGCTGCACGATACGGATGACGACGTGCGCCGCATCTGTGAGGCCGCGCTTCGCGGTCGCGGCTTGCAGGACGAGCACCTGCGCATTGGCCGGCTTGTAACCGACACGCGGGCAACGGTGCGATTACAGGTGCTCGATTCCATTCGGAGCAACCCCGACCTTGAACCGGGCATCTGGCTGCGCACGCTGACGCACGACCCCGCCCCGGAAGTCCGCATTGCCGCCGTACGCGCCGCCGCGGAGTACGGTACGGTCGATCTGAGCGATCGCATCGATCAAATGGCCCGAAGCGATCCAAGTCCCACCGTTTGTCAACTAGCGCGGTATTATCTGAATTATCCAAAGTCACGAACGAACCGAATGTTGCAGCCGTGACGCCCCGGCCGCTTCGCACCACCTCTGCTGGATCTCGCTCGCGGCCCGGTGTTTCCTGTTCAGCTCACCCGCGAGGCGCGGACGACAGGCGCCGGCGCGCTCGCAAGAAGCATTTCAGTTCATGCTAAGACTCATGCCAAACGCGCAGTAAAGTGAAAAGAATGCGCGCCGAAACCCTTGACGAGCCCAAACGGCACGGATACATTACTTTATGATGATGTGGCCTCAGGTAGCGCCTGAAGTTCGGGCCTACTCCCAGCAACGGCTCACGGACGGAGTGCCGCCACGAGGCCACCGCTGATTCCTGCAGGGGAAGGGGATCTTCACCGGCGCGTCTTGCTTCCGCCCGCAACGTCGTAAGCCGCGTGGGAATCGGCTCACACCAGGAACGGCCCCTTGACTCAGAGAAGGATAGGCGGCGATGCTAGTACTGTCCAGGAAAAAAAATGAAAGTATCGTCATCAACAACGACATCACCGTGACGGTGGTTGAAATCCGGGGCGACAAGGTTCGGCTGGGGATCGTGGCGCCCAAGGAAGTTCCCGTCCATCGTCAAGAGGTTTATGACGCGATCCACGGCACCAAGGGCGGCGAATCGGCCGATCCCGTGGCCGCCAAGCCGGCCGACGCCGGCCGCGTGTAGCAAACCGAAAAAGGGGACGGGACCTCTAAGCTCAAAGGTCCCGTCCCCTTTTTCGGTTTGCGGAACCCTCTTCTCTTTCGCGATCGTCGCGATGGAGAAGAGGGTTTTGCTTTTTACGTTCCGCCAGCTGCACGCTCCGCCATTCTGCAATAGCTTTTGGACATGTCAAAACCAACCATCGCCGTCGTCGGCGCCAGCTCGAATCGGAACAAGTTTGGCAACAAGTGCGTGCGCGCCTACGCGCTCAAGGGCTACGACGTTTTTCCCATTCATCCGCGTGACGAAGCGGTGGAAGGATTCAAAGTCTATCGTTCCGTCGCCGACGTGCCGGTTCCTGAACTCGATCGGATCAGCATCTATTTGCCGCCCACCATCGGTTTGCAAGCTCTCCCCGACATCGCGAGGAAGCCGGCCCGCGAGGTTTGGTTCAATCCCGGCGCCGATGCACCCGAAGTGCTGGCGAAAGCGCGTGAACTCGGCATGAATGTAATCGCCGCGTGCAGCATCGTGGACATCGGCGTCAGCCCATACACGCTCCCCTAACGCGCGGCCTGCCGGATTCCTAACATCGAGATGGGAATTTGACCGTTTTTGCCCTATTGGGGTGTTCTGTTTGTTAACCATTTTTGGCAGCCGCGCTTGTCACGGTCCCCGACAGCTCGCCCGCCCACCCGTCGCGTGAGTGCGATCGGCAATTCTTCGTGCTTTCCCCTTCCCTTCCGCGTTACACTGTCCGCTGGCCCGTCGTTTACCTCAGGGGAAGCAATCATGCCCGGTTCCGGCACGTTCACGACTCGCCCCGTTTACATGGGCACGCACGCCGTGGTCGCGTCGGGCCATTATCTCGGCGCTTTGGCAGGCCAGCGCATGCTCGACAAAGGCGGCAACGCGATTGATGCCGCCGTCGCGTCCGGCTTCGCGCTCAACGTCCTCGAACCGCAAAGCTGCGGCCTCGGCGGCGAAGTGCCGATCTTGATTTACTCGGCGAAGGAACAAAAGGTCTTTTCGATCAGCGGTCAGGGCTGGATCGGCAAGTCCGCGACCGTGGAGTGGTTCCGCAATGAGCGAGTTGACCCCGTTCCCGGCGACGGTTTGCTGCCGGCAACGGCGCCGGCGACGTTCGGCACGTGGGCGTTCGCGCTGATGCGCTTCGGCACGTTGACGTTGAAGGACGTGCTCGGTCCCGCCATCGACTACACCGAGTCCGGCTTTCCCATCTACTCCGGACTTCGCAACGCCATCGCCGGCCTCGCCAAGCGCTTCCGCGAGGAGTGGCCCAGCTCCGCCGCCATATATCTTCCGAACGGCAGAGCGCCGGCGGTCGGCGAAGTGCTGCGCAATCCCGACTGGGCGGCGACCATGAAGAAGGTCGTCGATGTCGAAACGCGCGCGAAAGACCGTGGCCGCGAAGCCGCGATCCAGACGGCGATCGACTACTGGTACAAAGGCGAAATCGCGGAGCGCATTGTCGATTTCATGCAGAACAACGCCTTTCGCGACGCCAGCGGGAGAAAGCACCGCGGTTTGTTGACAAAAGAAGATTTCGCCGAATGGCAGCCGACGCTCGAAGAGCCGGCGACCGTGAACTATCGCGGTCTCGATGTCTACAAGTGCGGCCCGTGGACGCAAGGCCCGGTGTTCCTCCAGCAGCTTCGTCTTCTGGAAGGCTACGATCTGAAAGCGCTCGGCCACAACTCGGCGAACTACATCCACACCGTGACGGAAGCCGCGAAGCTCGCGTTCGCCGACCGCGAGCGCTTTTACAGCGACCCGCGGTTCGTCGATGTGCCGCTGCCGATGCTCTTGTCGAAGGATTACGCCGACGAGCGCCGCAAATTGATCGATCCACGGAAAGCATCGCTTGAGCTGCGTCCCGGCCACGGACCGAAAAGCGTACCGGGCGAAGGCCAGGCGCCGTGTGCGGTGCCGGCCGACTACGAGATTCATCGCAACGACACCACGCACACGTGCGCGGCCGACGTGTCCGGCAACTTAATGGCGGCGACCACGAGCGGCGGCTGGATCCCGTCATCCCCCGTCGTTCCCGGTCTCGGCTTCCCAATGGGCACGCGCGGCCAAATGTTCTATCTCGACCCGCACCACGCGAGCGCCTTGCTGCCGCGCAAACGCCCGCGAACGACGCTCACGCCGTCGCTTGTGTTGAAAGACGGCAAGCCCTGGATGGTCTTCGGCACCCCCGGCGGCGATCAGCAGGACCAGTGGACGTTGCAGTTCTTCCTCAACTACGTCGATTTCGACATGAACCTGCAAGAGGCGATCGACAAGCCGAACTTTTACACGCGCCATTTCCCCAACTCGTTCTACCCGCACGATGCTCACCCCGGCGACCTCACCCTCGAAGGCCGCATTCCCGATGCGACGCGACAGGAGCTGGAAGCGCGCGGCCACAAGGCCCGTAGCGCCGGGGATTGGACTGGCGGCAAGGTGATGGCGGTGCGGCTCGATGAGAAGAACGGCGTCCTGAGCGGCGCCGTTTCGCCACGCGGCGGGATTGGCTATGTGATGGGGTGGTAACCGCGAATCCACGACCACTCCCGATAACATTAACCGCACTCGTTTAGCGGCGGTTCGCAGAACCGCCGCTAAACAAATTTGAGGAGTTCATTATGTTTCGCAACAAATGGTTGTCCGCCTGCTGTCTCGTTATTGCCGCGCTCGGCGCTGTGTCGGCCGCCGACGTCGATCCCTACGACCAATCCGGCGTCCCTCTCGAAGTCCAGCCCACCGACCCGAGCCTGACGAAAATCGTCCTCGTCGCCGGCCGGCAAAGTCACGGCCCCGGCGATCATGAATTCTTCGCCGGCTCCGCGATCCTCATGAACCTGCTCAAGCAAACGCCCGGCGTCTTCCCCGTCATGGCTCGCGACGGCTGGCCGAAGAACCCGAAGACGTTCGAGGGCGCCAAGGCGGTTGTCTTCTACATGGACGGCGGTTCCGAACACCCAATCCTGAAGCAGGATCGCAAGGCAGTCGTGCAAAAGCTGATCGACTCCGGCGTCGGTTTCGTCAACTTGCACTACGCCGTCGAATATCCGAAAAGCCAAAGCGATCACGTCCTGCAATGGCTCGGCGGCTACTACGAAACCGGCTTCTCGACCAACCCGCACTGGGACGGCAATTTCACGAGCTTGCCACAGCACGAAATCACCCGCGGCGTGCATCCGTTCAAGATTCGCGACGAGTGGTATTTCAACATCCGTTTCGCTCCTGCGGATAAGCACGTGACGCCGATCCTCAAGGCGACGCCGCCGGACAACGTCCGTGGCACCCCCGCGGCCAAGGAAAACCCCGGCCGGGAAGAAATCGTGGCCTGGGCCTTCGACCGCCCCGGCGGCGGCCGCAGCTTCGGCTTCACCGGCGGGCACGCGCACAAGAACTGGGGCAACGAGGATTTCCGGCGACTGGTGACGAATGCGATTCTGTGGTCGGCGCATGTGGAGGTGCCGAAGGACGGGGCGAAAGTGGCGATGGATGCAGGGGAGTTGAATAGGAATTTGGATCGGAAGAGGTAGCGGGCGGGGCACCCTCGTTCCTAGACAGAGCCTGCGAAAGGAGGTACTGGACGGGGTCGGCGCAACGGTCGCAGACCGGGCGTGTCTCCGTTCCGGCGACCTCAGCGGCGCTGGCTATTTCACGGAGGTGATCCCTCTTGGCGCCCGATTCCCCACCAACCATTCTTCATCATGGGACGACGCTCCGGCGAGCCCGCGCGATCGAGAGGAATGGTCCAGACCCGGACTACCGCGAACCGGGATCGGCGAGCCTCCCTCCCGCGCAAGGCTTTTCTACCGTCATCGGCGACGGACGGCCTTGTAGCACCGGTACCCCGGAAGTGGCGGCGCGGAACAAACACGCGCTGTTCCCCAACGAAGGAGGGCCGGCTATCCTAGAGGTCAGCGTGCCCGCGTGGATCATGGCGATCCTCTACTCCGACCCCATCGCTGCCGGCCTTGCACGCAGCGGCGAGATACGCTTCGAGGCTCAAAACGGGCTGCGTGAATTGCGAGCCGAATGGCAAAACCTCACAAAACAGGTGAACCCATTGTGACCGCCAACTACCCTATCAAGGCCCTTTTGAGCGCCCCGCTCGGTCCCGATTGGACGATCGACGGGCTCGCGGAGCGAGTTCTTGGCGCGATCGTGGCCGCACGCTCCGAAGAAGTGCAAGAGTGCATTCTCGACGCGGACGCCACCACGGATTGCCAAGCGCACCGCCTTCTCAGGCCGCTGCTTGCGTGTCTCGCCACCAAATCGGCAGCGGAAGCCGGCACGCCCGCGAACCTGTATGGTGGTCGCCTTACCTTCAAGCGATCAGGCCCCCAAGGACCAGTCTGGATTCTCGGCCAGTTCGAGAACCGAGCCGGAAGCGCACGTGTCACGCTGCGGCGGTCGAGCTCACCGCCGGAAGAGCCGGAAGCAAGAGCGGAAGCGCCCGGTGTGTCGGGCATCAACGCAACACAGGTTCCGAGCACTCTTTGATTTGTCACTCGACACGATCTGAAGAACTGGGGCAACGAAGACTTCCGCCGCCAGGTCACCAACGCGATCCTCTGGTCCGCCCACGTGGACGTGCCGAAGGACGGGGCAAAGGTGGCGATGGATGCGGCGGAGTTGAATAGGAATTTGGATCGGAAGAGGTAGGCGGGCGGGGCGGGGAGCAACGGGGCTGTTCCGCCGCGGCATTCGTTGAGTAGAATTCTATCATCGTCGCTTACAGACGGTGGGCGTCGCCGCCCCTACGCGGAGCGTCGGCTCGCCGTTTTCCTCTACCTGGGCGTATATTCCAATGAACTTTCTGCATTACGAATTTGACTTGTCCAACAACGATGTCGTTGAGGTGACGCTCGATAAGCAAGCGAATGTTCGCCTCCTCGATGACTCGAACTTTTCGGCCTACAAGAGCGGAAAACAGCACCGATACTACGGCGGTTTGGTCAAAGAGTCGCCCGTCACGATTGCCGCTCCCCACGCTGGCCACTGGAACGTGGTCATTGACCTCGGCGGGTATGCGGGGATGGTTCGCGCAGCCGCACGCGTTCTCCAGGGTGCGTAATGGCAAAACGCAGGACCGACCTCGACCCGGCGATCCACCGCGTGCGACTGGACAAACTCCGCATCTTTGAGATTACCGAGGCCGAACTGGAAGCGCTGGAGCGGGGCTCGCCCGAGTCCATATTTCTCAATCTCGCGATTGCAGTCCTCTCCCTTGCAGTTTCCTTTTCGATAGCGCTGGCAACCACGAAGATTGATAATGATCGCACGTTCTACGCCTTTGTCATCGTTACTACGGTTGGATACACTGCCGGCGTCACCTTCGCCCTTCTTTGGCTCATCGCGCGACGGTCGGTCAGAGGCGTCTCGCTAGAAATCCGTTCTCGCATTCCGCCGGAAGGCGTTCAAGAAGACGGCGGTAATGCGACGGACGAAGGACGTGAGCGGCCGCCGAACCCGACTGGGAACAAACCGGCCAGTTGAAGCGAGCACCGAATTAGTCGTGATCCACCGAGCACCCGCATGCGTCACACCATCCTCTCTTTCCTCCTTCTCACCACCCCCACTCTCGCCGCCGACGCCGCCCGCCCCAACATTCTCTACATCATGGCCGACGACCACGCCGCCCACGCCCTAAGTTGCTACGGCAGCAAGATCAACCAGACGCCGAACCTGGACCGCATCTCCCAGGGCGGCATGCGTTTCACGAACTGCTTCGTCACCAACTCCATCTGCACGCCGAGCCGGGCGGCGATTCTGACCGGCAAGTATGCGCACATCAACGGCGTGCCGGTGTTCAACCGCTTCGACGGCTCGCAGCCGCATTTGGCGAAGTACCTGCAAGCGGCGGGCTACTACACCGGCATGATCGGCAAGTGGCACCTCTTCAGCGACCCGACCGGCTTCGATTATTGGAACATTCTGCCGGGCCAGGGCGTGTACCACGATCCGGTTTTTCTCACCAAGGACGGGCGAAAGCAACAGAAGGGCTATTGCACGGACATCATCACGGAGTTTTCGCTCGACTTTCTCAAGAATTGGCCCAAGGATAAGCCATTCTTCCTCATGTGTCATCACAAGGCGCCGCACCGCCCGTGGCAGCCCGATGAGAAGCACGCCAAGCAATGGGAGAACGTGCAAGTGCCGGAGCCGGCGACGTTCGACGACGAGCTGAGCAAGTATACGACTCGCAGCGACGCCGCCCGCGAAGCGACCATGCGCATCGACCGTGATTTGAATCGCAGCGATTTGAAGTATCCGCAGCCTCCGCCCGACTTGAGAGGCCCAAAGCTCGCCGAATGGAATCGCACGGTGGACATGGAGCTGGAAGTCACGATCGACGGCGAAAAGAAAAAACTCACCGGCGAAGCTCTGAAGAAGTGGAAGTACCAGCGCTACATGCGTGACTATCTCGCCTGCGTCGCGTCGGTGGACGACAACGTGGGTAGGCTGCTCGATTATCTCGATAAGGAGGGACTGGCAAACAACACCATCGTCATCTACACCTCCGACCAAGGCTTCTTCCTCGGCGACCACGACTGGTTCGACAAGCGCTTCATGTACGAAGAATCGCTGCGCATGCCATTCGTCATTCGCTACCCCGGCCGCATCAAACCGCGGAGCACAACCGACGGCATGATCCTCAACGTCGATTTCGCCCCGGCGCTGCTCGATCTCGCCGGCCAACCCGTGCCGAAAGACATGCAAGGCCGCAGCTTCGCACCGCTGCTCAAAGGCGAAACGCCGAGCGATTGGCGGACGGCCATGTATTATCGCTATTACCATTATCCGCAAGACCACCGGGTGCAGCCGCACTACGGCGTCCGCACACTGAAACACAAATTGATCTACTTCAACAAGATCGACCAGTGGGAACTCTACGACCTGGAGAAGGACCCGCATGAATTGAAGAACGTGTACGCGGACGCCGCGTATGCACCGGCCGCGAAGATGCTCAAGGAAGAGTTGTATCGGCTGAAAAAAGAGCTGAAGGACGACGACCAATTCGCGGACAAGCTCCCGATGGCGGGACGCTGATTTTTGCCAAGAAAATCGCTCAAGTCGTGATCCGAACATTTTCGCGGCCGTTCGTTTTTCTCCGTAAGCGACTGTCTGCTAAGGAGATCGGCAAAACGACTTTACGGATAGTTTCAATGTTTGAAATTTGCAACGACGCTGTTTTTGAAATAAACCGCTGTTGGCAAAGAATTTAAGGAAAACACATGGGAAATCCTTTGCCGCGCAAAGAGGAAAAAAGCGGCCACGATACAACCCCTTGGCAGGTCCTTTTCTTCGGCCTGTTTTCGTTGATTTCAGCACCCAGTTGGTGCTGCGCAGGCGAGCAGCCTGATCGGGGCGCGCTGCCCCCGCGTATCTTGCCCGGCGTCCGGCCCGACGGCTTGATTCAGCTCCCCAATCAATGGTCACTCCGCCCCGCCGGCAGGCAGATCGAGCTGGGCGACTTCCCCGTCAACCTCGCCATTCACCCCGGCGGCAAATGGCTGGCGGCGCTGCACGCGGGGTACGGGGATCACGAAATTGTCATCGTTGACCTGGCCCGGCAAAAAATCGCCTCGCGCGTTACCTTGCCGCAGACCTTCATCGGCCTGACGTTCTCACCCGACGGCAAGCAGCTCTTCGCCAGCGGCGGCGAGTTCGAGGTCGTGCATGCGTATGACTTCGCCGACGGGTTGCTTTCGCGCCATCGCGAAATCCGCGTCGTGCCGGAGAAGGAGAAGATGATCGTCGGCGGCGTCGCGATTGATCCGAAAGGCAAGCTCCTTGCCGCCGCGGCGCCGTGGGGCGATGTCGTCAGCATTGTGTCGCTCGATCAGCCCGAGAAGTTTCGCCTCGTACGCTTGCACAAGGATAGTTATCCATACGCGTGCCTCTTCGGGACGGACGGCAGGCTCTTCGTGAGTTTGTGGAATCAGTCGGCCGTTGCCGTCATCGACGTGGACAGGCAAGCGGACACAGCCCTGCCTCCAGGAATCGTGAGCCTGCAAGCGAAAGAACATCCGACGGAAATGGTCTCCGACGGCAAGACGCTGTTCGTGGCGTGCGCCAACTCCACGAAGGTTAGCGTGATTGACGCCGTCACGGGCAAGAATTTGGAGACCATCAATTGTGCCCTTTATCCGTCGGCCCCGTCGGGCAACACGCCGACCAGCCTGGCCCTGACGCCAGAAGGCCAGATGCTTTTCGTCGCCAATGCCGACGCCAACAATATTGCCGTGTTCAACGTCGCGGAGCCGGGCAAGGCGAAGCCGCTCGGCTTCATCCCCGTCGGCTGGTATCCAACGTCGGTGCGTTTCAATCCGGCAGACAAACGGCTCTACGTCGCCAACGGCAAAGGCACCACGCCGAAGGCCAATCCGAAAGGCCCGAACGACACCCTGCCGCGCAACAAGACGACCCGCGAATACATCGCCGGCCTGTTTCACGGCACGCTCGGCGTCATCGACCTGCCGACCCCGCGACAGATGGCGGCGTACAGCAAGGATGCTTACGCGTGCAGTCCGCTTAAACCCGATCAGGGCGTTGCCATTGAGCCGCCGAAGGACAGCCCGATTCCGCGCAAAGTCGGCGAGCCGAGCCCGATCAAGCACGTAATCTACGTCATCAAGGAGAACCGCACCTACGATCAGGTGTTCGGCGATGTGAAGGCGGGCAACGGTGATCCGAACCTTTGCATCTTCGACGAGGCCGTCACGCCGAATCATCACAGGTTGGCCCGCGAGTTCGTGCTGCTCGACAACTTCTACTGCGACGGCGAAGTGTCGGCCGACGGGCATCAGTGGTCGATGGGGGCGTATGCGACTGATTTCATTGAGAAAGTTTGGCCGCTCGTTTATCGCCCCAACCAGAAGAAAATCTCGTATCCGGCGGAGGGCAACTACGACTCCATCGCCCGCGGCAGCGGCGGATACATCTGGGACCGCTGCGCGGAAGCCGCTGTCAGCTACCGCAGCTACGGCGAATGGATCGACAACGGCAAGACGCCGAATGACCCGGGCCGGGCACGCGTCAAAGCGCTCGAAGGCCACTTCGACCCGAAGTTCCGTGGCTTCGACCTCGATTATCCCGATCAGAAGCGGGCCGACCGTTTCATCGAAGAGCTACAACGCTTCGAGCGTGACGGCGACTTTCCGCAACTCACCATCCTGCGGTTGCCGAACGATCACACGAGCGGAACCAAAGTCGGCACGCCGACGCCGATTGCCTACGTCGCGGACAACGATCTCGCTCTCGGCCGTGTTGTCGAAGCGGTCAGCAAGAGCAAGTTCTGGAAAGAGACCGCGATCTTCGTGGTGGAGGACGACGCGCAGAACGGTTCCGACCACGTGGACGCGCATCGCACCGTCGCCCTCGTCATCAGCCCCTACTCTCGCCTCGGAGGCGTCGATTCAAGTCTCTACTCCACGACGAGCATGTTGCGGACGATGGAGTTGATCCTCGGACTCAAACCGATGAGCCAATTCGACGCCGCCGCCCGGCCGATGTATGCGAGTTTCCTGGCGAGTCCTGACCTGCGGCCTTACGAGCATGTCCCGGCGAAAGTCGATTTGAACGAAAAGAACACGGCAGCGTCGTGGGGAGCGAAGCTGTCGGAGAAGTTTGATCTGACAAAGGAGGATGAGGTCGATGACTTACTGCTAAACGAAGTGATCTGGCGCTCGGTCCGCGGCGCGAAGTCCACGATGCCGCCGCCAGCGCGCGCGGCGTTTGTGTTTCCGTATTTGAAGAAAGCTGATTAGCGCAGCGAGAAACCACGAAAGATACGAAAAACACGAAAAGAAGAACCATAGAAGCACAGAGCGTCCGACCGAGTCCGGCTTTTCTGATTTCTTGTTTCGTGTTTTTCGTGTCTTCCGTGGTTTTCTTCTTTCGCGTTGCCCGATCACCCGAATCCGGGTTAGAATTGTGCATCCACCGCTCTCCCACCAGCCGCGTTGCGGCGTCGAGCGGAAACATTCAGGGGGGCCTGAATCATGTTGCGTGTTGATGTTGGTTCCGCCGGGCGGTACTGCGATGGCATGAATCGCCGGCACTTTTTGCAGCTCGGCGTCGCCGGATTGGCGAGCGTCGGCTTACCGCAGTTGCTGCGCGCGAAAGAGGCGTCGCGCGGCTCGCTGCCGACGAAGAATACGTCGGTCATCCTTCTCTGGCTCGACGGCGGGCCGAGCCATCTCGATCTTTATGACATGAAGCCGAACGCCCCGGCCGAGTACCGCGGCATCTGGAAGCCGATCCGCACCAAAGTTCCCGGCTTTGACATTAGCGAACTGTTTCCGAAGCAAGCACAGGTCACCGACAAATTCTCGATCGTCCGCTCGCTGCACCACGACACCGGCGATCACTTCGCCGGCGGGCATCGCATGTTGACGGCGAAGGACATGGGCGTCAGCGGCGCCAACAACGAGCAGAAGTTCCCCGGCATCGGCGCCGTCGTGAATCGCGAGTGCGGTCCCCGGCGGCAAGGGATGCCGGGGTATGTCGCCATTCCCTACGGCATGAGCATCGGTCTGCGTCCCGGCTACTTCGGCGGCCACATGCTCGGCTCGCAACACAATCCGTTCGAGACCGTTCACGACGCCAACACGCCGAATTTCAACGTGCCGAACTTGAACTTGGTCCCCGGCCTGTCGATGAACCGGCTCGAAGACCGCCGCGATTTGATGCAACGCTTCGACACCGGCCGCCGTGCCCTCGACCAGCTTGCCGAGACGACCGCGATGGACCGTTTCACGCAAGAAGCGTTTGACTTCGTCAGCGGCCCGGCTGCGCGACGTGCTTTCGACATCGGCAAGGAAGACCCGAAACTGCGCGACCGCTACGGCCGGCATAGCTGGGGCCAAAGCACGCTACTTGCCCGCCGGCTCGTCGAAGCCGGCTCGACGTTTGTCACCGTCCACTTCGGCGGCTGGGACCACCACTGGGACCTGAAAGCCGGCATGGAAAACTACCTGCCGAAGGTAGACGATTGCGTCGCCGGCCTCTTCACCGACCTCGCCGACCGCGGCCTGCTCGACACCACGCTGGTCGTCCTCTGCGGCGAATTCAGCCGTACCCCCAAGATGAACGACGGCGGCAACGGCGGCCCCGCCGGCAGCAAAGGCACCCCCGGCCGCGACCACTGGGGCAACTCCATGTTCTGCCTCTTGGGCGGCGGCGTCAGAGGCGGCCAAATCGTCGGCAGCACCGACAGCAAAGGCACGGCGCCTGCCAGCCGGCCCGTCACGCCGAGCAACATTCACGCGACGATCTACACGGTGCTCGGCATCGATCCGAAGTTGCAGTTGATGGACCCGACAGGGCGACCGGTGTCGGTGCTGGAGGAGCCGGAAGCGATTGGCGAATTGTTGTAAGGGGCACTGGGGCCCGCAATGTCGCATCCTTACGATGCCAGCACGAAGTACTTGCTGGAAGCGCACTTGGATGATTGGTTCCCGTTGTGCGGTCGGCAAACAACGGCGCGATTGGATATTGTAAATGCCGATTTGGCAACGGTGACGGCGGCCGCCGATCGTGTGCTGCGCGTCAACGAAATGCCGCCGTGGTTGCTTCACGTCGAGCTGCAATCCAGCCGCGATCCCTCGCTGGCGACGAATCTCCATGTGTATAATGCGCTCTTGGAACGCCGGCACGAACTCGCGGTCCAAAGCTTTGTCGTGCTACTACGCCGTGCTGCCGCGCACCTGAGCTGACAGGGGTTCTGGAGCGTGCTTTCCCAGGCGAGCCGCCCTATTTGACCTTTCGGTATCGGTGCATTCGGGTCTGGGAGATACCTCCGGAGCAATTGCTTAGAGCGTTCGGAAACAATGAGGCGGAATCCTGAAAAACAGGGCGTTTTCTTCATTGTTTCCGAACGCTCTTAGCGGCGGTCTTAGCATTTTGCCGTTGGCGCCGCTTGCCGCGGTGGAAGAGAAGGACTTGCCGGCCATCATTCGCACTATGGAGCACCGGCTACGCCAGGAAACGACAACGGCGGAAGCCGGTAAACTTTGGACAGCGACCGACGTGCTGATGGGATTGCGCTATCCGCAAGCGCTTGTCGCCGCGCTCTTGCAAGGAGTACACGCCATGAAGGAATCGGTAACGTATCAGGCAATTGTGGAAGAAAAAGTCGTTCAGGCACGACAGGAGGACTTATTGCAGATCAGCAGCAAGCGATTCGGGAAACCCGACGAATCGATCGCACGACGTGTGCGCGGTATCGTCGACCCGAAGGCGTTATCCAAGCTCGTCGATCGAATCCTTGACACCGCGACCTGGGATGAGTTGCTGACTCTCTCGTGAGGGAAGACGCCCCCGCCCCGCGTTCGACATCAATCCGAAGCTGCATTTGTTCGACCCTTCGGGACGGCCGGTGTCGGTGTTGGAGGAGCCCGAGGGGGTTGGGGAGTTGATGTAACAGCGGTGCCGCTCAAGGTGGTGTTGGATGGCCACTCCGTCGATGAGTGAAAACGGAAGGAACGCCCGAACATTCCGGAGAACGCCCGGAAGCCTGCGGCTTCTGGCAGGTTTCGGATTGTTGTGGTTCTTATTCGCGATTCCGTTCGTTACCGACGCCGGGGTCAACTTCCTTGCCTGGATGCTTCTGTTTTACAGCGGTGCATTTCTCGGCTTACTCTGGCTTGGCATCACGATCCATTGGCTGCATGCGCTCGTTTGGCGACAACCCGAGCGCACGCTTGGAGCACTTCTTTGCTCGCTATGCGTTCCGCTCCTGGGCTGCATGGCGGTGTATTTGGGTACGAGCGAATGGCCGCTGCGACTGCGCTTGGCCATGAGCGAACCTTGGATGCTGGAGTACGTCACGCGAGAGGAAACGGCTCCCGAACGGTTCGACAATCACGGAGTTCGACTCGTCGGAACTTTCCTGGTCAGGACCACATGGCACCGCGATGGAATGGTGTAGCTCGTCACCGGCGGCTTCATTAGCCCGGAGGGAATCGCGTACCTGCCGACGGGGAATCCGCTACCGGAGCGCTCCAGGATGCGTTTCGAGCCAATCTTTGGTCCGTGGTATCGGTTCGTGTATCGGTTCTAGGAAAAATGTAGAGTCCCCGTGTCACATGCGAAAGGCCCTCGGCCGACATATGGTAATCGACTCCTCCATCTGCCACGGCCAGCCGACCTTCCGCGGCACCCGCATCTTCGTCGCCGACGTTCTCGAACAAGCCGCCAGCGGCTTGTCCTGGGATGCCATCATCAAGGAATGGCGCGGCAGCATTAGCAGTGCCGCCATCGGCGAGGCCGTAGGTCTGGCGAATGAATCACCTGGTATAATACCCCAGAATAGGAAAAAAGAATCGCCATGACAAATTCATCTCCGCCCGTTCCGATGGCCGGAGTACATTCGGCCGACCAGGGGTCAGTGATTCTCTCACGAGGCCATCCATGTCACCCACAGCTGATTCCGTCTTGAACGCGGCTCTTTCGCTGCCGCGCGACAACCGCGCCGTGATCGCCGAGAGGCTCGTCGAGAGCCTGAGCGATACCGATGAAGCCGAGGTCTCGCCTGCGTGGCAGGCAGAGCTCCGCCAGCGAGTCGAGGCCTATCGCCGAGGCGAGATGAAAACGATTCCGGCCGACGAGGTCTTTGACAGCCTCGGGCTGGAGCTAGATCCATGAAGGCGTTCTTTCTCGAAGCTGCCCGTGAAGAGTTGGATGCGGCGATCCGTGAATACGAAAACAAGCGGAAGGGCTTAGGCAAGGAGTTCGCGCGGGAAGTCCGTAAGTCGGTTCGGCGCATTCGCGAGTTTCCGGGCGCTTGGACTCGCCTCGACGACGAGCATCGCCGATGCCGTACGGACCGATTTCCATACGGGGTGGTGTATCGCGTGGAAGATGGAATGATCCTCATCGTGGCTCTCATGCATCTCAAGCGTGATCCCGATTACTGGAAAGATCGGAGCTGACTGCGTAGTTCTCTTGGGCCGCCGTTTCGGCGCGTTCACGTTTGTTCTTCTCGGAAGAGGGAGCGCTCACGATGTCGAAATCGGCGATTATCACTGAGGGCGTTTCGTGCCACGAACCAAGCTTCCTCCCGTCCACCCCGGCGAGATTCTCCACGAAGAGTTTCTTTCGCCGCTCAACATCAGTCAGTAGCGCCTCGCTAAGGAGACGAACGTCGCACCGCGGCGGATCAATGAAATCGTTCGCGGCGAACGCGTGATTACCGCGGACACGGCCTTGCGCCTGGCCCGTTACTTCGGAACGTCGGAAAACCTCTGGCCGAATCTCCAGGCGCGGTACGATGTCGAAGTGGAGAAGGACCGGCTCGGTGATCGACTACGGCGCGAAGTCAAGGTGCTGGCCCGCGCCGAGAATTGATTTGCATCTTCCCCATTTTCTCCTGGCATTCCATTTGCACCCCTGCTATCCTCGTACTCAGGTGGAAGGTGCCTCTCTCAACGTCGGCCGCGGTTGCGGCAACGGTGCTGTGCCCGGCCTGTTCTTCCATCGGGACTTCGCTCCCGTCCTTGTCGGCGAAGGCCCACCGTTTCGTAGAGCAAACAGCGTTTAGGAACTCTCCCCGTTCCCGTCCCGGTTTTCACTTATTCCAGCACCCGTCCTGGCCCCGTCCGGCGTGCGCCGGCTCCCCCTGAGGCCTGGGATCCCTTCTGCACCAGGAACGGAGGTGCCTATGGCGAGCCTAGCGCCCGCGACGATCCTGTATGTCGATGACGAGGAAGGGAGCCGCCTCGCGTTTAGTCATCTTTTTCGCAAGGAAGGTTACGAAGTTCGGGAAGCGGCCACCGGCGGCGAAGCGCTGCGGCTGGTCGCCGAGAAGCCCGATCTCGTCGTCCTCGACGTCAATTTGCCCGACATCAACGGCTTCGAGGTCTGCCGCCGGATCAAGGCCCATCCGGCGACGCGTTCCATCCCGGTGTTGCACATGTCCGGGGTGTTCACCAGCACCGAGGACAAATCGCACGGGCTGGAAGGAGGGGCGGACGGCTACCTGGCCAAACCCGTCGAACCGCGCGAGGTAATGGCGACCGTCCGCGCGCTGCTCCGCGTACATCGCGCCGAGGAAGCGGCACGCACCGCGGCACTCCAATGGCAGGCCACGTTCGACGCCATCAGCGACGCGCTCTGCCTCATCGACCCGGCCGGCAAGGTGCTGCGCTGCAATCAAGCGATGGCGAATTTACTCGGCAAACCGGCACGCGGGCTTATCGGCCAGTCCTATGCGCCGCTGTGCAAAGAACGCTTGGAAGGACCGGACCTGCTGCTGCTGGAGCGCGTGCGCGAAACCGGCGGCGGCGCGTCCGCTGAACTGCCGCATGCGGGTCGCTGGTTTCGCATCGAAGTCGACCCCGTTCTCGACGAGCAAGGGACTTTCCTCGGCAGCGTACACCTCTTCATCGACCTGACCGAACGAAAGCAGCTAGAGGAGCAACTCCGCCAGGCGCAGAAAATGGAAGCGATCGGGCGGTTGGCGGGCGGCGTCGCTCACGACTTCAATAATCTCCTCACCGGCATCACCGGCAACGTGGCGCTCTTGCTCGCGCAAACGCCGCCGAGCGATCCGCGTCACGAGTTGTTGCTCCCGGTTGACAAAGCGGCGTGGCGCGCCGCGGAACTCACCCGCCAACTGCTCGGCTTCTCCCGCCGCACCCTGCTGTGGCTGAAACCGACGAACCTGAACCACGCGCTCGACGAAGTCGTCGGTTTGCTCGCCCGCACCCTCGATCCCCAGATCACCCTCACCGTGAGCAGTCCGACCGATCTATGGACGGTGCAAGCGGACCCCGGCCAAATCAATCAGGTGCTTCTGAACCTTTGCCTCAACGCGCGCGACGCCATGCCGGAGGGAGGCCGGCTCATGCTGGAAACCGCCAATATGAACGTGGAGTTGGGCAAAACTTCCGTGCATGCCGATGCCCGCCCCGGAGAGTTCGTGCGGCTGCGCGTCGCCGACACTGGCCACGGTATTCCGGAGGAGCTGCGGTCGAGCGTTTTCGAGCCCTTTTTCACGACCAAACCGGCCGGACAGGGAACCGGACTCGGCCTCGCGATGGTCTTCGGCATGGTGAAGCAGCATCACGGCTGGATTGAGTGCCACAGCGAGGTCGATCGGGGGACGCGCTTCGACATTTATCTTCCGCGGTTCATTGCAACCGATGAGCCGGAAGGACAGCCGGCGGAAACGACCACAGCGCCGCACGGCTCCGAGACGATCCTGGTCGCGGACGATGAATCGATGCTGCGGCAGCTCGGCAAGCGCGTTCTGGAGCAGCACGGCTACGAAGTATTGCTCGCGGAAGACGGCGAACATGCCATCGAGATGTATCGCCGCCACGCGGAGCAGATTGACCTTGTGATTCTGGACCTCTCGATGCCTGGTATGTCCGGCCGGGATACGCTGCGGCATCTGGTGCAGGTGAACCCTGCCGTCCGCGTCCTCATGGCCAGCGGTTATTCGGCGGAGCAAGTACAGGACCTGTCACAGGCGAACGTTGTCGGTTTCGTGCGGAAGCCGTATGCCGTTCAGGAGCTGGCGCATACCGTGCGGAATGCCTTGAATCACGGCAACACGGCGCCGGCGGCGGCGGACGAGCGTGACACAGCCTGAGGATGAAGAAACGGAACTTCCGCGCCGTCGGCGTGCATGGTACATTGGTCCGGTTAACGCTCGCCAGCAACACGCCATGATCGGGGGAAAGGGATCATGGTCCGCCCGCCCGCCGACTATCCGCGGCATCCGCGCTTCACACGTCGCACCGTCCTTCAGGCCGGGAGCATCGGACTCCTCGGTCTGGGCACGAGCGGGGTCGCGGCGTTGCGCGCGCACGCCGCGGACCCGAAGCCGCAAGAGGCAAAGGCGGTCATCTACATCTTCCTGTCGGGCGGGTTGTCTCAACTCGATAGTTTTGATTTGAAGCCGCACGCGCCGGCCGAGATTCGCGGCGAATTCAAGCCAATCGCGACGCGGACGCCCGGCGTGTACATCTGCGAACATTTGCCGCTCCTCGCGCAACGCAGCAACGGCTGGGCGCTGGTCCGTTCCCTGACGCATCGGTCGAATGATCATTCCGCAGGGCACCTTATGATGCTCACGGGGCGTTCCGTGCTGCCGCCCGGCTTCGACCCGAGCACCGCGAAACCGACCGATTGGCCGTCGCTCGCCGCCGTCGCGGGAGCTGTGACCCGACCGCGCAATAACCTGCCGTCCGCCGCGATTCTCCCCGAAAAACTGGTCCACAACACCGGCCGCGTCATCCCTGGGCAGTTCGCCGGCATGATGGGGCCGCTGCGCGAGCCGTGGGTCATCGACGCGTCGCCGTTCGAGCCGCGGGCTTACGGAGCGTTTCCCCAGTATGAGTTCGATCATCAGCAGCGCCCGCTGCCGGAGAGGAAACGTCTCTTCCAAGCCCCGAATTTGTCCTTGCCGGAAAGCTTGAGCGGCCGGCTCGACCATCGGCTCGCGATTTTGCAACACATCGATACGCAGCGCCGCGATCTGGAGAAAACCGCCAGCGTCGGCGGTTTCGAGCACCTTCGTCAAGGCGCGCTCGCGCTCTTGACCGACGCGCGCGTCCGGCAGGCGTTCGATGTTACAAGTGCCGACCCGAAGGTGCTCGACCGCTATGGCCGCAATGCCTTCGGTTGGTCGCTGCTCATGGCCCGCCGGCTCGTGGAAGCAGGCGTCAATCTCGTGCAAGTGAACCTCGGCAACAACGAGACGTGGGACACGCACGGCAACGCGTTTCCGCATTTGAAAGACAAGCTCTTTCCACCGACCGATCTGGCCGTTTCCGCGCTGCTCGATGACCTCGCGGAAAGCGGCCTGCTGGCAAGCACACTGATAGTCATGGCCGGCGAGTTTGGCCGGACGCCGAAGATCTCAACCTTGCCGCAGCATTACAAGCTGCCCGGCCGCGATCACTGGGGCGCCGTGCAAACGGTCTTCTTCGCCGGCGGCGGCATTCGCGGCGGCACGGTGGTCGGTTCCTCCGACAAAAACGGCGGCTTCCCCGCGTCCGATCCGCAAACGCCCGAGAACATGGCCGCCACGATTTATGAGGCGCTTGGCATCCCGCGAACCGCGCACTGGCACGATGTTCAGGAACGGCCATACCCCATCTATCACGCCGACCCGATCCACGGGCTGGCCTGATTTATCGCTACATGTCGCCCGGTCCGCCAACCCGTCACAGTGCTTCGCCAATTGCGCCGAGCCGTTTTGGAGCGGCCAATCCGACGCAATCCGGGCTGCTCCGCCGCCCGATATGTGCGGAAATGGACCACGGTGCGCCGATGCCGCAGGGAGGCGGTGTTCATGGGCTCGCTCGTTTCGTCACTGCTTGCCGTCGGCTGCCTGCTCGGCGGCACCGACGACGCCGCTCCGCAATCGTACCTCTATCAACCCGCGTTCTCGCTCGACGGCGCTCATCGCTTGCCCGCGACACCTTACTGCCCGCAGCCCGGCGACATTGTGTTCGCCACCGACTACACCGTCTTCTGGACCGTCACGCACAACTACGTGGGCGCGTTTCACCCGCATCATTCCGCGATTATTATCCGGCTGCCCGACGGCCGGCTCGGCATGTTCGAAGGCGGGCCGCACGATACCCTTCACCTCGAGATCATGGACCTGCTTCCGAACATGGCATGGTACGCCGAAGACGGCCGCGTCTGGGTTCGGCCGCGGGCCAAGCCGCTGACGCCCGAGCAGTCGGATCGGCTTACGGAATTTGCCCTGAAGCAAGTCGGCAAGCGCTTCGCCCTCATTCGCCAAGGCGCGCAACTCACGCCGTTCCGCACCCGCGGCCCGCTCCGCACGTGGTTCGTGGGCAAACCCGCAGGGCCGGACCGTTGCAGCTATTATTGCTCCGAAGTTGTCACCGAGGCGATCGTCTACGCCGGGCTGCTCGCGGCCGAGGACGCCCGCCCGCCCGCGACGTATCCGCACGACCTGTTCATGGACTGGTCGCTGAATCCGTTCCTCAACCGGCACTTCAAGCTGGCGCCCGACTGGTGTCCGCCGTCGCTGTGGACGGCGTGCCTCGACTACTTGCCGCGCCAGTACCCGCACTGGCTGTCTAAGGACTTGTGGCGGCGCCAAATCGAAGGACAAGACCCGCGGCTGGCGCAATTCCGCCTCGTCCCGCATTGCCCCAAGACGAGCGACAAGTAAGTTGCCCCCTGTCGTCGCTTGTCGCGCATCTTCCGTCCGATTATCTTCCTCGTTGGACTCAGCCACACACCCGAACCGAGGAGGCGCCATGAATGCGTTTTCCAGTGCCCTTGCCCCACTGTTCGCTCTCGTCTTGACCACCGGCGCACGCTCCGCGAGCCCGCTCACCCCGCGACAGGACGAAACAGGTCCAAGTTCCATTGGCCCAAACCTTGGCGTGAGACGGGATGTCTTAGGGGACGAAGCGGGACAACCGGGGACGGATGACAGCGAAGTGTCACAACGCAAAACCCCTGGAAAAATGCGGGTGTTTTGCACTTTTCCAGGGGATTTTGAGGAGCTACCCCGCCAGGATTCGAACCTGGACAAAGAGAACCAAAATCTCTTGTGCTACCGTTACACTACGGGGTATTAAGTTGGCCAGAAGGCCGTCTCGAAACGGGCACGGTTCCCGCCCTCTTCTTGAGACCGGCGCTAGTCGCCGCCCACTTGTACGAGAAATGCTAACTGTTCCAACTGAACAGTCAAGTCCACCGACACGAGGCTCACGCCGGGCGGCACGCGCAGAATGCCGGGGGCGAAGTTGAGCAGCCCGCGGATGCCGGCGCCCACGAGGGCGTCCGCGACGGGTTGAGCGGCTTCCGCGGGAACGGTGACGAGACCGAGTTCGGCGCTGGTCGCGGCCACGACGCGCGGCATGGCGTCGAGCGAATGCACTTCTAAGCCGTCCACGCGTTGGCCGATTTTCGACGGGTCGGAATCGAACAGTGCGACCACGCGGAAGCCGTGTTGCTGGAAACCGCGATAGCGAAGCAAGGCGCGGGCCAAGTTGCCCACGCCGACTAACGCGACCCGCCATTCGCGGTCGATGCCGAGCGCGCGGCGAATGGCGAGAATCAGGTCGGAAATCGGATAGCCGACGCCGGGGTGGCCGAGGTGGCCAAGGTTGGCAAGGTCCTTCCGGACCTGGGCGTCGTTGGTGCCCAGCGGTTCGCCAAGCTGGCCGCTGGAGATTTTCTGCTGTCCGTCGCGCAAGACCGCTTCCAAGCGGCGGAGGTACAGGCTCAAGCGGCCGACACTGGCCCGCGACAAACGCGGCTCGCCTGCGGCGGTGTCCCCGGAACCCTCGCCCTTGCTCATCGCGGCGGACGCTCCTTCCGCACATCGTTCGTGATCTTTGCAGCTTAGCAGACGTTCTCACCACGGCCAACGTGCTTTGCCGTGTTCCGGCTTAACGGTATAAAGCCACGAGGCGTCGAATGCCCGCTCACAGGAGCCGTCGGAATGGCCGCAGAAGTCGAAACTATTGTTCGGCTGCCCGTGCTCGGGGCACGGCCCCTTGACGGCAACAAGGGAACGTTCGGCAAGGTGCTTGTCGTGGCCGGCAGCCGGGGCATGTCCGGCGCCGCAATCCTGTGTGCCGGCGGAGCGCTGCGCGGCGGGGCTGGATTAGTACAGGTGGCCGTTCCTTCGGAGATTCTGCCCATCGTGGCGGCGGCGAATCCCTGTTATCTGACGGCGCCGTTGCCACAGGATATGAACGGCCAGTTAAGCGGCGCGGCTTATCGAGAGTTACCGCGGTTGGCGGAAGCGAGCGACGTCGTCGCTCTGGGGCCCGGTTGCGGCCGCGGTGAAGGGATCACGGCCATCGCATCCACATTTGTCGCGACGTGCCGAAAACCGCTGGTGCTCGACGCCGATGGACTGAACGCGCTCGCTGCGCACCGCGACGGCTTGCGAGGGACGCGGCCCGGTGATCGGCCGCTCGTTCTCACGCCGCATCCAGGCGAGTTTGCCCGCCTCGTCAACGCCGACGTTTCCACGGTGCAGGCGAATCGGCAAGCACTCGCGGTCCGTTTCGCCGCGGAACACGGTGTGATTCTGGCGCTGAAGGGCTACCAGACTCTCGTTACCGATGGAAGACGACTCTACCAAAATAACTCCGGCAACCCTGGCATGGCGACGGGCGGCACGGGCGACGTTCTTACCGGCTTGATCGCCGCGCTGCTCGGCCAAGGATTGGAACCGTTCGGAGCCGCGCAGCTCGGCGTGTATCTACACGGCCTGGCCGGTGACTTGGCGCGCGATGCGTTGGGAGAGATTTCACTGATCGCCAGCGACTTATTGGAGTATCTGCCGCGCGCGATTCGGGCGCAGCAGGCTTAGGAGCGTCGCTGCCCGTTGGCTCTGGCGTTGCGCTTTCTAAGATACGAGCATGGTTAAACGAAGAACTAAGCGGTCGGCGATGCGCGCGCCGGTCGGTGCTTCTGTTCACCAGGATCAATGGCGATGAAACTACTCTGTCCGAATTGCCAGCGTGAAATCACCGTGCCGGATCAATTTGCGGGTCAGCAAATGCGCTGCCCGATCTGCACGCAGGTATTCACGGCGCCGGCCTTGGCGGGGACCGACCCGCTCGCGGCAGCGCCTGTGAGCGCGCCGGCCAGCATCACGCCGCCATCCCCCCCTGCCCCGCCACCGCCACCGCCGCCCGATCTGCCGCGGGACGACGAGATCTACACGCTCGAAAAGGCGGCGACACCACTTTCTACAGAGCAACCCGCAGTCGAAGTATTCTCCGAACCGCGGCGGCGGGAAGCGGCGCCAATCCCACCGCCCGTATCACCGCCGCCATCGCCACCGCCGCTCGTCAGCGGCGACTATCGGCACACTTCCACGGTGTGGATCAGTCCACGCGTCGTCCCATGGCTGGCGCCCGCGTCGATCCTGCTGATCTTCATTCTCCAGTTTTTCACCTGGGTCGGCGCCTTCCCGGGCGGCTACGCGGTCTACACGCAGAACGGCTGGCAGGCGGCATTCGGAGGTTACACCATCGATCCCGTGTGGGAAACGAAGGCGGCGAACTTCGATGCGAAGACCTATGCTCCAGGCGCGGATTGGCTCTTGATCTTCTACATGGTTCTCTTCTTCCCCACGCTGATCCTGACCGCTGCCGTCGCGGCTCTACCCTATTTGCAAGTGAAGCTTCCGGAGCAAGTCGCCAACTTGCACCCCTGGCGCTGGGCACTCGTGATGGGCGCCTGCTTGCTGACGTTTTTCTTCCTTCTGCTGCAATGGCTGGTCGGATTCGGCCTCGAGACGAAGACGCGGAGCGAAATCGCGAAGAGCCTCGCGGAAACGCGGTCGGCCTCCAAGACGCCTGAAGAACAGAAGGTCGTGGATTTGCAGGAAGGCCAGCGTTATTCACAGTATGCGTTTCACCATACCTTCGCGCTGCGACTGGTTATTCTGCTCCACCTGCTCGCAATCGCGGGGGCAGCGCTGACGTTTTGGTTGGAGCGCCGTGGGCCAGCGCGGCTGTTGCCAAGGTTTGATCTAAGGTGGTAGTAATCGGAGCCCGATACGCCGGCGAGGTAGGACAGACTCCCGCGCTGGCGCATCGGGCTCCCAGGCTTACCACACGGCCGCTTCTTCGCCGTCGAGACGCAGAGTTAGGCACTTCGCGCTGCCTCCGGCTTTTAGGAATTCATCCAATTCCACGGCGATTGGTTCGTAGCCCCAGGCGCGAAGTCCAGTGGTGAGTTGTTCGCAGCCGGTGTTGGTGACGACCGTCTTGCCGACAACCACGGCGTTGCAGCCGAACCGCTGGGCCTCCGCCTCATTCACCGCAAGCAGGCGTGCGAGATGTGCTTCCAAGACGCGCCGGCCATAGGCGTCAAACGCCGGCGGGTAGTAGATCGCCTCGCCCGGGGCCAACGGGCAGAAGCACGTGTCGAGATGATAAAAGCGCGGATTGATCAACTCCACCGGCAGCGCTTGTTTGCCGATCGACTTGCCGAGCCACTGATGTCCGGCGGCGTCGCTGCGGATGCGATAGCCGGCGAACAGCGTGGTACCGCAGAATAAGGCGTCGCCCGCTCCTTCGAAGTAGACGCCTTCCGGCAAATGCTCCACCGTAAAGCCGTGAGCGTTAAACCACGCGTCGAAATACGGCGTCTCCCGCGCGCGAACCTCGTGACGGAACGACGAGCTGAAGAAGCGTGACTGATAGACCAAGCCGGCGTTCGCGGTGAAAACGAGATCGGGCAGTCCCTTCTGCGGTTCCATCAATTCGACTGTCACACCGAGGCTGCGCAGTGTGTCACATAGGCCGGTCCATTGCTTCAAAGCGCGTTCCGGCGTGCTCGCGCGCGAACGGCTCATCCACGGGTTGATTTCGTACTCGATCCCGTAGTACGTCGGCGGGCACATCAAGATCCGTGGCTGCCGCATCATGTCATCCTCCGATGCGGAGCTCGGTGACGAGCGACCGGAGGAACGGCTCGGCGTCGGTGACGATGCCGACGGTTTGGATGCTCCCGCGGTCGGAGAGTTTCGTCACGGTCGCCGGGTTGATGTCCACGCAGGCGACCTTGACCCACGCTGGGAGCAGATTTCCCGTTGCGATCGCGTGCAACGCGGTAGCGATCATCAGCGCGAAGCCGACGCCGTGAACGTGTTCGCGCATCATCTGTTGTGCGACGAGCGTGTCGGTGACGACCTCCGGCAGCGGGCCGTCATCGCGGATGCTGCCGGCGAGAACGAACGGAATATCGTTCCGGACGCATTCGTACATGATGCCGCTCTTGAGCACTCCTTTTTGCACGGCCGTGCGGATGCCGCCAAGGCGGCGCATTGTGTTGATCGCACGGAGATGATGCTCGTGTCCTTCCTCGGCCGGCAGACCGCGTTCGAGCGAAACACCCAGGCTGGTGCCGTAAAGCGCCGACTCGATGTCGTGGGTTGCGAGCGCATTGCCCGCGAAGAGGACGTTCAAAAAGCCGTTCCGAATCAACGCACAGATATGTTCCACACTGCCGGTGTGAACCACGGCCGGGCCCAACACGGCGAGAATCTTTTCGCCCGCTTCCTTGGTGCGGCGCATCGCGGAGGCAATCTCGCGGACCGTGACGCCCTTCGGTTTCTCACTTGAAACCGGGCTGGCCATGAACTCGAACAAGCTGTGTCGGGCCGAGGTCTCCGCGGGCAGAACACGAATACCCTGCCGGCCGACGACGATGTAGTCGCCGATCCGTACGTCGGCCATCGGGATGCAGCGGGCCGCGGCGCCTTCCGGATCGACGATGATGCCGGTGTCCATTTCCTGATCTTCCACGTCGATCCATTCGCCGTGGAGACGAACTTGGGTGCGGTAATTGGTCGTGCTGTAGAACATCTCCGGAAAGGCGCCATTCATGTCGGCCGCGACGGTGACGCAATCTTGCGTGTTCACCGGCACCGCACCGTGATCGTGGATGGCATCAAGGATTTCTCGCAGAATCTCGGCGGTCGGCGCGCGGACTTCCAGCCGGGCGTGGCTCGGATCGTCCTGGCGCTCGCCGATCTTGACGCTCTTGATGATGAATGAGCCGCCGTGGGTCAGGATTTCGTCCAGCACCTTCGGCAGCAAGAGCGAATCGATGATGTGGCCCTGAAGTTCAACGTCTTCGACATATCCCGGCGCTGCGGGAGAGGCCGTGTGCGCCATGTCAAGCATCCTTTCCACCGGTGCCGTTGCCGTTCCCATTCAGGGCAGCCGCGCTCTTGCCCGTACGGAGCACCTGGGCGAGCAGGTTCTTGGCTTGCGCCGGCAGGCTGCTCTCTTCAATGGTACGCAGCGTCTCCTCGACCGGGTACTCAGCGCGCTTCAGCTCGACGCCGTCATCGTCGAGAACGGCATAAGCGGCCCGTGGATCGCCGTCGCGCGGCAGGCCGACGCTGCCGGGGTTAATGACGAGCTTGTCGCCGACCTCGAGCACGTAAGGCTGATGCGTGTGGCCGACGCAGATCACGTCGGCTTCGATATGCTGCAGTCGGCGGGTCCAAAAGTCGACGTCGGGTGGGCCGTACTCATCCAACGGATCGCGCGGCGTGGCATGCACGAGCAAGAAGCGCGTCTCCTCCAGCGTGATTCGCCGCGAAATGGGCAGTTGGCTGAGGAAGCGCAGATCGTCTTCCTGGAGCCGTTGCCGTGTGAGGACGCGCGTGACGCCCGTGAGGTATTTGAAGCCGCTGCGGCCGGTGACCGGAACGTCCTGCGCGACGCCGTGGTCGTGATTGCCGCGGACCGTGTGCTGGGCGTGATTCCGCACCCAATCGACACACGGGGCCGGCTCCAGACAGTAGTCCACGAGGTCGCCCAGGCAGAGGCAAACGTCGAACGGCTCCTTGATCGCCTGGAGAGCGGGCCAGTTGCCATGGATGTCGGCCAGGAGAAGGATACGCATGAGCAGCGGTCGCCTTGGAGTAAATTAACTATGAGAACGCTTGACTCAGCCGTTCCCTTGGAAGTATACCTGGAAAAGAAGCAGCTTCGCCAGCAGGCGGACGCATCCTAACTCGCCGGAGCCGCCCACGCCCGGTGAACGCGTGAACCGACTCGCCGGAACGCACCTTCGCACGCTTCACTATTCGCCCGCTCGGATGGCAACGAAACGGCACGACGTCGAACCCGAAACCCGCAAGGCCGGACGCGGAACGCCGCGCATTCCCCCGGTCCGTCGGTCCTCGACGAGGAGGCCCTTATGGTCGGAGAAAAGGTCGCCGTTCGCCGCATGACGCTACGGCAACTGTTGACGCACGCCGAGAAGTGTGCCCGCGACATGATCGAACACATGCACTCGACCGTAGTTCCGCGGATAAACGACTGCCGCGACCTGAGCCGTCCGGTGCGCCGCCGCAGCCATTATCCCACGATGGTGGCCGTCGCGAACTCGATCAACAAAGCGCAGAAAATGGGCGAGGAAACGCAAGCGCTGTCGGAGTATCTGCATGAGTGCTTGCAAGACATTCGCGACCGCGCCCGCAAAGAGCGCGTAAGTCGCATCTAGCCAACAGAGCACCGCACTTTGTGTCACTGGTTGTACTCCAACAGCGGTGAGCCAGCCGACACGCGGCGTTTTGGCACTGCTTGACAACAAGCAGAAACACGAACGCGCAAGGATGATCTTCTCACGTGCCGCCCACGCTTTTTCCGGGCACCCAAAGCACGTCTTCCAAGCCATTTCCGTTCAACGACCGCGCCAGGACGAAGAGCAAGTCGGAAAGCCGATTCAGATACTTCAGCGCCTCGGTGTTGATCTTTTCGATATGCATCAGCGTGACGACGTCCCGTTCCGCGCGCCGGCAGACGGTGCGTGCAAAATGGCACCACGCCGCCGCCGGTCGGCCGCCGGGGAGCACGAAGCTGTTGAGTGGGCTCAGCTTCTCGTTAAGCCGGTCGATGGCGGCTTCCAATCGGGCCACGTGTTCGGGCCGGATACGCAGCTTGGCGCCGGGCGCTTCGTGGTCGGGCAGCGGCACGCACAAATCGCCGCCAACGTCGAGGAGATCGTTCTGGATGCCGCGGAGCAGGTCCGCTTCCGGCAAATCCAGCTGTTGCGATAGCAGCAGACCGAGCACGGCGTTCAACTCATCCACGTCGCCGTACGCCGCGACGCGTGGATGATCCTTCGACACCCGCGTCCGGTCGCCGAGGCCGGTGTCACCTTGGTCGCCGGTGCGGGTGTAGATGCGGGAGAGGTAGACCATAAGGCACGTCCACGAAAATCACGCGGGAATCCGTAAGGAGCTGCATGTCGCCTGGTAGCTCTCTTTGAGGCGAACCGGTACGCAAAGGTCGAGTCGCAGCCAGAGTGGCATCGTCGGCAACTCTTTACCGAGCGCGATTCTTTCCGGCCAAACCTCGATGTGGGGAGAGTTGACGACCGGAATCGGACGGTAAGCGACGGCGTAAAGCCCCGTTGGCGACTTCCAAGCCGCTCGACGGGTCTTTATGTCAAGCATGTCGAACATGTCCTCATGCAGATTCGCCGAGCGATTCGTGACCACATCGACGATGACGAGGCCGATCCCATGTTTGATGTGACCCGCGCATTTCGCAGCAAAGGTGCGCCGGCTGCTCTCGCGGTCCTTGTTTGACGGGCTGATTAGCTCGATAACGCCCCGCAGAATCGGTCCATCAAGATCTTGGTAGACGCGGACTTCAATTGTGTCGAGCTGCGCAAAGCTTACCTTCGTTCTGATTCTCGGACGCGGCGGCGCCCAGGTTGCAGTCGCTATTGCAATGGTCCCACCGTTTGACGCCGGCTTCTCTAGCGTCGCGACGTCGATCTCGAAGTCCGGACCGATGCTGATTTCCGGCTCGGCGAAGTAGTCCGGCGGCAACACGCCATCGTTCAACTGTTTGGCGATGGCTCCGGCCCAGTAATGGTGAAAGCCTTCCCAACGGCGTGGGCCGTGCAGCGGCGGATGGAAGTGATCGAGAAGCGGCATTTGCCTCTACCCTCACTCTGACAAGAGGCGTGTCGAAAACCCCGCAGAATGCTTACGCACGCTGCTTCTTTGCTTCGCGCAGCAGGCGCGTGCGCGCTTTTTCCGGCAGCTCCATAAGAACGAACCGGACCGCCGGATAGAGATAATCCTCGCCGGATTCGTCGATCACGCGCAGGCAGCCGACCTCCTCCGCCTTCTTGTCTGGAAGCACGCGATAGACTTTCCAGCTTTGAAGATCATCATGGCCGTTGCTGTCGACGCAGACGGCGAATTGTGTGCGTGTTTTTGTTGTGTTCATGCGCTCTAATCCAAGACTCGCTTCACTTTCATCTTACGCCGCCCGACGCCATGCGCCTCGTACCAATGCACTTCAGCCTTGCGGACTTCATCGTTGGGAAACCGCACCAGGGCCACACCTTTGAGCTTCCGCCACCGTCGGCCGCCGAATTGAGCTTTCAGTTTTCGCAGCTCTAGAATCGAGACGTTTACCGCAATGATCTCGATTGCGGTGATTTCGCCGACGAGTTCGAAGTCGGTCCCCATCGGGAGTAGAGTACCGGCTCATGCACAACGCAGCAACTGCCGGTCCGAATAGTGGCTGTGTATCAGCGTAGGGCAGCCGATCGCGGCAGCCGCTCACCCGCACCCACTCGTCGCCCCGCACGAATCGCATTTCAAACACGCCCCATTGCGCAGAAGCGTCAACTGCCCGCACTCGCCGCACGGGTCGCCTTCGTAGCCTTTCAGGCGTGCCAAGCGAATGCGGTCGTTCACCGTCTCGCCCGCGGTCGCGACTTTCACGGCGGCTTTGGCAGGACTGCCGTTGCCGTGTCCGTTGGCGTGGCCGTTCCCATTGCTGTGGCCGTTGCCGTTTTGCGGCAGCGGGTGCAGGTGGCCGCTACGCGGGGCGTCGAACGACGAGTCTTTCGGCTTCGGCTCAACGATGCGTTCCTCGGCGACTTCTTCGGATTCGAATTCCACCTCGTCGTCGCGGTGAATGGCGTCGCCGCGGAGGTCTTCTTCGCTGACGTGGGCGAGGTCGTGGCGGCCGAGGTACGTGATGGCCAGCTCGCGGAAGATGTAGTCGATGATTGACGTCGTCATCTTGATGTGCGGGTTGCCCTGCACGACGCCGTTGGGCTCGAAGCGGGTGAAGAGGAAGGCGTCGACGAACTCTTCGAGCGGGACGCCGTGTTGCAGGCCGAGGGAGACGGCGATGGCGAAGCAGTTGGTCATGCTGCGGAAGGCGGCCCCTTCCTTGTGCATGTCGAGGAAGATTTCGCCGCACGAGCCGTCTTCGTATTCGCCCGTGCGCAGGTAGATTTTGTGGTTGCCGACGCGCGCCTTCTGCGTATAGCCGGCCCGGCGGTCGGGGAGCCGGCGGCGGTGGGCGATGTAGCGGTAGACGATCTTCTCGGCGATCTTGACCGGCTCGGCCACGGCTTCGAGCGCCTCTTCCGGCAGGTCGGCGACGCTGTTGAGCGGCTGGCTCAGCTTCGAGCCGTCGCGGTAGAGGGCATTGGCTTTCACCATCAGCTTCCAGCTCAGCGTGTAAGCCGCCTTCACGTCGTCCACGGTCGCTTCGTGCGGCATATTGATGGTTTTGCTGATGGCGCCGGAGATGAACGGTTGGGCGGCGGCCATCATGCGAATGTGCGACTCCGCCGACAGGAACCGCTTGCCGATCTTGCCGCACTTGTTGGCGCAATCGAACACGGGGTAGTGTTCCGGCAGCAGGTGCGGCGCCCCTTCGATCGTCATGGTGCCGCAGACGTAGGCGTTGGCCTCCTCGATCTGCTCCTTGGTGAAGCCGATGGCGCGGAGCAGGTCGAAATCGGGCGCTTCGATCTGCTTCTGCGACAGGCCGAGGTTTTCGCGCAGGAACTCGTCGCCGAGCGTCCAGCGGTTGAAGGCGAACTTCATCTCAAAGGCGGTCGGCAACTGGGCGTCAACCCGGCGGATCGACTCGCACGTGAAGCCGCGAGCCTTCAGGCTGTACGGGTTGATGTGCGGGCAGCCTTCGAGGAGCCCGGTGCCGCGGCAGTAGCGGACGATGTCCTCAATTTGTGCCGGCGTATATCCAAGCTTGGCGAGCGCGGGCGGAATCGAGCTGTTGATGATCTTGAAGTAGCCGCCGCCGGCGAGTTTCTTGAACTTGACGAGGGCGAAGTCGGGCTCGACGCCGGTGGTGTCGCAATCCATGACGAGGCCGATGGTGCCGGTCGGTGCGATCACCGTGACCTGAGCGTTGCGATACCCGTACTTCTCCCCCAATTCCAGCATGCGGTCGCATTCGGCGCGGGCCGCGTGCAGCAAGTAATCCGGGCAGTGCATCGGATCGATGCCGACCGGGGCGATGGTCAATTCCTCGTATTCCTCCTTCTTCGTGTGGTAAGCGGCCCGGCGATGATTGCGGATCACGCGCAGCATCGCGTCGCGATTCTGCTCATAACGCGGAAACGGTCCGCATTCCGCGGCGATTTCGGCCGAGGTCGCATAAGCCGCCGCGTGCATGAGGCCGGTCAACGCGCCGCATTGAGCTCGTCCTTCCGCCGAGTCGTACGGAATGCCTTGCACCATCAGGAGCGTGCCGAGGTTGGCGTAACCGAGGCCGAGCGTGCGATAGTCGAATGACTTCTGTGCCACCGGGACGCTCGGGAACTGGGCCATGTAGACGGAGATTTCGAGGATGAGCGTCCAGATACGGCAGGCGTGGCGGAACGCGTCCACATCGAAGCGGCCGTCGTAGAACTTGAGCATGTTCAAAGAGGCGAGGTTGCAGGCGGTGTCGTCGAGAAACATGTATTCGGAGCACGGATTCGACGCGTTAATCCGTCCATCCGCCGGGCAGGTGTGCCATTCGTTGATCGTCGTATCGAACTGCACGCCGGGATCGGCACAGGCCCACGCGGCGTAGGTGATTTCGTCCCACAGCTCGCGGGCGCGCAGCGTCTTCTTGGGCTTCGGCGCACGGCTTTCGCGTTTGGCTTTTGCCTTCTCCGTGCGCCAGTAAAGATTCCAATCGCCGTCTTTCTGCACAGCCTCCATGAAGCCGTTATCGATGCGCACGGAGTTGTTGCTGTTTTGGCCGGAGACGGTGAAATAGGCCTTCGAGTTCCAATCGGTGTCGTATTCTTCGAACCGCAGCGACGTGAACCCTTGCTTGGCGAGCTGAATGACGCGCTCGATGTAATTGATCGGCACCAACTCCGCGCGGGCCTCCGCGATCGTTTTCCGCAGCTCCGAATTCTTCGCGCGCTCGAAGCGCTCTTTGTCGTTGGCCCATTCATGGCACGCCTTCATGATGGCGTTGAGCCGGCGGTTGAGAATCTTCGAGCCGGTGACGAGCGATGCGACTTTTTGCTCTTCAACGACCTTCCAGTTGATGAACTCCTCGATGTCGGGATGATCGAGATCGAGGACGACCATCTTGGCGGCGCGGCGGGTGGTGCCGCCGGATTTGATGGCGCCGGCGGCGCGGTCGCCGATCTTGAGGAAGCTCATTAGGCCGCTCGACTTGCCGCCGCCGGAGAGCGGCTCGCCTTCGCCGCGGAGCGAGGAGAAGTTGGTGCCGGTGCCGCTGCCGTATTTGAAGATGCGGGCCTCGCGCACCCACAGGTCCATGATGCCGTTGCCGTTTACCAGGTCGTCGCTGACCGACTGGATGAAGCAAGCGTGCGGGGCGGGGCGCTCGTAGGCGGAGGTCGATTTCTTGACTTCCTTCGTGTCGGGATCGACGTAGTAATGCCCCTGCGACGGCCCTTCGATGCCGTAGGCCCAATTAAGACCGGTGTTGAACCACTGGGGCGAGTTCGGCGCGGCCATTTGAGCGGCGAGCATGTAGCAAGTTTCATCGAAGAACGCCCGCGCGTCGCCTTCGCTGGTGAAGTAGCCGCCCTTCCAGCCCCAATAGGTCCAGCAGCCGGCGAGACGGCGGAAGACCTGGCGGGCGCCCGTCTCGTGGTGAGTGGTGAGTGGTGTCGCCGTTCGCGTCGGCGGGTTTGTTGCGTTGGAGCCATTCGGGGACGGTCGGCTCCGGGACGCGTTCGGTTTTCAGCGGCACGCCGGCACGGCGGAAGTATTTCTGCGCGAGGATATCCACCGCCACCTGCGACCAGCCGTCGGGCGCGAGGAGGTCTTTCATCTCGAAGACGACCGAGCCGTCCGGATTCGCGATGCGCGACGTGCGCGGCACGAAGGTGAACGCAGCAAACGGATCGCTGCCTTCGACGGTGTAGCGGCGGGTGATCTGCATGGGGAGTGCTTCCTTGTGCTAAGAGCCAAATGCCGGGGGACGCTTCAATGCGGCCGGCGATGAATCCGCAAAGGCGATGAATCCTCAAACTCGATTTTCACTGCTGCGTTCACGAACGTGTCCGCTTTTGTCCGGTTTTTTGAGCGGACATTTGTCCCTTGTGATGCGGCACCAATAGGTTACGGCGACGCAAGCAAAAACGACCGGACATTCGTGGCTTAACCCGTTCAATTTCAAAGACTTCCTGCGTCCGGGCGAGCGCGCGATAGCTGGTTCTTCAAGCCTCGATTTGCTGTTTGTCGTGTATTGGCTTAGGTTTGCGCTGCGATCGACGATAAGCGACCGATAATGCGTGATTTGTGATGGCATGACGCGCTCCGGGTTCGGGCGAAGACGACGCGAAGCCAACCTATACATATACATCAGTTCATATAGCATGTCAAGCGTCCGTTGTCATCGAAGACTTTACAGTGTCACGGCTCTTGGGCGTCGTCGATTGCGTGAAGGACTGCGTCGATGACAAACTTCATGGCCCCACCGGCTGCAGTCGCTTCGTCTGACTCAGCTTCGTTGCGAACGCCCGGACGGCGAGCAGGTCTTCCCGTTCCAGATCCTCGTAATCGGCGAGGATTTCGTCATACGTCATCCCGGAACTGAGCAATTCAAGCAGCGTTTCGACCGGGTAGCGGAGACCGCGCACGCATGGTTTGCCGCGACAAATCGCGGGGTCAATCGTAATGCGGGGAAGCAGCGGATTCATCGCGGCGCCTCGCTACCACAACAGATGGCGTTGCTGGTTCTGACGCACCTGCCAAAACGCCACTCCAGTCGGATGGACGCGGACCACGCGCCCCATTCGCTTCGCCTTGTCGTCGAATGCTTGATGCCGCAAGAATCGGCGGACGTATTCGGCCGCCAAATTCCTGTGGACATCGAGGTAGACCAGGCAATACCCCGCGTGACAAAGCCATCGATCGTAGAAGTCCTCATCGAGGGTGAAGAAAGTCGGCCGAGCGAGCTTGTGCAATAGCGGGATTACTTCTTCGTCTTGCCTTCCTTTTTTCCCAATGTCCTTGCCAATCTGGCGAAAGCGCACGCGCCAGCGCCGCAGTATGGCTTGCTGTCCTTCGGGGAAGTTCTCATCCACAACGTTCACGCGGACTTCGACTCCGGAAGGCCGTATTCCGTGGCATGATCGACGAATGTGCGTTGCGCCAACTCCAACGCTTCGGCGATTGCTTCCTTGCTCACACTGTCAGGCCAGTCGGCGATGATGGCATCCCAAGACATCCCTTCCGCAACCTGTTCCAGCACTTGCCAAACCATGATCCGCGTGCCGACAAAGGTCGGCTTGCCGTGACAGATTTTCGGATCGGCGACGATGTAGCGGCCAAGGAGTTTTCTTCGTTTTGCCGACATGGTTCGCGACCTCTTTTCCGCTGGATGGGTGCGGGAAGCGAATCGAGATTACGTCGCCTCGATTCATGGCTTCTCCGGAAGGTCATCGTACTCGGCCATTGCTTCCCATCCAATTGCCTTGCCGGCGACCACGAGTTCGGCCGATCGATGCCGAGTTGCTTATGCTTCGACCGGATGGCGGATTGTCTCCATCGCGCTGCTCCACTCGTGCTTCCTGTATTCGTTTGTGTCCGCTGTTGTGGGACCGATTACGATTCTTACTGTGCGACTTGGAAAATGTTCTGAGTTTGCGGAGAAAGAAAACGATGTCCCGAGAGCGTTTGTGAACCGTTCCAGTTCGGTGAGCATGCGCAAGTCGATTCGCTCGGCGTAAGGCTCTGAGATCAGGAACTCAATTCCGTCCCAGGTGAGTTTACCTGCGTGGTCCCTCCAACTCGATCCCAGCACTCGGGTTGCTTCCTCAAGGGCCGTTCCCCCCGAAGTAAGCGCAGCGTCAAGTTTTGGGATTCGCCCCTCCTCGATCGCTCGCTTTACTCCTTTCAGGACCCACCGCGGCGCAACTCCCCGTTGTATCGGAGACGGCTGCAATATCTCGCGCATCTGGTTCGAGGTGTTTGACTCGTCGCCGAAATGCATTGTAATTCCCTCCATCTAAACAAGAGACTCTACGGCCGAGCTCGTCGATCGGAGTCGTTTAGTCTGGCTTAGCCTGGCGGCGAACGCCAGGACGGCGAGCAGGTCTTCGCGTTCCAAGTCTTCGTAATCGGCCAGGATTTCGTCATACGTCATCCCGGAACTGAGCAATTCGAGCAGCGTCTCGACCGGGTGGCGGAGGCCGCGGCTGCACGGTTTGCCGCGGCAGATCGCGGGATCGATGGTATTGCGGAAACGTAATGTGGGCATAAATGCGGCCCTCGAATCCGTTTTTTACTTTACTTGTCTGACGATCCTGGGTACGCTGGCCGTCTCAGCGCAGAGATATTAGGGAACGGCCAGCGTACCCAGGATCGTCAGACACCTCGTGTTATCAGCGGATAGGCATAGAACCACCTAAACCTCGGCAAGTGACCTTCGGTTGCTCTGACCTATTGTGGCTTGCTCAGTTCAGATGCCTGTCCACCGCTGTCCTTTTTTAGCAGCGATTCTCCTATGAGTTTTTGAAGCCACTTCACGTCAAACCCGAGCTTTGTCATACGTTCTACGGCGTCGAGCGCACCGGTCACGTTCGCCATCCCTTGATCTTGCGTGTCCTGCGGCTGTAGCGAAAAGCCATGCTGTGCGAACGTCATCGAAACTGGATTGTCTTTGTAATGGAACGCTTGGATGCAGCTCTTCAGACGGTCTGCTATATCGTGTTTCCATGTGTCGATTTTGTCCTAGCGGTACTTGACCACAGCGTAGTTTGTGAAGTCGAAGGGCAACTTCCACGCGTTCTCATCTTGAATCATAATCGTTCGGCGCGACGCCGTCGCAGCGGTCAATGCATGGCGAACGCCTAGCTCATAAAGGACGTTTGGGTTCAGGTCCGTGAGATCCGCGATTACAATATGTGCATGTAGCAGGTCCCAAACGATTTCGTAATTAAGTGGTCCACCTTGTGCAGTAGAAGACCTCTTAACTTCCCAAGCGAATCCACCCGACAGCAACGCCTCCTTTTCGGTCACCTCCTTGACACGGGCACAGATAAAGTCCGAAAAGTGCTCGTCCCAGTAGTCGCTGGTATGTGTGTCGCTCGTTTTCGAAAACGGCATGACAACATAAATGCAAACCGGCGTTTTCGAAGGCGCTTCCGACATGAAGACCCTCATTTGACTAGCGATGATCGTGGCCGGCTCACTTAACGTCGGCGCGCCCCCACCGCCAGTTTCCCACCGGCCTCGTTGCCGCGGAGTGCCCGACTCGTTCAACTCGGTTTGCGGTTTTCCACAACGAACGGCAGCGTCAGACCCTTCTGGTCCTGATACTTGCCTTTCTTGTCTGCATAACTGGTTTTGCAGACCGCCTCGTTGCGGAGGAACAGGATTTGGGCGATGCCTTCGCCGGCGTAGATTTTGGCCGGCAGCGGGGTGGTGTTGCTGATCTCGATGGTGATGCGGCCGCGCCATTCCGGTTCGAGCGGGGTGACGTTGACGATGATGCCGCAGCGGGCGTAGGTCGATTTGCCGACGCAGATAGCGAGGATGTTGCGCGGAATCTCGAATTGCTCGACCGTCTCCGCCAGCGCGAAGCTGTTGGGCGGGATGAGGCAGTGGTCGCCTTCGATGTCCACGAACGACGCGGGGTCGAAGTTCTTCGGATCGACGACGGCACAGCGGGCGTTGGTGAAGACCTTGAACTTGCGGCCGACGCGGACATCGTAGCCGTAGCTGGTCACGCCGTAGGAAATGACGCCGGGGCGCGTGGCGCCGTCGGCGAACGGCTCGATCTTAACATCTTGTTCAATAAGCCAATCGGGCAGGACACCCATGTCTGAATCCCTCCACCCCGAGCCGCACTGTCCGTAGTTTGTTCAGTATCGCGGCCGGCACCACGACGGCCCGCAAGAGCGGCGCCCGCCGTTAAGGTTCAGCGAACATCTTGTTACGAATCGGAACATTACCACAACATCTAGTGGTTGTACAGGGGCATTCTCAGAATGTCGCTGTCAAGCGTTTTCCGTGTTTGGGTTGCAAGCCGGGCGGCTTGTACACGTAAGGATTTACGCGCCTGAGCGGGACTTTTTCGCGGAAGATATAACGAAGGTTCGTGTGCAGTTTTCTTCTCAGCTGCCGGAAAACGTATCGCGACCCGCACGCCGGATTTGGCGCTTGTCTCGGCGACAGGTCAGTGCGAGAATCGGCCGAACCGCGGTGGGTCGGGGAGCGCGAGATGGTCGGGCGCGCGAAACGTGTGCAGCGCTGCGTCCTGCCGGCAGCCGGAGAGAGCCGATGAACATCCGCCCGTATCGCGATTCCGACCGCGAAACGCTGAAGGACATCACGCGCGAAGCGTTCCAGGGCGTATCCATCGAGCAGTACATCGAGCACCGCTTTGGCATGGTCGCCGGGCACGATTGGCGTTGGCGCAAGGCGCGACATATTGATGACGATGTTGCATCCGCCCAGGCCGCCGTGTGGGTGGCGGAGGACGGTCGCGGCGCGGTGGTGGGCTACATCACCACGCGCATCGATACCGCGGCGGGCGTCGGACTCATTCCGAATATGGCGGTGCGCGCGACGGCGCGCGGCGAGGGGATCGGCCGGCGGCTCATCGAACATGCGCTCGCGCAGTTCCGCGCCGCCGGCCTGGAATTGGCCCGCATTGAAACCTTGGACCAGAATGCGGTGGGGCAGCACTTGTATCCGGCGTGCGGCTTCACGGAGATCGCCCGCCAGATTCACTACGCGCTTCGCCTCAAGCCGGGTAAGGAAAAAGGAGCCGACATGAACGCGGACGAATTGCGCGGGCTTCAAGCGCCGCTCAAAACGCGGTACCGGGAAGAGCCGGCCGCGGCCCGGATCACCTTGCGGGCTCAGGGCGCTCTCGATGCGCAGCACATCACGTGCAGGGTGGACACCGGCAAAGCACTGATCGAGGCAGGACTCCACCCCGCCACCGGAGGCGACGGCCTGGCCGCGTGCTCCGGCGACATGCTGCTGGAGGCGCTCGTCGCCTGTGCGGGCGTGACGCTTCGCGCCGTGGCGACCGCCCTCGACATTCCGATCCGCGGCGGCACGGTGACAGCCGAAGGCGACCTCGACTTCCGCGGCACGCTCGGCGTCAGTAAAGAAGCTCCAGTTGGCATGCAGGCGATTCGGCTGCACTTCGATCTCGACAGCGATGCGACTCCGGAGCAAGTCGCCACGCTCCTGAAGCTGACCGAGCGGTACTGCGTCGTCTACCAAACGTTGCAAAAGCCGCCGGCCTGCACCGTTACTCATCGGACTGGGCGAATGTAAGCGGACCGCGGTGGCCGAGTCTCGGTGCGCGCTTCTACCGCGCTTCGCCGATCCCCGCGACCGGCTTCCATTGCCATTGCTCCACCCTTGTCCGCCGCTACAATAAATGCCTGTCTGCGACCGGACAGATAGCTCAGCTGGTAGAGCGAAGGACTGAAAATCCTTAGGTCGCCGGTTCGATCCCGGCTCTGTCCACTGACGTAAGAGTAACGCCGAACGCATCTTGAAGCGTACCTGTCCGCGTCGGACAGTGCGGCCGAAACCCTGAGACCTGCGGAAGATTCCGCAGGAGCCAAAAGGGAGAGCTGCACCATGCCGACAAAACCACGCATCCCGTCCTACCGCCGACACAAGCAATCCGGGCAAGCGATCGTCACGTTGACCGACGGCCTGGGCAACCGCCGCGACGTTCTCTTGGGGAAGTACGGCACGGCGGCGAGCCATGCGGAGTACGATCGCGTCACGAGCGAATGGAAAGCAGGCGGCCGGCGAGCCTTGAAGCCGACCGCCACGTCCGGCGCCGTGGTTACGCCGGACATCACGATCGCGGAATTGCTGCTACGCTTCCTGGACCATGCCAAAGAGCACTACCGCTACGCCGACGGCGGCCCGACGAATGAGCTGGGCAACTTTCAACTGAGTTTTCGACCGCTGAATTATCTGTACGGCGGCACGTTGGCGAGCGATTTCGGGCCCCTCGCCCTGAAGTCGATCCGGCAAATCATGATCGACGGGTACGAGCACAGGAAATACGGATCGCAGCGGTCACTCTCCCGCGGCGTCATCAATCAGCGGGTTGGCCGCATTCGGTCGATGTTCAAGTGGGCGGTCGAAAACCAATTGATCCACGAATCGGTGTGGCGCGCGCTGGAGGCCGTCGCCGGCTTGCAGCGCGGCCGATCATCCGCCCGCGAGACGCAACCGATAAAGCCCGTCCCCGAGGCGTTCGTCAACCAGACGTTGCCTTACTTGCTCCCGCCCGTGGCGGCGATGGCCCGCCTGCAACTGCTTGCGGGGATGCGCCCCGGTGAAGTCGTCATCATGCGGGCCATCGACATCGACATGAGCGGCAAGGTTTGGCTGTACCGGCCCGGCAGCGATCAAGGACCCGACGGCGCCCACAAGACGGCGTACCGGGGCCACAAGCGGGTTATCGCGCTCGGGCCGCGGGCGCAAGCGATCGTGCGGGACTTCCTCAAGACCGACGTGCAGGCGTTCCTATTCACGCCACGCGATGCGATGGAATGGCGAATGCAACAGCTACGCGCCGCTCGCAAGACGAAGGTGCAGCCGAGTCAGGTTTGCAGGAAGAGCAAGCGGCCGAAAAAACATCTCCGCGACCATTACGGCGTGCGCGCCTACGGGCTCGCGATACAACGCGCGTGCGTCAAGGCGGACGTGCCGCACTGGCATCCTCATCAACTACGGCACACTAAGGCCACTGAGATCCGCCGGGAGTTTGGCATCGACGTGGCCCGTGCGGTGCTCGGGCATCGAAGCCCCGTAGTCACCGAAGTCTACGCCGAGCTGGACGCGGGGAAGGCAATGGCGGCGATGGAACGGTTAGGATGACACCACGCAAGAGGCGGCGCCTTATTCAGCGCGCCGCCTCTTGCCGATTGTGGCGGACGTTGCTACAAGATTGCATAAGCGAATGGGGCTGCGGCCCCGAGAATCGCGAAAACACTACGAGCATCCCGAGCACTTCAAGCGCATCAGCGAATCCCGAGTAAGCAACTCTTCTATCGCGTAGGCGGCAGCGCCGCCTTTTCCCGTTGACGTTCACAACACAACGCGACGCGCCCCGCTGCGCGCTCGGGGGTTTATCTACATGATCGACACGACCAAAGAACAAGTCTTGTCTCTGCACGACGCCTGCGGCGTGATCCCGCCCGGACGCGGCGCCAAGAAAACCGTTTTCTCCACGATCTTTCGTTGGGTTCTCAAGGGCACGCACGCCAGGACAATCGACACCGAGGGCAAGGCGCACAAGGGCCAGCTCGTCAAGCTGGAAGCAATCCGCGTCGGGGGACGATGGGTTACGAGCAGGGAAGCGCTGCAACGCTTTTTTGAGGCGCTAACCGAAGTCGCCGGTGGCAGCGAACGACCCGTGCCGCGTACAGCAACACGTATTCGACGTGCATCGGAGCGGGCAAGTAGAGAATTGGAAGCGGCTGGGATTTGACCAAGGTAGGCGCACGCGTGCGCCCACCCCAAGCGGCCGAAGCAATTCTTTTTGCAACGCCGTTTTCGCTGGAAAAGCCGAGCGAAATCAGCGCCGGCGGCTACCCGAGGACACGCACATGCTATCAAGAGAAATCGTCATGGTCAACCGGCTCGCCAGCGAGGGCGGCGGCCGATGACGCGCACAACACGGAAGCCTGCTACGTCGCGGACGCCTTGCGAAGTGTGTGGGGCGAAAGATGGGTGCTCGCGCAGCGAGGATGGTTTCTTCCTCTGCCGCAAGCAGTCCGGCAACGTTCCCGGGTTGGTCTATCTTGGCCAATCAAAAAAAAACACCCAGTGGGGACAATACCGTCGCGTTGGCGACCCGCTGCTCAATGGCCACGCGAAGGCGCCGGCGTGCGCAGACGCCAAACCTTGGTACGTCCTGACGGTACCCAAGAAAAAGACGTTCCGGGAATTGGCCGTGGAGTTTTCTAAGAAGTTCACCTCGCCTCTTCGAAGCGAGCTCGCGGAGTTGCTCGGACTGCCAGAAGCTTCCTTCTCATCCTTTCCCCTAATTGGCTTCGACCCCGACAACCGAGAGTTTAACTCCGAAACCAAAACGTGGGACGCCATGCCGTGTTGGACGTTCCCGGAAGTGGACGCGGCCGGAACGATCATCGGCATCATCAAACGATTCAGGGACGGGAAAAAGAAAGCCGTGGCCGACAGCAACCGCGGGCTTTACGTTCCCGATGGTTGGAGCGGCGCGGACGGGCCGGTGTTCTGCCCCGAGGGCGCCAGCGATACGTTAGCGATGGGCGCCGCCGGCCTGTGCGCCGTTGGTCGTCCCAGCAATACCGGGGGAGTTGAGCTGCTTGTCGGGTTGCTGAAGGCGGTTGCCCCAGATCGTCCGATCGTCGTCGTCGGCGAGTACGACCCGAAACCGGACGGCGCGTGGCCCGGCCGGGACGGCGCCGTAGAAGTCAGCACCAAGCTTGCCGAGCTGCTTCCCGATCGAAAGGTGCAATGGACACTTCCGCCGGACGGCGCCAAGGACTTCCGGAAGTGGGCGACGTCGCGGATGCCGGACGGCGACGTCACGGACGCCTGGCAAGAGCTGGGGCAAGTCTTCCTGGCTGGGTGTGAGTTCCAGCAGGTGAAACCGACCAAGCCGCCCGGCGAATTGGCCGTCGCCTACATCCCACGGTTCATCGACTCGGCCACGTTTGCGGCCACGGATTACAGTCTACGCTGGCTCATTCGGCGCCTTCTCGTTCTCAACCAGCCCGCGTTTCTTGGCGGCCCCAAAAAGACGCTCAAAACAAGTTTTCTTGTGGATCTCGCTATTTCGCTCGGGACAGGAAATTCCTTCCTTGGCGAATTCGCGGTCGAGGAGCGGCGGCGCACCGTCCTCATCAGCGGCGAAAGTGGCCCGCACACCATCAAGGAAACCGCCAAGCGTGTGTGCGCGGCCAAAGGCGTCGAATTCAATGACGCCGGCGTGCTGTGGGATTTCGAGTTGCCGTGCCTGTCAAAGTCGGCGGACATGGATGCCTTGTATAAAGCGCTGGTCGCGGACGCCGTGCAAGTCGTTATTATAGACCCGCTTTATCTGGCGTTGCTGGCCGGCGGTTCATCTGAGTTGCGCACGGAAAATCAATTCCAGATGGGGCCGTTGCTGCTCTCCATTTCGCGAACATGCCTCCGCGCCGGTGCCACACCGATTATCGCCGCACACACCAAAAAGAACATCAAACCCGGCGACGATCCAATCGACCTGGATGATCTCGCCTACTCCGGCCTCGCCGAGTTCGCGCGACAATGGTTGCTGGTCAGCCGGCAAAAAGCATTCGAGCCTGGCACTGGGCGACACAAGCTGTTGCTTAGCGCCGGCGGGTCCGTCGGGCATGGCGGGCTTTGGTCCATCGACGTGGAGGAAGGGCAGCTTGATGACAACTTCGAGGGCAGGAAATGGGCTGTAAAAATCGCGACTGCAGCCGCGGCACGCAAAAACCAACAGGAGATGCGCGAGCAGCAGAAGGAACGTCAGGAAAAGGAGAGAGCCGACCGCGACGACAACAGGGTGTTGGACGCGATCGACAAGATCATCGGAAACGGAAAACCGGTGGCAAGCCGCAACGAAGTGAAGGCATTGGCCGGGTTGAGCGGCGACCGCATGACACAGAGCGCGCAGCGGCTGCTTAACGCCAAGCGCGTCCAGGAAGTCGATGCGCGAGTGCCATCCGGGAAAGGATGGAAAGTGGCTCCCGGGCTTGTGCGGTCTCCAAGCGGAACCGCACAACCTACGCCGAGCACTGACGTCCTCCCGTTTTAGTACCCGGACGAACCCGGACGAACCCGGACCGATTGGCTTTTCGTCCGGGTGTCCGAGTGTCCGTCGTACTCGGACAGGACAGGGGGGTCTTAAGACCCCCTGTCCGTCCGTCCGAGTATGACGGGCACGCCGGACGTGGTCCGAGTCCCATACTCGGACAGAAACAGAGTTGTCCGGATATTGGAGGTGAAGGCGTGGCAAGAACAGTGAGCGTCTGGCAACGTGCCCAAACCTTGCTCGATGAGCTGCGTAGACAAGGCTTCGAGATCAAGCTTGCCTTCAAAAGCGGCGTGGCGACCTTGCTTGTTTCGCCCGGACGCCATTTGACAACCGAACAGGCCAGAGCAATCCGCCGCAACCGGCCTGCCTTACGCCGTGTGCTGCTGGCGGAACGCTGGAACGAGACACGCGCGGAGCGGAGGCGGATGTGCCTGGGGTGATAACCTCGCCGCCAACCACCGAGCCGAAATCGCCGTCGGCGGTACTGCCAGTGTGCCAGGATGAACCATCCTTGATTCAGACGTTCGGCCGCTCGCCGTAAGTCGTTTGCCAGTAGTATGCAACGCCGACGCCATTGACACCACGACGAAAGCGTTTTGCGGAAAGTTCCGTTTTCAGTCTTGCAGAAGGTGGTGCAGCCAGTGATTGCAAACTCCGAAAGCGCCAACGGTAAACCAGTCTCCGCCGCGACTTGCGGCGTGGATGATGGTGCGGATTCGCCGCCGTCCACGGCCGGAACCATCGCCCGCGTGCCGATCGGCAGAGTCGGCTTGCCGAATGGCATCCAGCGCAGCATCTTCACGTTTCGCCGTTCGCTGGAAAGCGCCGTCGTGGCCGCACATGGCGAAGTTGGCTTCGCTCACGCGCTCCTCATTCACGCTGCGGTTGTGGCGTGGGGTGAAAGCCGGCGGGCAGCGTTGCGGTTGGCCGAAGCGCACGCCGGCAAACGAGTTTTGACCGAAGAGCAAACCGCAGCATGGTCTGACCGCCGCGTCCGTCACTTGAAGGACGTGGTGAAGCTCGCGACTGAACGCCTTGGCTTGGACAGGCACGATACGCGCGACATATTCGACAAAATTTACGAGAACATCGCAGCCAACCAGCAGCAGGAGAACGCACAAGAGGCCCGCCAAGCCACGCAGCCCGAAAACGGCACAACGGGCAGCTGACGACGGAGATCGCGGCTCTGGCGAAGCCGTAGGCGGCGGGCGGGCCGAAAACGAAGGCGGTGCCGAATGAACACCACGGTCATAGCCGGCGGCCAATCGCCGCACGCCAACGCGGTTGGCTGCGGTCAGTGCGTTGCGCTGTGGAACGAGCTGCGGGCTGTTCAAGCACAAGCGGCGTGTCGGCGAAACACGCCCGCGGCGGTCCGGGCGTGGCGGGCCACGTTGGCGGCGGCTCATCGCGTGCGGGAAGCGCTTCCGGTTGTGGAGAATCACGGTCAATGACAACGCCAGGCGATCGACTGATGCAGAAAATGGCTGCCGACCCGGCGCTCTTTCGTCGGTATCTCATTATCGACGCCGACGGTACACCGCAACCGTTCCGCCCGGACCGGTGGCAAAACGCCGACTTCACGGCGATGGACCCGGCGTGGATGTTCATGGCGGGCCGCACAACCACAGCTCCGCCTCGCCGCCGATCGTGGCAGGAGCGGCCACGCGGTCATGCCAAGACAGCGGACCTCGCCGTACAGGCGACATGGCCGATGGTGTTCAGCACACGCCCGATCCGCGGCATCATTGCGGCCGGGGACTCCGACCAGGCGGGCTTGCTCCGCGATGCGATTGCGACGTTAGCCCGCCTCAATCCCTGGATCGGTCGCGTGCTGGACGTGCAGAACGCCAAGGTGATTAACCGCAAGACCGGCTCACGAATCGACGTGTTGACCAGCGACGTGGATACGTCGTTCGGTCACTTGGTCGACTTTGTTGCCTGCGACGAAATCAGTCATTGGCGGGGTGAAAAACTCTGGGAAAGTTTGTTCTCCGCGGCCGGCAAGCGCGGCAACTGCGTTATGTCCGTGATCCTGAATGCCGGGTTTACGGAGTCGTGGGCCTGGCGTGTCCGCGAGGCGATCCGCAACGATCCGGCGTGGCACTTCTCACACCTGGACGGACCGCAAGCGAGCTGGATAAGTCCGGCACAACTGGACGAACAGCGGCGACTTCTGCCGCCGTTGGCATTCGACCGATTGTGGCTCAACCGCTGGACGCTTGGGTCAGGAGACGCGTTGTCACGTGACGACATTCAAGCTTCGTTCACCCGCCAAGGTCCGTTGGCGGGGGCAGAGCCCGGCATGTTGTTTGTCGCGGGGCTTGATCTCTCCGCCACGCACGACGCGACCGCCTTGGCGATTGTGGGCAGGGCTGCGGGCGGCTACATCGAAAACCCGCGTTGGCATCCCTTCATTCACGAATCGTTCAACGTGCCGCGGTACATCGCGCGGGAAGGGACCGGCCGATACAGGCTGGCCGAGCTGCAACTGTGGAAGCCGGCGTCGGGCGAGCACATCGACATGGCCGAGATCGAAGCAGCGGTGCTCGACGCGCATCGGCGGTACGGCCTGCAACTTGTCCTCGTTGACACGTGGGAAGCCCGCTACTTGACGCAGAGGTTGACCGAGGCGGGCGTGTTGATCGAGCTGGCGCCGCCGTCGCCGTCCGCGCAGAAGAGCATGGCGTCGGCGATGCTTGAAGTCTTCGCACAGCGGACCATCGACCTGTATCCGGACGCGGATCTCGTGCGGGACCTCCACAACTTGCAGATTAAGGCAATGAGCTACGGGTTGCGGCTGGTCAGTCCGCGCGACGAGACCCACGGCGACGCCGCACAAGCCCTGGCGATCGCGCTGGTAGCCGCGGGCCGTCTGCCGAGTTGGTTTGACCCGCCCGAAGAAGAAGGTGCTTGCACGGTTTTGCAGACTTATTGAGCGAGGGTTTCGGCGTGGCGACCGTGAAGCAGCAACAGCGGAAAGCCGCCAAGCGTGTGCGCGAGCACGAGAACGCGCTTGCCGGCCAGCTCGCCTTGCTGGGTTACGTGCGTGTGCCGGCGCCGGGCTTGGTGATCGCCCATCGCGAGTGGCCAGCGGGGACGCGGCTGACGTTGAACGTCAGGAATGGGGAAGGGTTTGAGGCGGTGTTGAACAGGATCGCGAAATTCGAGGCCGCGTTGTCGTGCGTCGATGCCGACGTGCCGCCACCAGCAAAGCCGCGAATCAAGGTTGCCGGCGCGAGGCCGCCACGTCATCCGGGACCGCCGGGTCTGCGCGCGATCGTTTACACGTTTCATGCACCGGCCAGGGCGCGATGATGAAGGTGCTCGCCATTGATCCGGGTCCGACGCGAAGCGCGTACGTCGTCTACGCCGCGGGCCGCATCGACGCCAAGGGCATGGTGCCGAATGCCGACATGCTGGACCTTGTTCGGGCCATAAGCCTGGACCGGCTGGTAATCGAAATGGTGGAGTCTTTCGGGATGCCGGTGGGCAAGGAAGTATTCGAGACGGTCTTTTGGATCGGCCGTTTCATCCAAGCGTGGGAACCGAAGGCGTGGGCTCGCGTCTACCGCAAGGAAGTGAAGTTGCACTTGTGCGGCAACTGTCGCGCGAAGGACCCCAACATCCGGCAAGCGTTGCTGGACCGGCTCGGGCGGGCGGGGACAAAGACGGCGCCGGGGCCAACGCACGGCGTCAGCAAGGACATGTGGAGCGCGTTGGCCGTGGCGGTAACGTTCGTTGACCAGGCGGAACTGGCGGTGAGGGGTGCAACGGCATGAACGACGAGAATAAGGCGGTGGACTTCCCGCGTGCGGATTTCTTCCTTGCCGTGCCGATCGTCGCGGACCTGATTACCCGCGTGGAGGACTTGCAACTCCGGCTGCGTGCCGCGGGCGAGGGCGGGATTCTGACGTCAAGCCTGATAACCGGCCTGCAAGCAGCGCTGGAGCTGGCGACCGAACGGGACACGCGGGCATACATCCAAGAAGTCGCGGCCGTGGAAGCGGCAATGCGGCCGGCGACACAACCGCAACCCGCGGTCGAGGAAATAATCGTTGAGCGGCGGCGGCCAATGGGTACGGAGCCGTCGGAGAATTAGGACACGAAACGAGGCACAAAGGGGAGTTTCAACATGGCAGACGCAGGAACCGTCAATAAGGCCGTCGTAGCCACGATCAAGGCTCAGGTGGACAATTCCGTCAAAGAAGGGTTTGCGCGGCTCAGCGGGCAAGCCAAGGCCGCTGCCAAGGACGTGGAGAGTGTTGGCCCGGCGGCGGAGAAAGCGACGGCGGTGGCCGGACGAGGACTTAGCGGCTTCGCCGGGGATCTTCGTAAAACCGATCGTGGTGTGAAGTTTTTGGAGCAAGGGTTGCTGGGGCTGGCCGCGACAGGCGGCGCTGTTGACGAGCGCTTCGCCAAGATGACGTTCGGCCTATACGCCATGCACTCCGCCGCGCAGACCATGCGCGGCTTATCGATGGCGACAACCGGCCTGCATGTCGGCGCCGTGGGCTTACTGCCCGTTCTCGGCGGCATCGCAGCCGGCATCGCGGCCGTGGGCGCCGTCGCCGTGTCGGCGTCGCCGAAGTTGCAAAACAGTTTGGGGAGCGCGCTGTTTGAGATGACGGAGCACGGCAAAGCCCAAATCGCGATGCTGAACCGGATGAAGGCAACTCTGATGGAAACCGCTGCTGCTCGCGGGCTCGGCATCGGTACGGCGAAAGAGGAAGCTGCCTTCGCGACCCGAGCGCCGTTCATGGCGACGGCGCGGGGCGGGTATGACCGCCTCGCCGACATCCAAACCCGCTTGCAGGCCGCGCGGTTGTTTCCCGACCGTGCCTTCGATCCGCAGCGCGAAGCGCTCCAGGCCGCCGGTATCGACGTAAGCCGGCTCATGTCTGGCGGGCAGCTCGGCATCGGCCGGGGCGAGTTGGGGACCGCGCAGGCCGGGCTCGCGGGCTTGATTCACGGACGCATCGGCGGGTTTCGGCCGGACGCCGGTCTGCTGCGCGAGCAGTACGAAGCGGGCGGGGCGCTGCAACAGGCGGGCGGGCGTGTGGCGGCGCTACAACGGGAGCGGGCGGACTTTCAACGGCGCGAACGGCTCACGAAAGACATCAGCGAACATGAACTTATCAACCTGCGTGAGAACCTCATTCCGGCAGCCAGGGCGGACGCGGGCAAGTTTTCGATGTGGAAACTCCTTAATTGGGATTTGTACGGCGAGGGAGATTTGTTCACCAAGGGCGGCACGCCGGAACAGTTTCGCCTGAAAGGGTTGCAAGACCGCCAGAAGGCGCTGGAGGGCGGCGGCTCTGGCCGCGCCCGCATCGCCGCGGCCGCCGGCGGCTTCCGTCCCACGCTGGCCGGCGAAGGCGAGGACATTGACAAGCGCATGGCCGACGCGCTGAAAGAGCAAGAGCAAGCGTACAACCGTGTGCTGGACATCCAGAAGCGCATCTCGCAAGCAAAAGTCGATGACTTGAAAACGCTGCGGGAGGAGTCGCGCGAGCGCAGCAAATCCTACGAAGCGGCAATCCATTCCGAGCAACAGCGGCTGCGCGGCCTTACCGGCTCCCTCGCTAACGCGACGCCCGGCGAGCTGGCCGGCCTCATGTCGGCTGGGCAACAGCTCCGCGCCGGCGGGCAGATTTCCGGCGACACGCGGGACTTGCTCAACCGCTTCGGCGGTGTCACCGGCGAGGCGCTCGGCGCGTACGACTATAAACGCGGGGCGGCGAATCCGGACGTTGCCCGCGTGATGGATATTTTCGGCACAGGCGACCAGCTCACCCGTTTGCAACAGGCGACAAAGTTTGAAGCGAACATCCAAAACAAGTTGGAAGTGAGCCTAAAGGATTTGCAGGTGACAGCGGGCAACGAGTTGGGCAAGCAGCTCGCCGATGGGCTGAAGCCGATCATCGAAAAGGTGGTCAAGGAAGCGCTCGAATCGTCCCAGCGGGCCGTAGAGCGGGCGGCGAAACAGGAGGTGCTGAAAAACGCGATGCAGATTGCGACGGGGATTGCGGGAGCGAGCTAAGGGTTATTCCCGTCCTTGGGGATTTGCAACGAATGGTGTAGAGTATTTTCCGGCAGCGAACGACATCAAACACCCGCCGCGGCGGGTAGGAGAACGAAAATCATGGCAATGAAAATCAAGGGCAAAAGCGAATTCGGCGGGCGTGAGCGCGTGAGCGGCGATTCCACCGGCGCCGACGAAACGCTGAGCGAAGAGGAGATTGCGCGCCAAGCCGCAGACCTGTCCAAGCGGCTTATGCAGACATGCGACTCCGTTGTTGAGAAGCGGCACCCGTTTACCGCCTCTGACGCCGCGACGGTTCAAGAAACGATCACGCTGTTGAACGCGATCGCCGGCCAATACGGCGAGCAGTCGGGCGAGGTTGCCGAGTCCATTCGGCGTCGTCAGCGCCTCGCCGGGTTGCGTGGTCAGGCCGGCGCCATGCAGCATTACTTGGAATCGACGCGGCGGCGGCGGTAGTGGCGCCGTCCGGCAGCGTCGCCGACGGGCAACACGAACCCATAAACAGGATTTCATCCATGAACGCAGTGCAGACTGAAAGAACGAGCGCCAACGGCGCTGGCGAGCGCACCACGCGCGTCCCCGACCCACAAAGCATCAAAAACCGCCTTGCCGAGTTCCAGCGCGAGCCGGCGCCGGCGGAAACGCCGCAACTCGCTTGGCGGCTTGCCTCTTGGTTGCTGCTCGGAAACCTGGACCATCCATTGCAGGGGCCAGGTTACACTTACCCGCCGGCGACATTTCGCGTTGACCTCTGCGCGGACAGTTCAATGGAGGACTTGCGTGCCCACATTGCCCAACGGATTGTTGACGCTACGCGCTCGCCGCTGCTCGCCGCGGGCCAAGATTATCTGGCAAATTCTCAGGACGCGGCGAAACTCGATAAGCTGGTATCCGACTTGGCGGCCGCGCAAGACTCGGCGCGGACGGCCCACAAAGAGGCTGCCGACTCGCTGGGACGTGCGCGGCGGGCGCTCGCCGACGGCAGCGATCCGGCGGAGCACGAATCAGCATACGTTGACGCCACGAATCGGCAGCGGGTCTTCGAGAATCGTTGCTCCGCCTTCCGCGAGCTGATCGCGACGGCGCGAAGCGCGCTTGGCGCCGGACTTCGCCGGGCGGTGGAGGCCAAGCGCGGCGAGCTGCTCGCGGCGGCCCGCGTAAAAGCCGACCTGTGCATCGCGGAAACCTTGACCTGGATTCAGGAACGACTTGTCCGCAACGCGCTGGCGTTCGCGGCGGTTCACGACTTGGACCCGTCTCTAAGTCGCGTGCGAGTGCGGGACGTTGTTGACGACGCGGTTGGCGCACTGCGCGGTGACCTGTAGGCGGGGATTGCCGCGCGATCGCGCGAGCTAACTTTTTCGGAGGATTCAAACCGTGATTGCTACAGCAACGCAACGAACGTCCCGCGGCGCCAGCGTCCACTTGCTCGAATACGTCACGTCTGAGGCCGGCACGTTGGCGGTCGACCGCAAGGCCGGCGTAATCAAGAACGTGAAGATTCTCGGCGCCAATTCGCAAAATGGCCGGTGCTACACGCCGGAGGCAGTAAGGAAGGCGGCAAAGCTTTACGAACGGAAGGCGGTGAATGTCAATCATCCGGGCAAGTCGAATGAGTCGCGGAGCGCGTACGATCGGCTCGGCTGGTTGGAAGGCGTCTACGCGAAGGGCGGCGAGCTGTTCGCCCGCAAGCTGCATGTTCTAAAAACGCATCCCCTCGCCGGACCCGTCATGGAAGCCGCAGAGCGCAACCCCGCCTTGTTCGGCCTCTCGCACAATGCCCACGGCCACGAACAAAAGGGCAGTCACGGCACGGTAATCGAAAGCATCGACACCGTTCACTCCGTGGACTTGGTCGCGGACGCGGCCACGGTCAACGGGCTTTTTGAAAGTGTGCAGCCACGTGCGCGTGGCGTCGTGGGGATCCTCCGTGAGAGTCGCGGCGCCTGCGTCCCGGCGTTTAGGAATAACGCAGAGCGCGTTCGTTTTCTGCGAAGTGCAGGCCGTTAGGCTTCCCGCGGCCGTAGCCGGGGCCTTCGCCGCGGGATTAAGCGCCGCCGCCGATCGAGCTGCACTGCTGCTGTGGGATCGAATGGCTGAAACACGCATTCGGCTTGTACCGGCTGCCGGAGTCGCGGAATTCGTCGGCGGTAGCAGCCGCCGCACTATCCAACGGCAGGGCCCTGTCGCAGCATTCCGCGGCGTCGGCCGACGCCTCCGGTTCTCGCGACGTGCGATCGTGCGGCGGCGAATGTGGCGGCGGGGGCTACGCGGGGCGTTCCAATGCCTTACGATCCGTTCACCGAAGAGTACCTGCGGCTAATGACGCGCAAGGACGATCCGGCTTGCGGGTTGTGGGTTGGGCCGGAGGCGGAAGCCGAATACGCGCTTCGCGACTGGGAGTTGCGGCATTGGCTGCAAACCCCGCCGCCGGATTATGCGGCGATCGAGTGACGGGCAATCCGGCGGCGGCACCAGGTTAGGAAACTCCGATATGTGGGATCGTTGGCACGTATAAATTATCCGCTGCGGGGCGAAGCTGTCGCGCCATCGCGATGTACCCTTGCGTCGTCTGGTAATCCTTGTGCTGCATGAGCCGTTGCAACGCATCGGGTGTAAGCCGGTCCGCGTTCATGGTTGCGAAAGCTCTGCGTAGATCGTGGAAGCCGTAGTGGTCTTTTCGATCCGGCCTCACGCCGGCAGCGGTCTGGATACACAAAAACTCATGCCAGAGCCGTCGTTCGTGATGGGGCCACGGAAAAATCAAAGCAGTAAAGCCGCGAAGCCGCCGCAAGCCGTCCAGGGCCAGCGGATGCAGCACGAGCTTCATGTCACGGCCGCCCTTGTTGTCTTCGGCGTGGGAGAAAACCTCTCCGGTTTCAAAGTTCACGTCGTCACGGCGAAGGGCGAGTGCCTGACCGATCCGCCAGCCGGTCAGCATGATGAGCAACAACAAGGCACGCCACCAATCCGGCGCGTTGTAGCCTGTCACGCCTCTTGGAAGCCGGGCGCTTTCGCAGGCCGCGTAGATTTTCTCGAAATGTTCCGGCAGCACGTAGCAAGGGAGTTTCTTGGGTTCCTTGAGCATGTTCACGTCGGGCATTTCGAGAAGGTACTTCCACTTCCACGCTTTTTTCAGCGCGGCTTTCAAGTCGCGCAGCTCTTTGTTGACCGTGGCGGGGCTGATTCGCCCCGGCGACTGCTGCGATTTCTCCTCGTGGCGGGCAGCGATAAACAGGTCAATCGTCATCGTTTTTATGTTGGACACGCGGCCGGGTTTGGCGATTCGCTCGAACGTGTCCAGAGCCGCCCGGATTCCTTGCTGCGTTTTGACCTTAAGAAGCTTGACGACGTGTTTTTCGTACTCGGCGCGAAACTGTGACCATTGACGGTTGTAGTTCGTCCCGTATGTGCCGGTCAGCAATTCCGCTTCGACCTGTCGCCTGAACCGATAGGCTTCGCGCTTGCTGCCTGGGCCGGGGCCGAACGACTTGCCATGCCGCCTTCTGTCCGGATCGAACCAACCGACGTAGTACGGGGCACAGTTTTCTCCCAACCTCTTCACTTGCTCGGGACGCTGGTAAACCCAAGCTTTCGACATTTCCAGCGGCGCGCCGGTGCTGCTCTGGTTGAGGCGTTGCATCACGTCCGCCGTCATGCGGACCATCATGCTTTCCAAGGCGTCTTGATCGACGCTGACCGTTTCTGCCGTGTCCATGGGGCACGCCCTTTCACGGAGTAAAGAAAACCCGGACCGGAGCCGGCGACAACGCATCGCCGACAGGCCGCCGTTGCAAGGGCTTGTTTCCGGTCCGGGAAACGGGGATCGCTCACGACGGCCGGCGCTTTTGTTCGGAGCGAACCTTCAAGAGCGCCGCGGCTCGGCGTAGATCGTCGCCGTCGACGCAGGCTTCCCAATACTCAGCGTGTGCGGTATCGCCCTTTTGTCTCGCGGAAGTCGCCAAGCGACGATCGTAGGCAGGCCAGTGGATCAAGCTGCCGCTGATAACGGATTCCGAGACTCCGGCATAATGGCGAAGCGCCCTGGCTTCGTCGCACAAATCGCAAAAGCACGGGCCGGCCGGTTCAAGCTTGCTGTGCGCAACGAGCAACGTCCAGCATGCGTCCAGCACGGGCCACAGCGCTTCGGCAATCGCTTCCGCCAGCGGGTCGTTTGGCTCGGGCGGCTTGTCCCATTCGTCCGGGGCAGGCGGATCGGCTGGCCTGGAAACGGCCGGCGCCGCGTCGGTTGCTGTTGGCGCAGTGAACGCCAACGCGGCGGCTGACGAAATGAAGCTTCGTCGGTTCATCGGAAAAACTCCTTTCAGTTGCGGGCGACTCAAGGTGTTGGAATGTTGACGCTGCTACTCGGCGGCGGACCTCTTGCCGACAATCGCGGCCCAGACCGTGCAGGCGACTTCGACGGCCATGGCGACGCCGAGGGCGATGAAGGCAACGCGATCGAAGCGAAGCCCTTCGGCCGCGGCCACGGTCGAAGCAATCACAAGGCTGGTCAGGAAACGCATGGTTCGGACTCCTGAAAGTGCAGGCGGGCAACGTGGACGCGACGCACTAAGTGTACCGTCCCATATGGGCTAGTCAATCCCATGTGGGCTAATTCTGTTTTAGGTTCCGTCGGGCGTTGACGCACTATCCCGGCGGGGCTACACTTGCGGCATGAAGAAAAAACAGGACGTTGCTTTCGGCGTGCGGCTGAAAGAGCTACGGCAAGCCGCCGGCCTGTCGCAACGGGCGTTGGCTGACAAGGCGGGGCTACATCAATTCGGCGTGGCGAAGATCGAGCAAGGGCTACGCTCGCCGGGATGGGAGACCGTTACTGCTCTCTGTGACGCGCTCGGCGTTTCGTGTGACGAGTTCCGGGAGGGATCCAGGACGCCGGCCGAACGCCGGGGACCTGGCCGGCCGCCAAAGGCGACGGCGCCAAAGCGCCCGCGGAGGAAGTAGCGGCTACAATACTCCCCATCGGGACGGCCGGAGTAATTACCCGGCTGGCTCGCCCGGCTGCCGGCGGTTCGTTACTCCCCGCGGCGGCCGGGCGGGCAAAGCCCGGTAGGGAGTAACCGACGATGAAGAAACAGGTATCGTGCCCTACGTGCGGACACTCGTTCGTGCAAACAGTTCCCGATGTGACGCCAGCGGAAGCGGCACGCCTGAAAGCTGGCGTTAAAGATCAAAGGACGGTTTTCCCATGTCCAGACTGCAAGTCGGAAATTGCCCTGCTGACGTGGGACCTCCCAGGCCTGCCGGAAGCACCGTAGCAACGTCCGATGGTCGCCCATACCAAGCAAGCGGCAAGGGCGGCGAGTACGCGCTGTGGCAGCCTGTGCCACCGCGCGACGGCGATGCCGTTTACTGCCGCGGGGCTCACGTCGGGACGTGGCACGGCGTAGACGAGCCCGGCGAATGGTACGTGGAGGTTTTCGAGAGCAGCAAGCTGCCGGCTGACGTAGCGGAACACTTCCGGCGGATCGGCGCCGCACCTTGATCCATAGCCGCACCGTTTGCGGCAGCCCCGCCGACGGCAAAAGCTTCACGCTTACACGGTTGCCCGGCGGGGCAATTTTATGCGCCCCGCCCGCCGCGTGGAACCCGCCCGCTCTGCCACGATCTCACCCTTGGGCGGCTCCCAACACGCCCGACGCGGCAGCGGGGCGGTAATGCGATTGGGTGACGTCGCGACCCAGTGGGTCAACCCTGCGGAATCTTCCGCAGCGCGCGCGGAAGTTCCTCATTTCACGGCCATTTTTTGCAACTAAATAATTCCGCTCGCAAGCTATTGCAAGTGGGCCGTCTGGCGTGTAAACTGCTTAAATCTCCGGTGTTTTTCGGTCTTTTCGGCATTGCTCTTCGGGCGTCTGAAAATCCTTAGGTCGCCGGTTCGATCCCGGCTCTGTCCACTTAATGCAAACGCCACGAGAAACAGAATCTTGTGGCGTTTTTCGTTTCCTGACGAGCGGCTTTCTACGGCGGATTCGAGTCGAATTGTAGCAATTCTCGGGAAGTCGCTGATACTTTTCTTCGCAGCAGCGTTAGACAGCCCGCGACGGACCCTACCTCTCCCGCCGATAGAAGCACGCCGCGATTTGTGACTCTGTCGCGCCAACCGGAGTAGCGGCAAGCTCTCCCCGTGTCTAGATTGCCTATCTGGATGATTTCCAAACCCGCTGCTTCGAGGCGCCGATGACTCCCGAGGAGTTTCGCTCGGTCGGACACCGGGTCATTGACTGGATCGCCGACTACCGAACGAGCTTGGCCGACCGCCCCGTGATGGCGCGTACGGCGCCGGGCGAGGTCAAGGACCAACTGCCGGCGTCGCCTCCCGAGCGGCCCGAAGATTTCGACCAGGTGTTCCGCGATCTGGACCGGATTATCCTGCCAGGGCTGACCCTGTGGCAGCATCCGCAGTTCTTCGGCTACTTCCCGTCTAACGGCGGCCTGGCGAGTGTGCTGGGCGACTACTTGAGTACGGGTCTTGGCGTTCTCGGGCTCTCCTGGCAATCGAGTCCGGCCCTCACGGAGCTGGAAGAAGTCGTCACCGACTGGATGCGGCAGATGGTTGGACTCTCCGCGGCCTGGAGCGGCGTGATTCAGGACACGGCGTCGAGCTGCACCCTCGTGGCGTTGCTTTGCGCGCGCGAACGATCCACCGACTTTGGCCTGAGCCGCGGCGGGTTGCAGGCGGAAGAGCGGCCGTTGATCGTCTATCTGTCGAGTCAAAGCCACAGCTCGGTGGAGAAGGCGGCGACGCTGGCGGGGTTCGGCAAGGCGAATCTGCGATTGGTCGAACATGATCCCGCGTATGCGCTGCGGGCCGATAAGCTGGAAGAGGCGATTAACCGAGACATCAGGGCCGGCAACAAACCGTGCGCGCTGGTCGCCACCACCGGCACGACGACTTCCACAGCGCTTGATCCGGTCGCAGCAATGGCGGCCATCGCCAAGAAGTACGGCTTGTGGCTGCATGTCGACGCAGCGATGGCGGGCTCGGCGATGATTCTGCCCGAATGCCGCTGGATGTGGAACGGAATCGAAGGGGCAGATTCGCTCGTGGTGAATGCCCATAAATGGCTCGGCGCGGCGTTCGATTGTTCGCTGTACTATGTCCGTGATCCGCAGCACCTCGTCCGCGTCATGTCCACCAATCCGAGCTATTTGCAGTCGGCGGCGGATCATCGTGTCAAGAACTTTCGTGATTGGGGCATCCCGCTGGGCCGGCGTTTTCGTGCCTTAAAGCTCTGGTGTTTGATTCGCGCTGAGGGAGTTGCCGGCTTGCAGGCGCGGTTGCGCCGCGATCTCGCCAACGCACGCTGGCTGGAAGAACAGGTGCGCGCCGCACCGGACTGGCGCGTCCTGGCGCCGGTTCCGTTGCAAACCCTCTGCGTTCGCCATGAGCCGCCAGGCGTTGAGGGAGAAAACTTGGATCGGCACACCCGCGATTGGGCCGAGCGGGTGAACCGGTCTGGATTGGCGTATCTTACGCCTGCGACACTAGCCGGACGCTGGATGGTGCGCGTGTCCGTGGGAGTCGAGGCCACGGAACGTCAGCATGTCGAGTCGCTCTGGCAACTGATGCGCAGGGAAGCGGAACGAACGGCCTTTGGTTGAACGGGGCGACGCCGGTTGTTAGACATGAACGCAATCGCATGAAAGTCCTCGTCGTCGAAGATGAAAGAAAGACGGCCGCTTACCTTCGCAAGGGGCTGACCGAGAACGGCTTTGTCGTGGATTGCGCCGACGACGGCGCCGCGGGTTTGGAGCGGGCACTCACGGGCGAATACGACGTCCTGATCGTGGACATCATGTTGCCGAAGCGCGACGGCTGGTCGCTGCTGGCGGAACTGCGCAAGGCGGGGACGGCGACGCCGGTCTTGTTTCTCACGGCCCGGGACGCCATCGACGACCGCGTGAAGGGGCTGGAATTGGGGGCGGACGATTACCTCGTCAAGCCATTCGCATTCACGGAGCTGCTGGCGCGCGTGCGGACGATTCTGCGGAGAGTCGGCAGCAGTCGGGATGTGGTGCATATCGCCGATCTAGAGATCGATCTCATCCGTCACCGAGCGACCCGCGGCGGCAAACGCCTTGATTTAACGCCGAAGGAGTTCGCGCTGCTTTCGCTGCTGGCGCGGCACACGGGTGAAGCGATTTCGCGTCACCTTATCGCCGAGCAGGTATGGGACGTGCGTTTCGACAGCGACACGAACGTGGTGGACGTCCACGTGCGGCGGCTGCGGTCGAAAGTAGACGACCCCTTCGAGAAGAAGCTGATTCATACGGTGCGTGGAGTCGGTTATGTCCTCGAAGACCGGCCGTGAGACGCCGTCGGGCCGCCCGTGGTCGCTTGCGGCTCGGCTCACGGTTTGGTACGCGGGCTCGGCTTTCCTCGTGTTGCTGGCCGCGTCGGGCTTTCTCTACTGGGCATTACTCTCGAACCTGGACCGCGAAGACGACGAGTACCTCGTGGAGCGGGTGCGTACGCTGCGCCGCATGGTGCATGACGATCCCGGCGACGGCGGCGGCCTGCAACGCGTCGTCGCGGGGGGGTCGGCGCGGGCGTCGGCGCCGGTCTCTTATCGCATCATGAACGCCGCCGGCGCTGTGCTCCTTGAGACGCCGGGAATGGCGGACGAGTTGCCGCCGAGCGTTTTTCCGTCCGCCGTCGACGAAGACGTTGAGCCAAGCACGGGACACGAAGTCGAGACGGTTTCCGGCAAATCGTACCGCCTCACTGCGGCACGCGCCGGCGGCCGCGTCGTGCAAATCGCTTTCGATCGAACTTTGGAGGAAAACCTGCTCGCCGGCTACCGCCGAAACTTGTGGCTGACGCTGGCGGTTGCAAGCATTCTCTGCGCGCTCTTGGGTTATCGCATCGCCAAGCACGGCTTGCGGCCGGTGGAAGAAATCACGGCCACCGCACGGCGCATTCGCTCGGCGACGCTGAACGAGCGCATCGCACCTACCGGCTTCCCCGCCGAGCTGCACACGTTGGCGGCGACTTTCAACGAGATGCTCGACCGTTTGGAGGAATCGTTCGCACGCCTGGCCCGTTTCTCCGCCGACATCGCCCACGAGTTGCGAACGCCGGTCAACAATCTGCGCGGCGAGGCGGAGGTGGCGCTCGGCAAAGCCCGTTCGCCGGACGAGTATCGCGAAGTGCTCGGCTCGTCCCTGGAAGAGTGTGGCCGGTTGGCGCGCTTGATCGACAGCCTGCTTTTCCTCGCCCGCGCGGAAAACCCGCAGACGCAGATTGCCCGCGAACGCATTGACGTGGGCCGCGAGCTGGCAGCGGTGCGCGACTTCTACGAAGCCGCGGCGACGGAAGCCGGCGTGTACTTGACGGTGCAAGCGCCGGGCAACCTCGCGATCGACGCCGACCGCGCGCTTTTTCAACGGGCGCTGAGCAATTTGGTCGCGAACGCGTTGGCGCATACGCCGTCCGGCGGTTCAATCACTCTTCGCGCTCACCTGAATAATGGCTTCGCCCACGTGGAAGTCGCGGACACCGGCGCCGGCATTCCGCCGGAACATTTACCGCACGTCTTCGACCGCTTTTACCGAGCCGATCAGGCGCGAACCGGGAATTCCGGCCACGTCGGGCTGGGCCTGGCCATCGTGAAGAGCATCGCCGCCCTGCACCATGGCAGCGCGAGCATTGAGAGCGAGCCGGGGCGCGGCACACAAGTGACGCTGACGCTCCCGATGCCGAATGAAGGACGCTGATGCGATTACGCGTGCTACGAAAAACGATCCGACCTCACGTGCCGGCATACTCCTTGCACATGCGTTTCGTTTCTGGTCTTTTGTTGAGCATCACGTTGGGGGCGCCGTCATCATGCCGGTTGAAAATGCTCGCGTCGCGGAACAACTGTCGGCAATCCGGCAGCAGCTTGCGCTCATTGAGGATCAACTTGCGGCCATCCGCGAGCAGCAGCAAGTATTGCAAGCGCTCGTCGCCCCGACCCCCGCGGCGGCGCCCGCGTTGTCTCAAAGTGTTCTTGCCGACTGCGGGCACGACGTGGTTCAAGTTCTGCACGAAGTAGCGCGGCCCCTGACGACGTTGGAATTGATGGACGAACTCGTCCACCGCCGTATGCGCTGGCGTGAAAACACAGTGCTGCGCGCTTTGACCGAATTGGTCGATCAACACCGCGTGATCGAGGTCAAGGATAACGGGGCGCACACCTATCACGTCGCCGCTGCGGCCTGAGCGCGGTTGCATCGTTCATCGCTGGGAAGCATAATATCTTCTCGCCACGAACCCAGCCTTCCCTCTCAGGGATTTCGCATGATGCGCCGCGCAACGACATCGGTGTCGCTCGTTTTGCTTCTCGCCTGCTGCCCCGCCCTGTTCGCGGGCTCGTCCAATAGTTTGATGGATGTTTCGGCCGACGGCGCACGGTTGCTCGTCGCCAACCCGGACAACGGCACGGTCACGGTCGTGGACGCCGTTGCTCGCAAGGCGCTCCGCGAGATCAAAGTCGGCGAAAAACCGGAAGGCGTGACGTGGATCGGCGCCGGCCCGCTTGCCGCAGTAACGGTTTACCACGAGGACCAAGTCGTTTTTGTGGACACGGCGACCGGCAGTGTCGTGACGAAGCTGCCCGTGGCCGACGAACCGTACGGCATCGTGGCGAGCAAGGATGGCCGTCGCGCGTGGGTAACGCACGAGTATCCCGGCACGGTCAGTGAGATTGATGTCGAAGCGATGAAAGTCGTCCGCGAGCTGATGGTCGGCTCCCATATCCGCGGCATCGCGCTGAGCCCGGACGAGAATCGGCTTTATGTCACCGAGTTCTACACCGCCGTGTTACACGCCGTGGATTTGAAGACCGGCGCCGTCGTGGATAGTTGGAAGGGCCAGTCGCTCGATAACCTGTGCCGCAATGTCGTCGTCCATCCGCGACGACCGAAGGCGTATCTGTCGCACATCCGCTCGAAGATCGAGGTGGCGGACAGCAGCGGCTCGATTTTTCCTCACGTGTCAATCTGCGATCTGGTCCCGGCCACCGGCTCGAAGCGGCGCACGTCGGTGGCGATGGATACTTACAACAACGTCTACGTTGTCACGAATCCGTGGGAGGCGGCGCTTTCGCCCGACGGCACGCGCATCTACACGATCTACGCCGGCACGAACGACATGAATATCTCCGACGTGATCGACGACGATTACAAGGAGATCGAGCGCTTCGGCTTCGCGAAGACGGTCGGCAAGAATCCGCGCGCAGTGCGGACGAGTCCCGACGGCAGGACGGTCTACATCTACAACGCGATGGACTTTGCCGTTGGTTTCTACGACGCCGAGTCGATGCGTGAATTGACGACCGTCAAGGTATGCGACCCGCCCAAGACGCCGGAGTGGGTGCGCGGCAAGATTCTGTTTAACACCGCATTGCCGCCGATGACGAGCCGCCGCTGGATCGCCTGTTCGAGTTGCCATCCCGACGGCCACACCGACGGCCGCGTGTGGCAGAACCCGGAAGGGCTGCGGAAGACGACCGCCCTGTTCGGCATGGCGCACACGCACCCGCTGCACTGGTCGGCGGACCGCGACGAGGCCCAGGATTTCGAATACACAATCCGCGGCCGGCTGATGCAAGGGCGGGGTCTGCTTGGCGGCCCAATGAAAAGCAAACTGGGCTTTGCGAAGACCGAGTTGGAGGAAGACCTCGCCGGCCGCTCGAAAGATCTCGACGCGTTGGCGATCTATTGCAATTCATTCGACTTCACGCTGTCGCCGCACGTGCCCGCGCCGGGCAAGCTGTCGCCGCCGGCGGAACGTGGCAAGACGCTCTTTTTCAGCAAGGAAGTCGGCTGCGCGAGTTGCCACAGCGGGCCGTATTACACCGACAGCAGCTTGCAGAAGCCGTTCAAGCTGCACGACATCGGCACGGGCAGGGACGATCCGAGCGAGAAGATGGGGCCGCTGTACGACACGCCGACGTTGCTCGGCGTCTACCGCACCGCTCCGTACCTGCACCACGGTAAGGCGAAGACGCTGCGCGACGTGTTAACGACGTGCAACAAGGAAGACAAGCACGGCAAGACGAGCCAGTTGAAGCCCTCGGAGGTCGATGACCTGGTGGAGTTCGTGAAGTCGTTGCCGTATGAACGGCCACCGGACGAGACGCCGAATACGGTGAAGTATCGAGTGACACCGGCGAAGCATTAAGGCAGAATAAGGAGGCGTCCCGCGTACTCTTTGTTGAGGATCAAACGTGCCGAGCCCATTTCCCGGCATGGACCCCTGGCTGGAAGGCCCGCCGTGGTGGGGCGAGGTCCATCACGCACTCATTCACTTCGCCTGGCAAGAGTTGAACGCCATTCTTCCCAAAGGGTACGTCGCAAACGTGGGGGAGCGCGTTTACGTTGTTCATCCGGAACGCGAGATCGAACCCGACGTGGCGGTCGCAGAACAAGCGTTCCCACGGCCGCCGGTGGAGCGAGTTTCCACGGGTGCTTTAGTGGCCGATCCGCCTGTGATTCTCAGTGCGGACCCGCTGGAAGTGGAAGAGCCGTTCTTGGAGATCGTCCGACTCGGCAAAAAGAGTCGGATCGTGACCGCTATCGAGATTCTCAGTCCCGCAAACAAGAAGAAAACCAGTCCAGGGCGAAAGCTCTATTCGCGCAAGCAGCGGCAGCTCTTGAAGAGCCGGACTCACCTGCTCGAAATCGACTTGCTCCGCGGGGGAAACCATACGTGCGCCGTGCCGGAGTCCTGGCTCGAACCGTATTCCCCCTACGATTACCTCGCGAGCCTGCACCGCGCGCGTGCGGGAAACCGATTTGGAGTTTGGTTCATTCAGCTCCGCAATCGGGTGCCTTGCATCCAGGTTCCGCTGTTGGAAGATGAATCTGCGGTTCTCGATCTGCAAGCCCTGTTGAGCAAGGCTTACGACGTGGGCTCGCTGCGTGAACAAATCGACTATCGGCGCGACCCGCGACCCGCTCTCCGCAAAGAAGACCGTGAATGGACGGACGATCTCTTGCGCCAAGAAGGTTTGCGCTAGCGGCAAGGAGCACCAAACTTTGCAATCCGATTGGCGAGCCCGATACGACGCGGCGCGCAACGCCGCAAACGCTGCAGCGCGCCTTGCTCTCGGTTACTTCGATGGCTCCTTCGAAGTCGAGTGGAAACGCGATGAGACTCCCGTCACCATCGCGGACCGTGAAACTGAATCGTATCTCCGAAGAACGCTGCTGGATGCCTTTCCCGAGGACGGCTTCCTTGGGGAAGAATCCGGCGACCAGCCCGGCTCGTCCGGTTTTCGCTGGATCATCGATCCGATCGACGGCACGCGCAACTTCGTCCGCGGCATTCCCGTGTGGGGCACGCTGGTCGGTCTGGAGCACCGCGGCGAGCTGATCGCCGGCATCGTGGAAGCGCCGGCGTTGCACGAAAGCTGGCACGCGCTCCGCGGCGACGGGGCTTATCACAGCGAGCGGCGGATGCGGGTCTCGGACGTCTCCGAGCTGCGCGCCGCGACGATGTGTTACACGAATCTCTCGTGCTTCCGCGCCGCTGGACATCACAACCTTCTCGCCGATCTTGCCGAGCGCGTGCAAGTGCAGCGCGGCTACGGGGACTTTTGGGGCCACATGCTCGTCGCCGAAGGCGCCGCCGACGTAATGGTGGACTACGGCTTGCACCCCTGGGACATGGCGGCGCTCGTCCCGATCGTGGAGGAAGCAGGCGGCCGGTTCACGGCGTGGGACGGGGCTATCAATCTCGAACGGCCTGACGTGGTGGCGACCAACGGAAGGTTACACGAAACGACGTTGCAATTACTGACTCCGCCTGGTGTTCATTAACGCCCGCGGCGCAAAAAAAACGTGGCCGCTTTTGCCCTCTAAACACGGGTACGACTTTATTTTACGACTGACATATCAGACTACAGGATAAGCTGTTACGACGAAACATGAGAAGCCGCCTTTTCTAAATAGTGACGCGGTGGCTATTCTCTGCTTTGTCGCTTGTTTTCGGGGCTCGGCGCGTCAATTACCCATTTTATGACCTCTCCCATGAATCCAGAAAACTCAGTCCCGCGAACGCTCGAATGGGTCGGCGGGCTCGACGGGTTCCTTCGGCTCATCGATCAGACTCTGCTGCCGACGCGCCTTGAATACCGCGCTTGCCGCACCGTCGAGGAGGTGTGGGAGGCGATCCGCACGCTGCGCGTGCGCGGCGCGCCGGCCATCGGCGTTGCGGCGGGCTACGGCGTCGTGCTCGGCGTGCAGCGGTTCGCGGATCGCAGCCGCGGCGCCTTCGCGCAACGATTGCACGAAGTGACAAATTATCTCCGCACGAGCCGGCCGACGGCGGTGAATCTCTTTTGGGCTTTGAAGCGCATGGAACGCAGCGTGCGCGGTCGAACCGAGGAGTTGCCGCCGGCGCGACTCGTGCAGATTCTCCTCGACGAGGCGCGGGCCATCGAAGAAGAAGATCGGCGGATGTGCCGGGCGATCGGCGCGGCCGGCGCGGGCCTCGTCGGCGACGGTCACGGCGTGCTCACCCATTGCAACGCCGGCGGCCTCGCCACTGCGGACTACGGCACCGCGCTCGCCGTCCTGTTCACCGCGGCGGAACAGGGACGGCGTTTTCACGTCTTCGCCGACGAGACACGACCGTTGCTCCAAGGCGCGCGCTTGACCGCCTGGGAGCTGCAACAGCGCGGCATCGACGTGACGCTCATCTGCGACAGCATGGCCGGGCAGGTGATGAAAGAAGGCCGCGTGCAGCTCGTGATCGTCGGCGCCGACCGCATCGCGGCCAACGGCGACACGGCGAACAAAATCGGCACTTACGGCGTCGCACTCTTGGCCCACGCGCACGGCATTCCCTTCTATGTTGCCGCGCCATCAAGCACGTTTGACATGTCGCTGCCGACGGGCGACGGCATCCCCATCGAGCAACGCGATCCCGCGGAAGTCACGCACGGTTTCGGCACGCAGACGGCGCCGGAGGGTGTGCATGTTTACAATCCGGCGTTTGATGTGACGCCGTCACGGTTGATTGCGGGGATTGTGACGGAGCGAGGGGTGATTCGGCCGGTGGATGGGGAGAACATTCGGGCGATGATGCAGCCTCGCTAACAGCGTGTCGAACCAAGACCGCGTGGTTGCATGTCGCTGTGGAGCGAAGTCGATCGGGGTTGCGGCAAACTGGTACTCGTTCCCAGGCGATATCCCAGACCTTTCACCGTTTTCGGCGATAGAATCCAAACAGTGCGAAAGCGACAGGTGAAATCATGAGCCAGCCGGAAATCATCGTGGAAGGAACACTGAACCCAGACGGCACGCTGGAATTGGATGAACCGCCGAAGCTGTCGGCGGGGCGGGTGCAAGTGACCGTCAAGCCCTTGGCGGCTGCTGTGCAGAAAAGCGCCGGTTTGGCCGTAGTCATCCAGCAGATTCAACAGGATCAGAAGAAACGCGGGTTCGTCGGCCTCAGCGATCAGGATTTGGCGGCCGCACAAAAAGCTCGCCAGGAAGAAGAGGACGAATACGAAGAGCGGTGCAAGGAATTATGGGGACAGACGCAGACCGGGCCGCCGACGTAGGAGAGGTGCGTGACGGATTACCTCGACACCTGCATTGTCATCTACGCGGTTGAGGGGCGACCGCATTTCCAACAACGGGCGCAGACGCACATCGCGGCCCTGGAGGCGCACCCTCCGACTTCCGGCGTCCGTTTCAGCTTCATGTGTACACGCTTGGCTTTCATCGCTTGCGCTTCCCTTTCATGCGCGGCGGCGTGTCGTAACCGGTGACCGGGCGAATCGTTTTCGAACGGGCAGACCAAAAATGAGATGCCGATATTGCGTAGGCCACGACGGCGAATCCGCCCTCGCGGATTCGGAACGAAGTTGATTCTACGCAAACGTCCGGCAAGAGAGTGAGGCCCAGCGTTCGGCGCGCACTTCGTTGCCGCAGCTTCTTTTTTTTTCAGTTACTCGCCCCCGCCGCGGTTACAGGCAGTTCTCGAAACCGGGAATGACTCGCGCGCCATTTGCCACTTCCGGGAACCATTCCGCACGTCAATCGCTGCAGAGAGGCAAAAACGGCACACTTCCGAGTGGCACCCCCTTTGCGTTTGCCGGAAACGCACACAAGCATTCGGTCCGGGCTCACGACGGTTGACAAGCCGTGCCCTGGCCCTAAAACGTTCATACAAAGCCGAGAAACCGCCCTCGGACGGTCCATCGAACGGAGCGAAGCGATCACCATGTCTGAAGGTACACCAACCCCGGCGGCATCGTCCGGCGCCGCCGTTGCCCCGCCGCCGCCAAAGCCCGCCGCTCCGCCGAAGCCGGCCGCTCCGGCCAAGGCCGGCAAATCGCGGCGGTTCTTTCTCGCCAGTCTGTTCGGCAGTTGGTTCGCCATCGCCTGGACGACGTTGACGGTGTCGCTTATCGGCATGACGCTCGGCACCGTGCGCTTCCTTTTCCCCAACGTCCTGTCCGAGCCGCCGAGCAAGTTCAAGGTCGGCTTTCCCGATCAATACGAGGAAGGCAAGGTCGTCGAGCGCTTCAAAGATCAGAACGCGTGGATCGTGAAATATCAGGGAATCATCTATGCGCTGAGCACCACATGCACGCACCTCGGCTGCACGCCGAACTGGCTGGAGCGCGAAGAGAAGTTTAAGTGCCCGTGCCACGGCTCCGGCTTCAAAATCACCGGCGTCAACTTCGAGGGCCCCGCCCCGCGCCCGCTCGAACGCTGGGGCCTCAGCATCGGCGACGACGGGCAACTCGTTGTGGACAAGAGTAAGAAGTTTCAGAAAGAGCTACAGCAGTGGGATAATCCGGAGTCGTTCATCAAAGTGTGATTGCAGATTTTAGATTGCAGATTGCAGATTGAAAGCACCGGCGCAGGCGCGCTCTTGCCAATCTGCAATCTGCAATCTGCAATCTAAAATCGAGGAATTGATATGTCGGTTGGTGACTCAATCCGCAATTCCCAAGTCTGGAAAAGCATCTTCCGCCACCCGGCGCCGCGCGATCGGCGGAACCGCGTGGTGGTGATGCTGACCAACGTCTTCCTGCACCTGCACCCCGTGTCGGTGCGCAAGAGCGGCATCGCGCTGAGCTATACGTGGTGCATGGGCGGGCTCACGTTCTTTCTGTTCCTGGTCGAGACCGTGACGGGCGTGCTGTTGATGTTCTACTATCGGCCGACGCTGGAGCATGCGTACAACGACATCCTCGCGCTTCGTGACGTGGTCACGCTTGGCATCCTCCGTGAGCTGCACCGGTGGGGCGCCCACGCCATGGTCATCACGATCTGGCTGCACATGTATCGCGTGTTTTTGACGGGCAGTTATAAGCCGCCGCGCGAATTCAACTGGGGGGTCGGCGTCATCTTGCTTGTCTTGACGCTGTTATTGAGTTTCACCGGCTACCTGTTGCCGTGGGATCAGCTCGCGATTTGGGCCATCACGGTGGGCAGCAACATGGCGCGCGCGCATCCGTTCGTCGGCAACGAGGGGCCCGGTTCGACGCTGTTGCAGGTCGGCGGCGTGCCGCTGATCCACTCGGGGAGCGACGCCCGGTTCCTGTTGATCGGCGGACGGTTCGTGAGCGGCGATACATTGCTGCGCTTCTACGTCTTGCACTGCGTCGCCGTCCCGCTGGCCGCGGCGGTGTTGATCGCCGTGCATTTCTGGCGGGTGCGCAAGGATGGCGGCATCAGCGGAGCTTTGTGATTTCAGCTTTGAGATTGCAGATTTCACGCTGGAAATCTGCAATCTGAAATCTTCAATCTGAAATCGGATTAAGGCATCGACCTATGAACGATTCGCATAGCCTTGCCAACTCCACGCAGACCGGTCTCGCGGTCTACTATTTCCTGGTGGCGCTGTTGAACGTGGGCTACGCCGTTTATCAGCGGCGCGTGGTCAAGAATGCGAAACAGGCCGCCATCTGGGTCGGTTTCGCGGGGCTGTTTTTGATTCATGCGGTCGCCTACTTGTTCCACGCCGGCTGGACGCTGCCGGGCAGCTTGCGGGACATGACCACGAGCATAATGGGGGCGATGGGCGGGCAGGCGGGGCCGATCCTCTATGTCATGGGCGCCGTGATTGGCTTCATCATCCTGCTCCGCTACCGCGCGTTTTTCACCGACCCGCCGATCGCGTGGGCGATGATGAACCTCGGCCTGCTCTTCGGCGGCTGGAGCATGACCGATCATGAGTTCCAGCAGATCATCACGAAAGAAGACAACGTTCCCATCGTGATGCTGATCTTCTCCGTCGGCTTTTTCACGTGGTTGGCGCTGCGGAAGGGCGTCATCAACGATCAGCGCATCGCCGCCGGCGAGCCGCCGTTGGAGAAGCTGGAGGATGACAAAGTTCTTGTCTGGCCGGATCTGGTTTATACCGAACTCATCGCCATGATCGTCTGCACGGTGGTGCTCGTCGTCTGGGCCGTGCTGCTGAAAGCCCCGCTGGAACAGCCGGCCACGAGCGCCAAAGCGCCGAATCCATCGAAGGCCCCGTGGTACTTTCTCGGCCTGCAAGAAATGCTCGTCTATTACGACCCGTGGATGGCCGGCATCGTGCTGCCGCTCATGATTATCAACGGCCTCGTGGCGATCCCATACATCGACTTCAACCAAAAAGGCAACGGCTACTTCACGTTCAATCAGCGGAAGTTCGCGCTGAGCATGTTCCTATTCGGCTTCCTGGTCTTGTGGGTGGTGCTGATTGTCCTCGGCACGTTCCTCCGCGGGCCGAACTGGAACTTCTTCGGACCCTACGAATACTGGGACCCGCACAAGGTCCTGCCGCTGAACAACGTCAACCTGTCGGACTACTTCTGGATCGGCATGGGCCGCAGCGTCGAAGGGATGCCGTGGTACTACCGTGAGCTGCCGGGCATCGCGATCGTGCTCGCGTACCTGTTCCTGTTGCCGCCGTTGCTGGCCCGGACGGTGATGCGGCAGTTCTTCATCAAGATGGGCTTCATCCGCTTTTTCCTCTTGGTGAACCTGCTTCAGTTCATGGCCGCCCTGCCGCTGAAGATGATCCTGCGCTGGACCTTGAACTTGAAGTACATCGTTTTTATTCCGGAGTATTTCTTCAACATCTAGGGAGAAGAAGTCAGAAGTCAGAAGTCAGAAGTCAGAATGGGCAAATCGGTCTTCATTCTGACGCCTGACTTCTGACTTCCGACTTCTCAAGATTTATGGCCGCCACGGATAAACCGTATCGCAGTCAACGGACGCTCGATATCGTCTTTGGCGTGTCGTGCATCCTGCTGCTGCTCAGCACGGTGTGGATGTTCGCGCAGGATTATTTCCGCGAGTTCAAGGGGATTCAGCGCGAGTTCCGGGATGTTGAGGAAGCGGTCGCCGAGCGCACCATGCTCGACAAGCTGCCGCCTTCCGACAACATGACGAAGATTCACGAGCTGGAACAGCAGATCGAGGCAACCGAGAACAAGGTGAAGGCGCTCAAGGAGGAGAACCGAAAGACGGTTCCGGCGCTGCAAAGCAACAAGGCAAAAGCCGACGCCGCCCAGCAGGCGGCGAAGGCCGATTTCGATTCTGTTTCCAGCCTTTTTGACATCGCCGTGGATAAGGCCGGCGAGGCGGCAAGCGAAAGCGAACGGACTCGACTCGAAGCCCACGTCGCCGCGGCGCGCAAGCTGGTCCAGGAGCAACGCGCCCGGCTGGACAGCGCGATTCTTGAAATGGACGCCGCGAATCTGAACCTGGAAGAGGCGCTGCGCGACCAAACGAAGACCGAACGGGAATTGGCCGATCTGCACGATCAGCTCAAGAAGTTAACGGGCGACTTCGACCGTTTCGCCAAAACCGCGGCCCTGAAGCGCTGGAAGACGGGCGACTGGGTGCGCGCGCTGCCGGTCCTCGACGGTTTCGCCTCGCCGGTCAAAATCCAGCAGTACACGCTGAACGACCTGCCGATCGACTATGCGTTCAAATACGTTACCCGCTACGACCGCTGCACGACGTGCCACCTCGCCATCGACCGCGGCAACTTCGACGCGGACACGCTGCGCGGCTTGAAATCCGTGCCGGAAGATATGCCGAAACGCCTGGACCAGGCTCGTGAGCTGCTCTTTGAACGGGAAAAGCGCGGTGAGAAGCTTGGCTTCGATCCCAGCGATCTGCCCAAAGAGGTGTGGAAGGTCGATCTCACCGACGCTCAGATCAAACAGTATGCCGCCCACCCGCATTTGCACCTTTTCGCTGATTCGAACAGCCCGCACCCGGCGGAGAAGTTCGGCTGCTCGATCTGCCACGGCGGCCAGGGAAGCGCGACGGAATTCGGCCTTGCGGCGCACACACCGAACGACGCCCGGCAGAAGCACGAGTGGGAACACGGCCCGTTTCATTGGGAACCCAGTCATTTCTGGGACTGGCCCATGCTGCCGGCGCGTTTCGTCGAATCGTCGTGTCTGAAGTGCCATTATCAGGTGACCGATCTCGCCAACGCCGCCGCCGTGTCGTCGGCGCGTGACGGCAAGATCGTGGCCGACGGACCGGGCGCCAAAGTGCTCAAGGGCTACAATTTGCTGCGGGAAAACGGCTGCTTCGGCTGCCATGAGATCGCGGGCATGAAGGGCGGCCGCTCCGTCGGCCCGGATCTCCGGTTAGAGCCGAACCCCGCGCTCGATGCCCTCACGCCGGCGGAGCGGAACGAGCTGCTCGCCGACGCCACCAATCCACCCGGTACGCTAAGAAAGGTCGGTCCAAGCCTCTACCGCTTGACCGAGAAGACCAACCAGGAGTGGACGCGGAAGTGGATCGCCGCGCCGCGCACGTTCCGGCCCGATACGAAGATGCCGCACTTTTACGGCCTGAGCAACAACAACAAAGAAGCCCTGGAAGGCACCAGCCAGGAAGAATTCCCGAACGCCGAAATTCACGCGATTACCTACTACCTTTTCAGCGAAAGCCAAAAGTACCTCAACGGCAGCGACACGTTCCGCCAGGCGCTTCTGAGCCGCAAGAAAGAGTTGGAGGAGTTGCAGGCGAATAACCTGATTAGCGACGCTCAGAAAAAAGAGTTAGTCCTTGTCCATCGCCGACTCGAGTATGTCACGCCGCCGGCGCCGCTCACGGACGCACGGATCACCGGCTCGGACGGCAACCCCGTCGCCGTGCCCCCCCTTCCCGCCGTTGACAAGCGTGGCGAACAGGTCGAAGCGGGCAGGAATCTGTTCACGATCAAGGGCTGCCTCGCTTGCCACACGCACAAGGACGCACCGGTGCCGGGGCAGCAGACGTTTGCCCCGAATCTCAGCCGCCTCGCGGCCAAAATCGCTCCCGAAGGCGGCGACGCCAACGCGAAACGCCGCTGGTTGATCCAGTGGATTTTGAATCCCAACATCCACTTCCCGCGGACGCGCATGCCGATCACCCATCTAACGCCCGACGAAGCGGCGGCAATCGCGGCCTGGCTGCTCGGCATCAAGGTCGATGATTGGGACCAGCCCGAAGTTGCCACGCCGAAGTCCGAAACCCTCGCCGAGTTGGTCAAGGTGTACCTGATCAAGGCCCCGGCGATGACCAAGGCGGAGGTGCGAAACATCCTCGAACGGCAGCCCGACGGCATCACCTACAGGGGCCTGTCGGAGGAGAGCGTTAAGACATTGGCGTACGATGCCGATGAACGCGCGCTCAAGGGGCCCATCACCGACGACCAATTGAAGTGGTACATCGGCAAGAAGAGCATCAGCCGGCTTGGCTGCTTCGGCTGCCACAACGTCCCCGGTTTCGAGTACGCCAAGCCGATCGGCACGCCGCTCAACGACTGGGGCAAGAAGGACCCCGAACGCCTCGCGTTCGAGGACATCGAGGCTTACGTCAAGGACCACTACACGTTCGTGGACAGCATGACGGACAAAGACGGCCACGGTCCCAAGGCGGAGAACGGCAAGGAGCCCTATGAAAAGTTCTTTGCGGAAGCGATCGAACACCATACTCGTGACGGCTTCCTCAATCAGAAGTTGATGGAGCCGCGCAGCTACGACTTCAATCGGCTGCGGGCGTGGGACGATCGCCTGCGCATGCCGCAGTTCAAGTTCGCCCGCGGCCCGGTGCAGCCGCTCGAAGGCGAAAGTGCCGAACAGGCGGAGACGCGCGCTGAGGCGGAGGCCCGTGAGGCCGTCATGACGTTCGTTCTCGGCCTGGTCGCGGAGCCGATTCCCTTGAAATACGTTTACGCCCCGAATTCCGACCGCTTGGCCGAGGCGAAGGGGTTGCACGTCCTGGAAAAATTCAATTGTGCGGGCTGTCACCAGTTGAAGGCGGGCGTGTACGACTTCAAGGCCAACGCCGACGTGATCGAGAAGCTGACGGAAACGTACAACTCCGCCAAGGCGCGGTTCCCGAGCGAGCACCGCTTCCTCGACCATAACGCCTGGGTCGGTCCGCCGCAGCCGACGCCGGACCGCGTCTCGATGCAGGGCATGCCGACGACCTCGGCGGAAGAGGGGCAGCTCGTCGTGCGCTTAACCCGCGCGCTGCACTTCAACGTGAACGCCAATGAGGCGGGCGACATTCCGGCTGCCGATTTCGTCATCCTGCCCGAGGCCGCGCTGATCGGCAGCGGCGCCCCGTATGGCGGCGTGCTGGCCAACTTGCTGCCGAATTATCTCATCGACAAGAAAGCGCCGAACGTCACGGACGATCCGACGGCCCGTTCGGCGTTGCCGCCGCCGTTGTTGCGCGAGGGCGAGAAAGTGCAACCGGGCTGGTTGTTCCAGTTCCTGCGCAACCCCAGCAAAATTCGGCCCGTGGTCGTCCTGCGCATGCCGCGCTTCAACATGAGCGACGACGAGGCGATGACGCTCGTCAACTACTTCGCGGCGGTGGATCGGTTGGGGAATCCCAACATCGGCCTGACGGCGCCGTATCTGATGGTCCCGCAGAAAGAGGACAATTACTGGCGCGAGAAGTCGGAGGAATACGTCAAACGCCTTCAGGCGAAGCCGGACGAACTCAAAAAGCGGATCGACGCCCTCAAGCCGCTGTGGGAACAGGCCAAAATTCCTGCCGCCGCCGCGGAAAAGAACTGGAAGGAAGGCGACGCCTACGCCGGCGACGCCTATCGCCTGGTCGCCAATGAAAACATCTGCCTGAACTGCCACCAGGTGGGGACGCTGACGCCGAAACAGCTTCTCGGTCCGCCGCTCGCCCTGGCGCCGGAGCGGCTGCGTCCGGACTGGTCGCTGCGCTGGATCGCCAGCCCGCAACGGATGATGGTTTACCCGCAAGGCAAGCACCCGATGCCGGAGAATTTTCCGGCCGGCGACCCGCCAAAGCCGGAGTTTCTTGGTACAGTCATGCAACAGGTGACCGGCGTGCGCGACGTCTTCATGGACCTGCCGCGCGTGCTGGAGATGCCGGAAAACCGCTATTACCGTCCGCCCACGGGAGACAGGAAATGATGCGCGTCATCGCTCTCACATTGATCGCCGGCTTGGCGCTGGCGTCTGAAACTCAGGCAGAAGGCTGGGGCACGATCAAAGGCCAGGTCGTTTTCGGCGGGGCGAATCCGCCCACGCCAGTGAAGATCGACGTAGACAAGGATAAGGCCGCCTGCCTCAAGAACGGGCCGCTGTTCACGGACGATTTGGTCGTCAACAAGAACACCAACGGCGTCCGCTACGCTTTCGTCTGGTTGGCGCCGGTCAACGGAGGCACGCTGCCGATCCATCCGGCGCTAAAGACGCCGGCGCCCAAAAACGTGGAAATCGACCAGCCCTGCTGCCAGTTCGTGCCGCACGTGATCGCGATGCGCGAGGGCGACACGCTGATCGCCAAGAACAGCGCGGCCATCCCCCACAATGTCCATTGGATCGGCGGCGCCAAGAACCCGGGCAATAACGTGATCCTTCCCGCCGGCGGCAAACAACTGATCAAAGATTTGGCGGCGGAACGCATGCCGGTTACGGTCAAGTGCGATATCCACGGCTGGATGAAGGCGTACGTGCGCATCTTCGATCACCCCTACTTTGCGATCACCGATGAGAATGGCAACTTCGAAATCAAGAACGCCCCCGCCGGCAGCTATCAACTCATCGGCTGGCAGGAGCGCCAGGGTTGGGTCGCCGACGGCGACACCGCGCCGAGCAAGAACGGCATCCCGATCACGATCAAGGCGGATGGTGTGGTCCAAGTGAAGTTGGTCATCGATCCCGCCCGAATTGGCAAGTAGCCGAAAGACAGGAATAAACGGCCGGCCCACGGCTCATTACCGTGGGCATTCTCTTCTCATCAATGGAGGTTGAGCCATGAAGTCGATACGCGTGGGCGCCGCGGCACTCTTGTCGGTCGTCTTGGCGGCCGGCGTCGCCCTGGTCGGGTGCAGCGACAACAAGCCAACGGGCGGCGGGGCTTCGAAGTCCGATGCGGGCTCGAAAGACGGCGGCACGACGGCGGGCAGCGCAGCGAGCACTCCCAAGGCCGGTTTGACGGCCGTTGCGGCCAAGGGCACAGGGACGCTGAAGGGCACCGTCAAGTACCAGGGCACGCCGCCTGCCGCGAAGCCGATCGAGATTCCCGCCGATAACAAGGACAAGGACTACTGCCTCAAGGGCGGGCCCGACGAGACGACCGACCCCACGTGGCGCGTTGGACCCAACGGCGGCGTCGCCGATGTAGTCGTGTGGCTCAAGGCGCCCGCCGGGCATTACTTTGACGTGCCGGAAGCGCAGCGTAAGCCGGCTTCCGATATTGCTACCGTCGATCAGCCGCACTGCGCGTTCGTGCCGCACGTCCAAACGATGTTCCCCAGCTACTTCGACGGCAAGATGCAGGTCGCTACCGGCCAAAAGTTCAACTTCAAGATCGCCAACAGCGCCACCATCGCGCATAACACCAACCTCAACTCGAAGAATCCGGCGCTTGATACCGAGAGCTTCAACCAGCTCATCCCGGCGAAAGAGCAGAAGATGCTCACCCTGATGCCCGCGCCCGCAAGCAAAACGGGTGAGGACCTCGTGACGTTAAAATGCAATATCCACACCTGGATGAAGGGCTATATCTGGGTGTTCGATCACCCCTACGCCGCCGTGACCGACAAAGAAGGCAACTTCGAGATCAAGAACGCGCCAGCCGGCGCCGAAGTGAGCCTGATGTACTGGCACGATTCATTCGGCGAAGCGCCGAAATCGGCGAAGAAAGTTACGCTGAAGGCCGGCGACAACAAGGAAGACTTGCAGGTCGGCAAGTAGGAAGCGAACAATTCAATCTGGCGGCCCGCGGTGCATGCACCGCGGGCCGTTTTCTTTTCTTCGTCATGCGAAGAACCTACAACGGCGCCAAGGCGGGCATTACTGTCACAAACGTGATCGGCTCATTATTTCGCAACTGCCGCAGCAGGCTGCATGCGCGCCGTGCGTGTCTCCGTCTTCTTCTGCTCGCGCCGGGCCAGGCTGGCTTCGATGAAGCCGCGGAACAGCGCGTGCGCCTTCGTCGGCTTCGACTTGAACTCCGGGTGGCACTGCACCGCGACGAACCAAGGATGCGCCGGCAATTCGATCACTTCGATCAACTTCCCGTCCACGGTCGTGCCGGTGAATGCCATGCCGTTCGCGGCGAACTGCTGCCGGTAGACGTTGTTGAACTCGTAGCGGTGCCGATGGCGTTCGTGAACGTGCGTGGCGCCGTACGCCTTCGCCGCCTTGCTTTTCTCGTCCAGCACGCACTCATAGGAACCGAGCCGCATGGTGCCGCCCATGTCGGTGATGTGGTACTGATCGTCCAACATGCAGATCACCGGGTGCCGGCAGTTGCGGTCGATCTCGGTGGTGTTGGCGTCTTCGAGCTTCACGACGTTGCGGGCGAATTCGATAACGGCACATTGCAGGCCGAGGCAGATGCCGAAGAAGGGGATGTTCCGTTCGCGGGCGAAGCGGATCGCCTCGATCTTGCCGGGGATGCCGCGATAGCCGAAGCCGCCGGGGATAAGAACGCCGTCCACGCCGCTAAGAACACGCTCCACCCCTTCGCGTTCGATCTCCTCCGCCTCGACCATGCGGATGACCACCCGGCTGTGCAGCGCGATGCCGGCGTGATCCAGAGCTTCATACACAGACTTGTACGCATCCTTGTGCTTGATGTACTTGCCGACAACCGCGATTGTGACCTCGTGGGCGGGGTTGCGCATGCGCTGGAGCATCTGCTTCCAATCGCTGATGTCGAGCGATTTCGCCCGCAGATTGAGCTTTTCGACGATCAACGCGTCGAGATGGTTTTCGACCAGACTGACCGGCACCTCGTAGATGCTGAACTCCTTGTCGCGTTCCTCGATGACGGCCCGCGGCTCAACGTTGCAGAAGAGCGCGATCTTCGCCGCGTCCTCCTTGGCCATTTCGCGCTCGGTGCGGCAGATGAGGATGTCGGGCTGTATGCCGATTTGCCGCAGGCGTTCGACGGAGTGCTGCGTCGGCTTCGTTTTCGCCTCGCCGGCTGCTTTCAAGTACGGAATGAGCGTCAGGTGAATGTAGAGGCAGTTCTGCTTGCCGATGTCGAGCGCGAATTGGCGGATCGCTTCGAGGAACGGCAGCCCTTCGATGTCGCCGACGGTGCCGCCGATCTCGGTGATGACCACGTCCACGTCGTCGTCGGCCATCTTGTGAATCGCCGCCTTGATTTCATCGGTGACGTGCGGGATGACCTGCACCGTGCGGCCCAGGTAGTCGCCGTGACGTTCTTTTTCGATGACCGAAAGATAAATCTTGCCCGTCGTGTAGTTGCACTCGCGCGACAGGCGGGCGTGCGTAAAGCGCTCGTAGTGACCGAGATCGAGATCGGTTTCAGAACCGTCGTCAAGCACGTAAACCTCGCCGTGCTGATACGGACTCATCGTGCCGGGATCGACGTTGATGTAGGGATCGAATTTTTGCAGCCGCACGCGCAAGCCGCGGCGTTCAAGCAACATGCCGATCGAGGCGCAAGTGAGACCCTTCCCCAGCGAGCTAACGACGCCGCCGGTGACAAAAATGTGCTTCGCCATGTAATTCAGTTTCCCGATGAGCGGGGGCGGAAACGACAGAAGCCCACGGGTGGGCCCGTGGGCTTGCGTGTCGCCCATTACGATCAGTATATGGGACGGGGGAATAAGGGAGAAGCATTCCGTTTGCGGTTTCGCGCACGCAACGTGGGCGCGAAACCGCAAAGGGCCGCGTAGCGTGAAAAATCGAGAATTTGAAAAGAAAGCGGTTGACTTCGGGTTTCGCCGTGACCAAGATACCGAGTTAGCGTTTGCCGAGAACGTCCGTCGGCAAATGACGAGTGCCCGAACGACTGGCGACTGCCAATGGCGGCGGCTTAAGAGGCTGACGCCATTTTGCGTTTAGCCGTTCGGCCGCCTCATGATCCGTGTAGCCGCGAACAATTGAGGTGTCGCGAAGTCCTCAATTGACACTCAGAACAAACTGGACCGAACGCCTCTCTTGAATTGGAAGCTATGGTTTGTCGCAACCGCTTCCGTCGTCGGTGCATACTTTCTTGCCTTGTGGCTCGCGCGGCAGGCAGGGAACAGCTTTGCTAAGGACGATGAGGGATTGCAATCGCCGGACGGTCTCTTTATCTCATCCGACGCTCTGAATTTCGGCGAAACGTGGGAAAGCGAGTATTTTCAGTGGAATATCCGGGTCGAGAATCGACGAAACGAGGACGTGCGAATCCGGGAATTCCATAGCACGTGCAATTGCTCGTCCATTGAGCCGCGAACGGCAACCATTCCGGCTGGTCAGGCTCACGATTTTCACCTCGTCTTGGATTTGAGGCCGCATGCGGGTGACGAGATCTCGTCGGAGTGGCGCGACTTTCTGGTTGGACTCTTCCCTAATGTGACCGATGAGCCGGAAGCAAATGGGCGGCGCGGATGGCAGCTTCGTGGACGGGTGCGTGCCGCCGTCGCTTTCGACCCGCGAGGCGTTGACCTCGGCAGACACTCCGAATTTGCACAGGCGCTTCCGATCCGGAAACTGCTGCTTACGACCTTCGTACCGATTGATCGACTGATCGCTAAAAGCAGTTCTGCGATGGTCCATGCCAAGGCAAACCGCTCGGCCGCCAACGCGAATGGAATTGAACTTGAGGTTTCTGCCGATCAACTTCCGATTGGGGCGGTCGACGAGACGATTCGAATCACGCCGGTCCTCGAATCGGGAGAAAGGCTTCCAAGCCGGTCCCTTCCGGTTACTGGGCGGATTGTCTCCGACATACAGGCTTCCCCTCCGGCGGTTCTTTTTGGCACAAGATGCGTGGGCGAAGTCGCTCAAGAGACCGTCGTCTTGGTGTCGCTGACAAAGCGCCAGTTCGAAGTCGTCGGCGTAACTTGCGAAGGCAACGAAGATTTGGCGGTGGAGCAACTATCCGGCCAAACCAATAGCGAGCCGGCGTTTCGCGTGACACAACGGGTCGCTGACGTTCGCGAGCATACCGGGCGAGTCACAATTAACGTGCGCTTTGCAGACAAACGCGAAGCCAATCTGGCAGTACCAGTTTCGTGTCTCGGGATCGCCGCTTCACCTAGGTGAGCTATCTTTGAAGTGCCTACTAGCGGAAGATGCGCGACCGTGGATTACGGCGGACCTGGAGTTTTCCCCGAGGAGGTCCGATGCAAGTTTCAATGCCGCATCGTTGCATCGTAGTGGGCCTTGCGTTCGCGTCGCTATCGTGGGTGATTAGCGGCGCGTCAGCCCAAGTGCAGCCGTCCCCAACGTTGGAGACAATTCGCCAAGCATGGGAGGATCGTGAACAACGCGTTCGCACGGTGAAGATTGAGTGGGTAGAAAGAATGACCATTGCAAAAGGATATCTTAGCTCCCTCTTTGCCGATATTCCATCGGCCAGAGAGGATGTAGGCATACCGGCCGGAGCCGTGGTTCCGCCCTTGGACACTACTTTTGACGTGCCGTCATCCATGACCCTGGACGGCGCGAAGTTGCGGTATACACGAAACGATCAACAATGGTCATCAAAAGTGAACGGGTATGTTCTGCAGCCGGAAATCTGCGTCTATGACGGGGACGTGGGCAAGTCGCTACTCCCAAATGGCACACCGTCCACGCCGTATCCGTCTGCGATTGTGCGTCGCGCCAACCCCGCAGCGCGCTTCGTGCATATGATGCCTATCCTTATGACGTACCGCGCGCTCCTACCTAGTTTTCGGGGATTCAATGTCGAATCCATGGAGCCAACAGGCGGCCGAGCAATCATCGATAACAATACGTGCGTGGAGCTACAAGAAACGGGATCTGGTAACACCTTACGCATTTGGCTGGACCCCTCGCTGGGCTACGTCATGGTGCGATACCTGTCGCTGGTGCAAGACCATGTCCGTTGCAAGCTCGACATTAGGTATGTCAACGGTCCGGATCGGAATCCCGTTCCGAAAGAGTGGAGTTTCGCGTGGTTTACTCGCGACGGCAAGTTGGAAAGCGCCGCCAGCGCCACGGTCACAAAGTTCGAAATTGACGCCGCCGTTAACGGCGGAGACTTTGAGCTTGAATTCCCGCCGGGGACCCTAGTCAACGACTCAACGAATCCAAAAAGCGAGGTGAACTACATCGCTAAAGAACGCGGTAAGAAGCGAAACATCCCTCGAGAAGAGATGCGAGCCACGTACGAACAGCTTATTGCAAGCGAACCTGGCAATGCGCTGGGCAAGAAAGATCGCTCATGGTCCATAGCAGTCGGCGTGAGCGTCGCTGTCGCCGTACTGGCGGGGGCGATTTTGGTGTGGCGAAGGCGGTCCTCGAGAAAGACAAGCTTGTAGTGCCTACGGCCTTCGCATCGACGCTTGGGGCACTTGAAACAACAGTAGCTGTTTTGTGAAACACCGTGCAAAAAGGAGAAGTCCACGCGATGGTCAAAAGTTGATTCTGCGCTACTGGTCGCAATGATTGTGTCAGTCGCCTCGATCGGTGCGAACACCGGATACGGGGCTTGCACCCCGCCAATTGCAAGGATATTAAGTATTACAAAAACCCGGTCACTGGGTGTTGGGCGTGGGATAAGCTTGATTGCCGCGTGTGTACAGGTGGAGGCGTGGGCGCTGCCCCATGCGACAGTGGTCCCGGCGGGACCTGCATAAACACGGCAAATACTCAGCGCATAGCCACGGTGTCCAGCTGTTTCGGAGCCTGCCCGAGCATTAACGGTGAGCCCGTTGAGGGCACAAGCCCGCTGGGAATTGGGATCTATACTAACGCCGGCACAGTGCGGTCGTGCTTTGTATAGTGTTTCGTTACACTGGCCACGCGAATCGCGCAGTGGGTCACCGTTGACGCATGGTCAGTCAAGGAGGCGCTCATGCATGGTTCGAGGCTGGCAACAGTCAGAGTGGTCGAAGCCAAATCGGTGCGCCAGCGCCTGATCGCCGGTTCTGTTGAGATGCGTGAGGATTCTGTGCTAGGCCGGGAAAACTCCGCGGACGTTAACATGAAAGCCTTGCGTCGACGCACTGGTTTCACGTTGATCGAAACGCTCGTCGTCGTCGCGATTCTGGGGCTGTTAATCAGCCTATTGGCGTGCGCGGTGCAAAAAGCGCGAGACGCCGCGGCTCGCGTGAAATGTGCGAATAACCTTAGGCAAATGGGCCTCGCGTTGCACCATTACCACGATTCCAGTTCGTCCTTGCCGCCGGCGGTGATCCATCCGTGGTCGCCGCCTGACCTTCTACAGAGCACGGACTTATACCCGCTGCTCAATTGGCCGGGCCGGCTCCTGCCGTTTCTGGACCAGGACGCGGCCGCAGTTCTTACTCGGCAGGCCTACGCGCAGGATTCGTATCTTCTCACGGATCCCCCGCATGTCGCGCGCGGGCTGATAATTCCGACTTTCCTGTGCCCGGCTGACAACCCTCGACCTTTCTTGCACAATGACCGGATTGGTCGGATTTCGTATGTGGGCGTTTCAGGCCGCCACGCATTCAGTCGCGACGGTGTGTTGTACATGGACTCGAGTATTCGCATTGCAGACATCACGGACGGCACGAGCCAAACTCTAATGGTTGGCGAGCGGCCAGCGCCCGCAGATGCATTCGGTCGCTGGTACGGCGGATGGGGACAGTGGGGCAACGGAGACGCGTTTCTCGGCGTCCGAGAACTCGATATCCAGGACTCAATTTGGGGCTGCCCGCCCGGGCCGTATCAGTTCGCGCCGGGCCGGCTCGATAATCCGTGCTCAACGTTTCACTTCTGGAGTCTTCACACAGGAGGCGCCAATTTTCTGTTCTGCGATGCCTCCGTCCATTTCCTTCCGTATTCTGCGGCCGCGATAATTCCTGCTCTGGCCACGCGCAGCGGCGGCGAAGCGGTTGCAGTGCCGGATTAGGGCTGCTACGCCGCTTTACGCGGCGCCGATTGCCGATACGTTTCGACGAATTTCGTGTAATCGTCGTAAGTGTCCACGCTGAACGCCGCGTGCGGGACGAGGCCGACGTGAATGCGCCGGCCCAGCGCAAGCACGCGGAGCTGCTCCAGCTTTTCCAGCTGCTCCAACGGCTGGGGCGGCTGCTGCGCGAGATTCAGAAGGAACTCGCGGCGATAGGCATAGAGGCCGAGGTGCTGCAAAAACCGCGGCGGCCGGCTCGTGAAGTCCGGTTCGCCGTCGCGGACGAAGGGAATCGGGCTGCGGCTGAAATACAGGGCGCGGCCGCCGTCGTCGCAGACGACTTTCACGCAATTCGGGTTCTTCCACTGCTCGGCGGAACGGATGGGGGCGGCGAGCGTCGCGAGATCGGCGTCCGGGTCGCGCTGCAACAGCTCGGGCAGAAGGTCGAGCGCGGCAGGATCGACGAGCGGCTCATCGCCTTGCAGGTTGACGATGACGTCGGCTTCGACGTGGGTCGCCACCTCGGCAACACGATCCGCGCCGCTCGCGTGATCGCGGCGCGTCATAATGGCTCTGCCGCCGAAGCGGGTGACGGCCGCCATGATGCGCGGATCGTCGGTGGCGACGACGACCAGCGCGGCGCGCCGGGCCTGGCACGCCTGCTCGTAAACGTGTTGAATCAAATACTTGCCGGTCGTCCGCAGCAGCGGTTTGCCCGGCAGACGCGACGACGCATAACGGGCGGGAATGATGATCGCGGTTTGCACGTAGACCTCCTTGTCCTCCACCGAGTGCGAATCCTATGTGGGACGCGGTAGATTAGACCGGGTTCGGTCAGACTGTGCAAGTTGAAAGTCCCACAGCCGCGCGGTTTGGCGAACTATTGAACGAATGCAGACGTAGGAGGAACACATTGTCCGGGGTTGACCTCAGCCGTTTTCCACGGAAGAATACGGATGACGATGTCGGGTTCCAAGGAGAACGGATGCGGCATTCGCTCGCTCGATTCCTGATGCTGGGCGCGGCGCTGCTCCTGGTGTTGCCGCCAGGCTGGTGTTGTGCCGCGCCGTCGAAGTCCGTGACGGTGAAAAAGCCTGCCGCGCCGCCGGTCTGCTGCTGCTGTCACCCTGTGCAGGCTGCGGAACAGACACCGGAATCCCCGCTGCCGCCCGTTCCGCCGATCCGCAATTGTTGCCATCACGACGCCGTCGCTCCCGCAGCGTTCAAGGCGCCGGTTGAAATCGCCGTCGTCTTCCCGGCGCCGGACGTGGCGCGCATTGGAATCTCCATGCCGGCCACGTCTTCCCTCGTCGATGCCGAGGCTTTGATTTCTTCGCCGCCACTTCAAATTCTCCATTGCGTCTGGCGCTGTTAATCCGCGCGACGAACCACCTTGGTCCGCGTTCGTTTTGCGCACCGAATGTTCCGGTGCGTTGTGTGGATTTGCACGTTGGATTCCCGGAGGATTTCATGTTTACGAAGTTTCTCGCTGGTTCGTTCCTGGCATTCGGAATGCTGTTCGGCAGCTTCGTCGGCGCCCAGCAGAAGAACGAGGCGACCGATTGTTGTGCCAAGAAAATGGCGTGTTGCGCGGAAAAGGCCAGCGCCTGTTGTGCGGCGGCAACCAAGCTCGGCTGCTGCGCGAACGGGCAGAAGTGCTGCGCCAAAGACCAGGCTTGCTGCAAGGCAGTTCAGGAGTGCTGCTGCACCGGGTCCGCCTGCTGCGACGAGAGCAAGGCGTGCTGCGGTGAGTCCGCGACAAAGAAGTAACGAGACGTGATGTTCGGAGAGGGCGGCCCAGTCCCAAGAGAGGGATGGGCCGCCCTCGCTTTGCGCGACGGGCGCCTTTAGAGCGACCACCACGCCTGTTGCCAGGTGCGTTTCATGTTCGCGATCGCGGTCCGCGGCACGATGCCTTGCGGCGGCTTCACCTCGAAGCCGACGACCGGCCGCCGGCCTGAACGCAGATAGCCAATGTCGAACAACGTGCGGATGAATTCGCGCAGCTCCGGCACATCGTTGTCGCCGCCCGTCATGCCGAAGAGCGGATGCGTGTCGCCGAAGAGCGCGTGCGCGCGGTCGGAGACGCTGTTACCCACATGCACGTGCGTCAGGTACTCGCGGATGAGCGGCAAGTGCTTCGCCGGCTCTTCGTGGCAAAGATAGATGTGGCTCAAATCGTGCAAGAGGCCGAAGTCCGGGAAATCCTCGCGCACCGCCTTCGCGACGTGCGCCGCCGTTGCACACGTGCCGACCAAGGCTTTCTTGTCGATGTCGTGATCGAAAATCTCCAGCACAACGGGCAGTCCCGCGCGCTCCCGCGCTGTTCGGCAAATCGTGCCGAGTTGGTGTACGAGGCAATCCATGGCGCCGGCCCGTTCCGACCCCGGCACGTTCTTGCCGCTCATGAGCGCCAAAGTCGATGCGCCGAGTTCCTTCGCCTGGTCGAGGCAACTCAGGATTATTTCGACGCACTTCTTCCGTTCGGCTTTGTCCGAGGCGTTGAGGTCGAGTCCGCGCTGAAGCTGCACCGGTTGGCAGGCGAACGTGACTTGCATCTGGGTGTCGCGCAGAAGGGCCGCACACTGCGCACGTAGCCCGGCGTCATCTATCGGACCGACATCAACCGCGTCGAAGAACGGGTCGAAGCAAATCTCCTGCAGCGTCTCAAACTGTGGGCCGTCGCCGGCAAGGCATTCGGGGAACGCCATGAAGTGAACGATGCCGAGCCGGAGGTGGGATTGCCAGGGGTCTTTCATGGGTGGTCAGTTGTCCGTGGTCCGTTGTCCGCGGCCGTTGCAACGGACAACTTGCCACTGACTACGGACATGCCTTGGCCGCCGCGGCGACTTCATACGTGCGGTCGTGGTTCTTGCCGTTGCGGTTGCGGAGTGCGAGCTGGTAGAGCTTCTCGCCAGTCTCCGTCGGGTATCTCCCCGTGATGCACGCGCGGCACAGATGATCGGCGTCGAGACCAATGCAACGGGCGACGGCTTCGAGCGGCAGGTAGAAAAGGGAGTCCGCGCCCAATTCCGCGGCCATCGCCATCTGTTCTTCAACGGTAGGACGCGCACCCTTCATAAATCGGGGCGCAAACAACTCGCGCACCGTGGACATGTCGATGCCGTAGAAGCACGGGGCGATGATCGGCGGGCAGGCGACGCGCACGTGGACCTCTCGCGCCCCGCCCCGCTCGCGCAAGTCACGCACCAGCGTCTTCATCGTTGTGCTGCGGACGATCGTATCCTCGATGAGCAGCACGCGTTTGTCGGTCAGCACCTCGCGCAGCGGGGTGTACTTGAGCTGCACGCGCTCGGCCCGATTCTGGCCTTCGATGAACGTGCGGCCGATGTAGCGGTTGCGGATCAGCCCTTCTACCGACGGCACCTTGAGTTCATACGCCATCGCGTCGGCGGCCGCCTTGCCGGTGTCGGGGACGGGGACGACGATGGTGTCCTCGTCCAACGGCACCGCCCCGAGACCGTGCTCCTGCTTCGCAAGTTCGCGGCCGAGGGCGGAGCGGGTCGTGTAGACGCCACGGCTGTCAAGCGTACTGGCGACATTGGCAAAATAAATCCACTCGAAAAAGCAATGCGAGGGCAAAAGTCGCGGAGCGAAGCGGGCGTGGCGAATCTCATCGTTTTGGATGACGATCATCTCGCCCGGTTCCAGCGAATGCACTTCCTGGAAGCCGAGGTTGGTCAAGGCAACGCTCTCGCTCGCGGCGGCGAACAGCGGGCCGTCCTGCGCGTAACACAACGGCCGGAAGCCCTTTGGATCGCGGGCCACCACCATGTCGCCCATCGCGGTCAGGAAGACAAGGTTGTAAGCGCCGTCGAAGCGCTCACTGAGGTTGCGCATCACGTCCACAAGATCGGGGCGGTCATCGCCGCGCAACTCGTGGGCGAGATAGTGCATGATGACTTCGGTGTCGGTGTCGCGCGTCAGGTGATAGTCGGCGAGCGTCAACAGCTCGTCGCGCAGTTCGGCGAAATTCGCCAGCTGACCGTTGAATGCAAAACTGAACCATTTCCACTTGCAGCCGTGCGGCCGCTCGAAGGGCTGAGCGTAGGAGACGTCATTGGCGCCGCAGGTGGCGTAGCGAACGTGACCGATCGCCGCCCGACCCGCGTATTGCCGCATAATGCTGTCGTATTTCGCGCGGTGATTCAGCCGAAACGCTTCGATGACGCCGCCGATTTGCTTATAGGTGGCGAGCAGGCTTTCACGGCGGGGATTAAACGTGGAGAACCCCGCTGCCAGCTGCCCGCGGTTTTGCAGGTCGAGCAGCATGCGCGGCATGAGGCGCGAGACTTCCTCCTGTCCCGCCAGCGGTGCGAGTCGCGACGGCGTGGGGCTGTGGAGGTGGTAAATCGCCGCGATCCCGCACTCATGGTGGAGTTCGTCCATGCGAATGGTTCGCCCGAAAAGCCGTGGTGGTCGTGCATACGTCTGACAGCGAAGGGACTCCCGCATTATAGATGTTTGACGGAACACGAACAAGGAATTGGTCGGAGACACTTGTTCGGCAGGGCGAAGTTCCTGCCGAGCCGCGCGGCGGACGGCATCGCTGGAACCTTTGCCGATTGAACCAAGTCAACGTGCGCCGGGATGATTCCGCTCCCGCAATAAAACGATTCCTCCACCCACAACTTCGGCCGGGCGGGCAGCCGGCCGTTGGTCGCCGAGTCGCCAAATAATTCTTCGTGATTTTGCCCTTTGCTCAGCCGTGAGCTACGGTTGAGCGTCCCTATAGCGCGCCGGTGCGTGCATTCACGACTGCGCACCCCCTCTCGCCCGAGAAATTATTGCGTCCGGCAGAATCGATGGCAGGCCGGTAACTCGCATCGGCCGATCGATGGCGGTTGGACCCCTCCTTTTACCCGTCGGGGAGATGGCCATGCTCCTCCAGAGCTCCGAGCAGTTCATTGATTTGGTTCGAAAAAGCGGCCTCGTGGACGAGGCGGCACTACAGCAAATCCTCGACGACCAGGAGCCGGCCGACTCGCAGCGGGCGGCCGAGCGGATGGTCACGGCCGGCGTTTTGACCCGGTTTCAGGCAAAAATGCTGCTGACCGGCCGATCCAAGGGTCTTGTCCTTGGACCGTACAGGATTCTCGATCAAATCGGCCGCGGCGGCATGGGCATCGTTTACCTGGCCCAACACCAAAAGCTGGAACGCCGCGTTGCCGTCAAAGTATTGCCCAAGGAGCGGACGACCGACCGTCTTTCCCTCGACCGGTTCTACCGCGAGGCGAGGGCCGTCGCGGCGCTTGACCATCCGAATATCGTCAAGGCGTACGACGTCGGCGAGTGCATGGGGGTCCACTACTTCGTAATGGAATACGTTCGCGGCGTCACGCTTCAGCAGCACCTCGATGAAAAAGGCCCGATCCCCTGGAAGGCGGCGACCCGCTGCATTGCCCAGGCATGTTCGGGCTTGCAACACGCGCATAAACGCGGGCTGGTTCACCGGGACATTAAGCCGTCGAATCTGTTGATGGACGGCGCCGGCACGCTGAAGATTCTGGACCTTGGCCTGGCCCGCTTCTTCAACAACGCCAAGGACAATCTGACAGCCAATCTCGGCGACGGCAGCGAATTCACCGGGTCGGTGGATTACATCGCGCCGGAGCAAGCCGACGCCAGCCGCAGCGCCGACATTCGCGCCGACATTTACAGTTTGGGAGCGACGTACCACGCCCTGGTAACAGGCAAGCCGCCGTTCGCGGGCAATGCGGCCCAGAAGCTGCTCCAACATCAGATGAAGCAGCCGCCGCTGTTGCACGAATTGCGGCCAGAGGTGCCGCACGCCGTGTCGGCGATCGTGGCCACGATGATGCACAAGCGGCCGGAGCAGCGTTATGCCAGCCCCGCGGAGGTGATGGCGGCGTTGACGCCGTGGCTGCCGGCGTCGCTGACGCAGCGCGGTGGGGCGCAATCCGATATTCATGTGACGCCGAGCAAATCGCCGCGGCGCGTCATCGAGTTGCCGGAAGAAAGAGATTCCGACCGCGACACGAAAGATATCGTGGACGAGGCCACCCAGGTCGATATCGCCGGCAGCACTCAGGATATTTCGATCCGTCAGCGGCGCAAGCGCCGTGCGAAGAAAAAGAAAGCAGCCCGGCGGCAGCGACTTGTTCTTTTTGCCAGTCTCGCGGCGTTGCTGTTTCTCCCGCTTATCGGTTGGGGCGGCTACGCACTCACGCACCGGCCGCCGGCAACGACGGAAACGCAAGTAGCCGCCGCCGCGGTCAAGCCGCAAGCCCAACCACCGGCGCCGAGCGTGCCGCCGACGATCCAGCCGCCGCCCGCGACGGACGGCCCCGGTCCGCAGGTCAACGAAGCCGCGCCGGAGATCGAGGGCGAGGACCTCAATGGCGATTGCTTTCTCCTTTCCGACTATCGCGGCAAAGTCGTGTTGCTCGATTTCTTCGGCTTTTGGTGACCGCACTGCCGGAAAATGATTCCCCACGAGCGGTCGCTCGTGCAGCGTATGCAAGGTCGCCCCTTCACTCTTCTTGGCATCAATAGCGATAAGGATCCGCAGCTTATCAAGCGCGAATCCGCCAACTTCGAGGTGAACTGGCGCTCGTTCAAGAATCAGCGCAGCCTCGGCGTCCCGATCTCGCAATCGTGGCAGGTCAAGGGCTGGCCGTGCCTGTTCCTGATCGACCACAAGGGCGTCATCCGGCAAAAGTGGCTCGGCAGGCCGGACGAAACGGCGCTCGACAACGCGATCAACGCGCTGGTCCGCGAGGCGGAGGCGGACGGCGTGAAATAATTGTTCGGACGGCATGAGTCGCCACGGGACGGGAGTCGTCGAAAGTCGGCTCCCGTCTTTTGTTTTGCGCGGTGTTCGCGGTCAATCGTCGGCTTGTCCATGACGGGCACTTTCGTTAGATTGCGCTGGACACCGAAGGAGATCGCCGTCATGTCGGCAGCCGTGCGGAAGCCACTACCGTTGCTCGATGGACAACAACTCCAGCGCGATGAATTCCTGCGCCGTTACGAGGCGTTGCCGCACATCAAGAAAGCAGAACTGATCGGAGGGATTGTCCGCATGGGTTCGCCTGTAAGTCTGGAGCACGGGACAGGAGATAACGAGATCGTTTCGTGGATCGGTTTTTACAGCGCATTCACGCCGGGTTGCGAGGCGGCGAACAACTCGACGTGGCTCATGTTAACCGACGCTCCGCAGCCCGACGGCGCCTTGCGAATTCTGCCTGAGTTCGGCGGAACGTCACGGGTCAAAGGGAAGTACGCGTCAGGCGCTGCCGAACTGATTGCCGAAGTTAGCAACACGAGCGCCGATATTGATCTCGGTGAAAAGAAGAAACTGTACGCCGCGGCCGGTGTGCGAGAATACCTGGTTCTGGCACTTTCGCCCCGCCGGCGGCTGTACTGGTTTCGGCGGTCGGGACGCGGCTTCAAAGAGGTGTTGCCACCGGCCGACGGCGTCATCCGCTCCACGGTTTTTCCCGGCTTATGGCTGGACGTGCCTGCCTTGCTACGTCGCGACATGGCGAAGGTAATGACCGTGTTGCAGCGCGGCCTTCAGTCCGGCGAGCATGAAGCATTCGTCCAAGAACTCCCGCGGCGGCGCAGCAAATGATGCATTCGGCAGGTCGCACTTTCGTGAATTGGCTCAAGTCCGCGTCACGCGCTTCGCCTCTTTGCCGGTAACGTCCCTTACGAATTCCCCCGTGCCAGGAATGGTCGCCAACGTTGCGTCTGGACTTTGACCGGGCGGCACGGCCTTGAGCGGCTCCGCCGGCGCTAGGTTCTCGGCGCCGATAAGCGCGTTGTGCATTCGCCGTGCCGATTCGCTTTACGGGCCGACCAGTGTTTGCACCGCGGTCGCGGCGTCGGCAACGGCTTCAAACGGGGCCGGAATGGAGCGACTGGTGCTGATAAGACGTGTCGTCTGAAACACCTCGGCGACCAGCTCCGACATGCCGCACAGAATCATGCGGCCGTTGTTCGTCTGCAAGCGGCGGCGCAGACTGAGGAGCGGCCGAAACGCGACCGACGACACGTAGTGAACCGGCGAGAAGTCGATAACGATGCGGTTGACGCCGAATTGCTCGACCGCGGTCATTATTTCGTGCCGCAAGTCCCCCGCCAAAGCATCGCCGTGCAGCTGCACATCGGTGAGCGTCAGCACCAACACGCCTTGTTCGACACGGGCCTGAATATGATGAAAGGCCGAGTCCGACATGAATTGCGTTCTCCGATGGACGCCGATGGCCGAAGCGGTAGTATAGATTTCCCGCCCTTCATTCACCAACAAAAAGCCGCCGCGGACGACTTCGCTCGGCATATTCGCGGCTACCTCTGGTAGCAACACGACTTCCGACCGCTCTGCGCCGGGATTTGCCTTCCGAAAACGGCGTTCTATAGTTGCGTGCCCTACCAATTCCGCGCGACTTCACGGACTCCGTACGGGTTCGGGGTACGGCATCACGTTCCCGTCACGTTTCTCCAGCACGAAGCGCGTCTGGCGAACGCCGCGTTGTACGCATTTTCAGCGCCGCACAAAGATTTCTTGCACGTTTCTGGCACGCAGGGCTTTTCGATTCTATATTTCGTTGAGCTCAAAACCGCCACCGTGCCCCAAACCGCGACGCCGCCTCCCCATCCGCGCGTCGTTTCTCCAGAGAACGGAGCCTATCATCATGCTCCTCGCCAAGCGATCGCGAAAGCGGCGCGATGCCGCGGCGTCCGTAGAGTTGGCCCTCCTGTTGCCGTTGCTCATCACCTGCATGCTCGGCATCTGGGAAATGGGCCGAATGGTTGACGTGCAGCAAATTGTCAGCAACGGCGCGCGCGAAGCCGGCCGCATGGCCTCGACCTCGAACATGAGCAACACCGCAGTCATCAGCGCGACCCGCGATTACTTGAAACGCGCGGGACTGCCCACGGCCGCGGGCGACAACGCGATCATCACCATCGTGAACAAGGATAGTGGGCTCGACGCGGTCAGCGCCAATCAGCTCGACCGCTTCGAGATTACGATCAAGGTTTATTACAACGACGTGCGTTGGGTGAACTTGAACCTGAACGCGAACTCGTCCACGGACCCGACCACGGCGACGTTTATCACGGCGATTTCCGATTGGTACTCGATGAATGACACGCCCTTGACGGTCGATCAGGCCGTCCCGGTCAGCTAACCGCCCGTTGAAAAAAAGAGGCTCCCGACGCCCTTTTTCAACCTTCCTGCGAGGCACGCGCTATGAGAGTTCGAGAGACCCCAAGGCGAAAGCGGTCGGCGATGGCGTTGGTCGAGGCCACGCTCGTCATGTCCATCGCGTTGCTCATCCTCATGGGCATCCTCGAATACGGCCGCTTTATGATGACGAAGCAACTGCTGGAGAACGCGGCGCGCGAGGGCGCGCGCTACGCGATTGTCAACACGCAAAACGTCAGCACCAGCGCGGTTCAGAATTATGTAGACGGCTATCTGTTCGGCCAGTCCATGCAGCTCACGAACTACGACAAAACGACCAGCATCACCATCAACAAAGTCGATCCGACGACGGGCACCACGACCGGCGCCTGGACCAGCGCTCAATTCGGCGACTCGATCGCCGTGTCGATCAGCGGCACCTACCAGCCGGTGTTGCCCGTGTTCCTTTTCATGCCGAGTCCCGTTTCCATCGCGGGGACGTGCGTCATGAAGAGCGAGGCAAACTGAAATAGGGATCAGCCGTCGGCGCTTACGGGTCAGGCCGCGAGTTCAAACGGGCGAAGGAGAGTAAGACATGGCACGCATCGCACACCGCCAAACACGCCGCGGGGCCATTTTGCCCTTGGTGGCGTTGCTCATGATTATTCTTGTCGGCTTTATCGCCCTCGCGGTGGACCTGGGCGTCATGGCCGTGGCCCGCAATCAGTGCCAAAACGCCGCCGACGCCGCGGCCACGGCCGGCGCGCGGACCTTTAACGGCACGAGCGGCAGCACGAATTACGGCTTCGCCCAGGTGCCCGGCAAGGCGATCATGGCTGCCACGAAGAACTATGTGATGGCGAAAAATGTCCAGGGCGATCCGACCATTACCGTCGACCCCGCCGTCACCGTCTACACCACGGGCCAGGTGAAGATTGAAATGGGCGCCTACGCCTATTTCTACAGCGACGACGCCAAGGTCAACAGTGTGCAGCGGGCCGAAGGCTTCTTCCTCGATTTGCCCCGCGTCCGCGGCACCGACCCGTGGAGCGCCGTGCGCGCGACCGTCACGGTGAATAACTCATCGACGAACTTCGGCACCGTGTTCGGCATGAGTTCGTTCAACAGCCAAGCGGTTGCCACCGCCGTCCACCGGCCGCGCGACGTCGTCATCATCATGGACTTGTCCGGCTCGATGCGGTTCCAGAGCTTGCCCGGCACGCCGTACGACTCCAGCCAATCGCTGGCGATGCCGAGCTCCAGCTCCGATCCGCGCGTGAAGTCGATGAATCCGGAGTCGGTGTTTCCGCAATTCGGCCATTATTCCGACACGACCGGCGCTGCATTTCAAGGAAGCACCGCCTACGCGACGACGACGAACGAGTATGTCGATCCCAGCAATTTCTCCAGCAATCAAAACCCCGGCCCGCCGGTGATCGCGGATTTCTATAAGAACCCGGCCGGCACGGCGTTGACGACGTCGAATCAATCCACGTACACGGCCTTCACGCGGGCGTCCGATACCTATGCGACTACGCCCGGCGGCGACAACTATTTGACGAGCAACTGGAACACAGGCACCGCGTATGCGAAAACGACATCGGACATTCTCGGCAGCACTTCGCAGGCAACGAGAATCCCTGGCTGGGAGACACGGGGCTACCAGAACGTGACCGGGTCGTCGTTTAATCTGTACACGCAGGGGCCCGGCTACTGGGGCAAGACGTTTTTCACCTGGCCGCCTTGCACCCGCACCCCGACCACGGTCAATGTGCCCCCGTCCTCGCTCACCGACACCTCGTCGAACTGGTACAATAATCAGTCCGACGACTGGCGGAACCGCTTCTTCGTCGCCGTCAACACGGCGACCAACGCACCCAGTTGGGTCAATCACAATAGCATCCTGTTTGACACCGCAACCTATCTGTCGTCCGACCCGACGACTCCGGCGCTTAAGAAGCCCGGGACGACGACCGCGGTCGTGGAATCAACGTACAGCGGCACCACCGGCAGCACGGCCACGAACACGTACACGTATCGCATCAATTACGCGGCGATCCTGTATTGGCTCAAGAACATGGGAACGAATTCGTTCCCGACCACGCTTCAAGCCGGACGCATCCGCTACTACAGCTCGATCCCGGACGGGACGGACAACACGCTCAACAAGCGCTGGTGGGCCTTCGATCCGTCGAACCCGAACAACTCGGCGACCATCCCGAAGGACGAGCAATTCTGGAAGGGGTACATCGACTTCGTACTTGGTTTCTACGCCACCGGACCCAACACGTACAACCGCTATCAAAACGGCACCGCCATCAGCTCGCTGATCGGCAACGGCAACTGGTTCGTGCCGAGCGGCCACACCGTTCTCATCAACCAACGGCCGCAGCCCCAACCGGCAACGAGTAATCCAAGCGGCCCTTATTACTCGACCACGGTGAACAAGTCCGGCGGCTACTCCAGCGGCGCCACGTCGATCGTTCTTTCGAGCTTGCCCGCGATCCCCACCGGTATAAGTACCGTCGGGACCGCCGGCATCACCGTCCTGCCCGTACCCAACCGCGACTACGTAACGTTTAACGCCGACACCAGTCATCCGTACCTTATCACCAACGTGAATACGGGCACGAATGCGATCACCCTCGGCAGCGGCCTGTCATCGGCGATCGCCAACGGCGTCAGCGTGCAGATCTTCTCGCCCACCATGGTTTACACCGACAACCCGCCGCGGCCGCGGCACCAGTTCTGGTTCGGCCCGATGACGTTCGTCGATTGGCTCGGCAACTACAACACCAACCTGTTCTGGTGGCCCGGCAACGTCCACGAGGCCCATGCGTGGGCGTGCAAGGTCGGCATCCAGACGGCCGTTCAGGACATCGAGAACAACCACCCGAGCGATTACATAGCGCTGACGTTTTTCAGCAGTCCCATGACGAGCGGCACCTCCGGTGGGCATCACAATAAAGCGGTTGTCGCCCTGGGCCGCAATTATCAAAAGATCATGGATTCGCTCTGGTTCCCGCCGACCACCGTCACCGGCAGCATCTCCGAGATTTCGCCGTACGACGCCGACATGGATCAGGTGCCACGCGCCAACGGCGGCACCGCGCCGGGCATGGGATTCATGATTGCTTACAACCAGTTGAGCAGCAGCGCCACCAATTTGCGGACCTACTCCTCGCCATCCACGAGCTATCGCGGGCTGTCCGGCGGTCTCGGCCGGAAAGGCGCGTCGCGGTTGATCATCTTTGAGACAGACGGTGCTCCGAACACGCGTGCCTACGACACCCTCGGCGGCACCGGTTCCGACTCCTATTACCAGATCCGCGTCAAGAACCCGGCCAACATGGCGGATTCCCTCAACGTGGAGTGGCCAACCGGCGGCACCTACGCCCAATCGGAAGTCACCGACGTCGCCACGCAGATCTGTGCCCTCGACTCCGCGACGACGCCAGGGTTCTCCAAGACGAACAAGCCGGTGCTGATCCACTGCATCGGTTACGGGAGCATCTTCGATCCCAACAATTCGAGCAACCCCGCCCAGGCGAACGCGCTCGGCTTCTTGCAAGCGATTCAAACGATCGGCAAGACACAGGCCAGCGCCAGCACGCCGTTGCAGTCCTACAAACGGATTTATGGGACTTGGCAGAACCGCATCGACAACATGCGCACGGCATTCACGACCATCATGCAGGACGGCGTGCAGATAACCTTGATACAATAACCAAACTCGGCGGATTGACCGGCGCGCCGGGAGCGTAAGCAAGCGGAGAACTCACCTCCAGCCGCTTACGCTCCCGGTTCGTCGTACACCCTTTACTCCCCATCCATGTCCGACTACGCCGTACAGTTCGAAAACGTCGTTAAGGACTATCCCACCGATATTCTGGGAAGGAAGAAGCTGCGCGCCGTAAACGGCGTGAACTTGAACATCGAACCGGGACAGGTATTCGGTCTCATCGGTCCGAACCGGGCCGGTAAGACGACGTTGGTGAAAATCCTCCTGTCGCTCTGTCGCGCGACGCAGGGAACGACACGGCGGCTCGGGCGTCCGGTGAGCGAGCGCCGCACGTTGGCGCGCGTCGGCTACATGCACGAAAACCAGGCGTTCCCGCGTTATCTGACCGCCGCCGCGTTGCTCGAATACTACGGAGCGCTGACGCTGCTGCCCGAGCCGGAGGTGCGCCGCCGGGCGCCGCAGCTCCTGGAGCGCGTCGGCTTGGCGGATCGCAGCCGCGAGCCGATCGCGCGCTTTAGTAAAGGCATGGTCCAACGGCTCGGCTTGGCCCAAGCCTTGCTCAATGAGCCGGAACTGCTCGTTCTCGATGAACCGGCGGAGGGGCTCGATCTGCTGGGCCGCAAGCTGCTCCGCGAGGTGATCGCCGACCAGCGCCGCGGCGGTCGAACGGTGCTCCTTGTCTCGCACGTGTTGGAAGAAGTAGCGCAATTGTGCGATCGCCTGGGTGTCATCGCGGGCGGCCGTCTCGTTTTCGTCGGACCGACGGCCGACTTGCTGGTTGACTCGAAGACCGGCCAGGGCCGGTCGCTGGAAACCGCTCTTGAAGGCTTGTACCAAAAGAACGTGTCATGAACCTCCCCGCGGCGATTTATGCCATCCGCTGGTTGATCCGCGACACCTTTCGGCAGTCGCTGGCGACGGGCATTTTCTGGATCATGCTGTCCGTCACCGTGCTGTGCGTGCTGCTTTGTCTCAGCGTGAGTGTGACGGGGCCGGCGGCACTGCACGACAAGATGGAACCGACCGGATTCGTCGCCAGACCGCCACGCGCGCCGCATGAGTCAGACGAGGCGTATCAGAAGCGCCTTGCCGATCTGGAACGAGAAGCGGCGCGCTCGGGCACGGAGTTGGCCGGCGGCGAGATGACGCTCGCGTTCGGTCTGTTTCACACGCCCATCGGCCGCGACGCCGCCGACGCCGTACACTTTCTTGAATTGCTTCTCGCCGGCGGTGTGGCGGACGCGGCCGGCGTGCTGCTCGCGCTCGTTTGGACCGCCGGTTTCCTTCCTGGTTTTCTCGATCCGAATGCCGCTTCCGTGCTGCTCGCCAAGCCGATCCCGCGCTGGAGCTTGCTTTTCGGCAAATACCTCGGCGTACTTGTGTTCGTCGCGTTTCAATCCGTCCTGTTCGTCGGCGGCACATGGACGGCGCTGGGCCTGCGCACCGGCATTTGGGACAGCGCCTACCTGCTGGCCATCCCGCTGTTGCTCGTCCACTTCGGCATCTTCTTCAGCATGTCCACGTTCCTGGCGACGTGTTCACGCAGCGTGGTGACATGCATCCTCGGCTCGTTTCTGTTCTGGTTTCTGTGCTGGGGCATGAACTACGGGCGGCACGTCGTGGTCGCCGCCGAATCGCTGCGCGAATCCGCGGCCGGACTGCGCGGCGCGGTTGAAGTGGGTTACTGGGTGTTGCCCAAGCCGGGGGACATGAGCATGTTGCTCTTTGACGCGCTCAAGGCCCACGACTCCTTTGGCATCGCGCCGGAGTTCAAACAGGTGCAGCTCATGGGGGCATTCAACCCGGAACTATCGCTGCTCACGTCGGTTCTGTTCGCGGTCGTTCTCCTCGGCCTGTCGGCGTGGCAGTTTGTCACAACGGATTACTAGTTAACGGTTTTGGATTAGCGGTTTCGCATTCCATTGCCGAGGGACGTGTGCCCGCGCGGATTCGTTGCAGCGTTGCATTTCGTTGCACGGTTTCGTTGCATCGGCTTTGCAACGTAATTGCGAAAAACACCACGATAAGCAAAACAGGTGGCTGCCTAATTTCGCTGGCTTAACCTTTTCGGCAATTGCGTTGCAAAGCCCGTTGCAGCGTTGCATTTCGTTGCACGGTTTCGTTGCAGCGTTGCATTTCGTTGCACGGGGGGTGCGGGAGTGTGTGCAAAGCAATCCAAGGGACTGTTTGCACGCTCCACGCTCACCGTTAGAATGGATCGTACCTCCCCGCGCCCTGGTTTCGTCCGCGAAAGGCTTCCCCTTGATGTCCCACCCGGAAACTGCGCCCGCCGAAGCCCAAGCGGTTCGTGACCTGGCCACCGCCTACGCGCAGATGACCGAGCAGATAAGCAAGGTGATCATCGGCCAAAAGGACGTGGTCGAACAACTGCTCATGGCCTTGTTCAGCCGTGGCCATTGCCTGTTGGTCGGCGTGCCCGGGCTGGCGAAGACCTTGCTGGTCAGCACGACGGCGAGAATCCTGCACCTGTCGTTCAAACGCATCCAGTTCACGCCCGACTTGATGCCGGCCGACATCACCGGCACCGACATCCTGCAAGATGACCCGGAAACGGGCCGCCGCAAATTCGTGTTTTTGCATGGCCCGATCTTCGCGAACATCATTCTCGCGGACGAAATCAATCGCACACCGCCGAAGACGCAGGCCGCACTGCTGGAAGCGATGCAGGAACATCACGTCACGGCCGGCGGACACACCTACCGCCTACCGGAGCCGTTCTTCGTGCTGGCGACCCAGAACCCAATCGAGCAGGAAGGCACCTATCCGCTGCCGGAAGCGCAGCTCGATCGCTTCATGTTCAACGTCATCGTGAGTTACCCGGACCGGTCCGAAGAACTGGACATCATGAAGCAGACCACGAGCAGCCATCGGCCCGTGGTCGAGCCGGTTCTGACCAGCGAGCAGATTCTGAAACTGCAAGAGGTGGTGCGGCAGGTGGTGGTCGCGGAGCATGTGTTCGAATACGCCGCCGATCTGGTCCGCGCGACGCGGCCGAGAAGCGCCGGTGTGCCGAAATTCATCACCGACTTCATTGCCTGGGGCGCGGGGCCGCGGGCGAGCCAATTTCTTATTCTGGGCGGCAAAGCGCGGGCGATCCTGCACGGCCGGCTGCACGTGACGACGGATGACATCAAGGCCGTCGCGTTTCCCGTATTACGGCACCGGCTCGTGACGACCTTCAACGCCGACGCCGAAGGGGTAACGACGGACGAAATCATTCGACGCTTGATTGACGCCGTACCTTTACCGCAGGCGGAAGCGGCCGCGCGGGTGAAGCGCGCGTAGGGTGCCGAAGAGAGACTGATGACGAATTCGGCGATCCATTTCGACCCATCGGTACTTGCCAAATACGGCCGGCTCGCCCTCGTCGCGCGCGGTCTTGTCGAAGGCTTTCTGAGCGGCGCCCATAAGAGCCCGTACAAGGGCTACAGCGTTGAGTTCGCCGAGCATCGGCAGTATTACCCCGGCGACGAAATTCGCCACATCGACTGGCGGGCGTACGGCAAGACCGATCGTTATTTCATCAAGGAGTTCGAGGAAGAAACGAACCTGCGCGCCTGGCTTTTGGTCGACGCCAGCGGCAGCATGGCCTATCGCGGGGCGCATGCGAGCAAGTTTGAATACGCGCGCTACCTTGCCGCGTCTCTCAGTTATCTGATGCTGCACCAGCGCGACGCCGTCGGTTTGGTCACGCACGACACCCGGCTGCGGCAAATGATCAAGCCGCGGGCAAACGCCAAGCACTTGCTCCGGCTGCTGCAAACGCTCGAGCAAACAGAGCCGTGCGGCGAAACGAGTTTGGCGCCGCTGTGGCACGACCTCGCGCCGCAGTTCAAGAGGCGCGGCTTGATCGTCATTCTCTCGGACTGCTTCGACCAGATCGGCCCGCTGGTCCGCGCCTTGCGGCACTTTCGACACCGTCGCCATGAGGTGTTGCTGTTCCACATCCTTGCTCCGGAGGAGATGGAGTTTCCGTACGCCAAGTGGACGCAGTTTCGGAATCTGGAGGTCGCCGGCCAAAAACTGCTGGTCGATCCGCAACGGCTGCGGAAGGAGTATCTGAAAAACTTTCAGGCGTTTTGCAGCGAGTTACGCGACCAGGCGCGCGCCATGCAAGTTGACTACCACTTATTGCGCACCGATGAACCGGTCGATCGGGCGCTCGGCGCGTATCTCACGAAACGCCAGCACCACACGTGACCCAACGTTATGTCCGTCGGTCTCCTCAATACGATCATGCTCCTCGGCCTCGCCGGCCTGGCGATTCCGCCGATTATTCATTTGCTGAATCGGCGCCGCTTCCAGGTCGTGGATTGGGGGGCCATGCAGTTTCTTCAGATCAGCGAGACGACCCGGCGCCGTTTGCTGATTGAGGAACTGTTGCTGATGCTGCTGCGCATGGGGGCGATCGGCGTCCTTGTATTCGCTCTCGCATCTCCCTACGTCGAGAGCCCGGCGCTTGCTCATCTCGTACAGGCGAACCGCGACGTTGTGCTCATCTTCGACGGCTCGACGAGCATGGGACTCCGCGACGCGACCGGTCGGTCCGCACAGTCGGCAGCGCAAGAGTGGGCACAGTCGTTCCTGGACGAGCTGCACGCGGGGGACGGCGTCGGCATCTTGATCGCGAAGCAACAGCCGCAAACGCACTTGGAGTTCACGCACGATTTGAGTCGTGCGCGGCAGAGCATCCCTTCACTCCGCGCGCCGTCGGGCGGCTGCGATTGGCCGCAAGCCGTGCAGGCAGCCGTCAAGCTTTTGGAGAAAGGTCAGAGGCCGCAGCGCGAGATCATCCTCCTTACGGACAATCAGCGCTTCGGCTGGGCGGATGACGCGTCCCTGATGCGCTGGGAAATGGTCGCGGCGGCGTTTCGACCGAACGGAGGCGCTTCGGCGGTGTTGCCAAGGATTCGCGTCGTCAACTGCGACCCGGCCCGGCCGGCGGACCCGCCGAACTGGTCGCTGGCGCCATTGCACGCCAGCCGCGCCGTCGCTTCCACGGGGCAAACAATGACCTTCCGCACCGCTCTCGAACTTCACGGCCAGAAGGAATTCGGGCGGCCGCACCGCATTCGATTGGAGATCGACGGTCTGCCGGCTACGGATTTGCAAGCGCCAACCGCGGCCAAGATGGAAAAAGGCCAGGTGCCCCTGACATTTACGCACCGGTTTGCCACGCCGGGCTCGCACCTTGTTTCCGTGATCGTCGAGCCCGATCCGCCGGCCGAGTTGCGACCGCCGGACTACGCGCTGAAGGATTGGCTTCCCGGCGACAACCGGCAAGACTTCGCCGTCGAGATCGTGCCGGCCCTGCCGGTATTGTTGGTGGACGGCGACAATCGTCCCGCGCCGAAAACGCGCGGCACCGACTTCCTGCGCGATGCGTTGGCGCCGGCACGCGATCGGACGCCCGTGATAACGGCGCGCGTGGTCTCGGTGCGCGACTTCACGTCGCAGTTGCTGACCGGCGATCTAGGGAAGGAAGCCGGCTCCAAGCCGCGCGTGGTGGTCTTTTGCAACGTGCCGCGACTGACGAAGGAACAGCAGGAGGCCGTGGCTCAATTTCTCGCCGACGGCGGCGGGGTTCTGGTCACGCTCGGCGACCGCGTCGAGGCCGAGGCATACAACGCGGAGCTGTACCGCGCCGGTCTAGGTTGGCTGCCGGCCCGCCTGGAAGAGGCGACGGGCGACGAGCGGGAACCGGCGTCCGCGGTCCGGCCGCTTCCTTCCAGCTTTTTCCATCCCGCCCTCGACTTGTTTCGCGAATCGGTCGCGGGCGGGCTGGGCGAAGCGCGTTTTCCGCGCGTGTGGAAATTGGCGCCGCCGGACCGCGAGTCCGCGGCGACGGTTGTCGCGCTCTTCACCAACAACGACTCCTTCCTGGTTGAGAAACCGTACCGCGCGGGACGGGTCCTGCTGTGCGCGGCGCCGCTGAACAACGCTTGGCACACAAACCTTACCGAGCTACCGGCCTTCGCGCCGCTGGCGCACGAGCTGGTGTACTACCTAGCAGGAACCCGCGCAGCCGAACACAATTTGCAACCGGGGCAACCGTTGCGCTACCCACTTCCACACGAAGGATCGACCGAAGGCCTAAAGCTGCAACGGCCGGGCGAACAACCTTATCCGGTCGTGTTCGACCCCGGCGCGCAACCCGACAGCCATCGCGCTCACAAACAAGCGCATGCGGCCGGCACGTCCGTCGTCTTGGAAGGGGCGCGCGACGCCGGTGTCTACCAAATGTGCAACGCCGAGGGTCGCGTCGATTATTTCGTGGTACAGCCCGACCACCGCGAGTCGGATCTGACGCCGTGCAGCGATGACGATCGCGCCCGCGTCGCCAAGCTCGTTCCCATGGAGTATTTGAGCACGAACGATGCAACGAAAGGAGCCCTCGCGCGGACGCAGGAACGTCAAGAAGTCTGGTGGTGGTGTCTATTCGCCGTGATCGCGTTGCTTTGCGGCGAGGTGTGGATGACGCGCCGCTTGGTGCGAGGAAGATAGACCGATGTACGCGCTGCCGGCGCCTTTTACCGACAACTCGTTGCTGCTCCAGCCACGCTGGACGGGCTTCGGTCAGGCTGCGCTGTTGTTGGTGCTTCTCCTCGGCGCGGTGACGCTGGTTATCTGGCTGTACCGCACCGAGATGCGCATCGTGAGCCGGTCAGCGGCCGTCGGCCTTCTGGGCCTGCGCCTGGCTGTAGTGCTCGCATTATTCTTCCTCGTCAGCTTCCAACCGATCTGGGCGCGAACGATTCGTGAAGTCATACCGGGGCGGGTGCTGATCGCCGTGGACCGCTCGGAAAGCATGGACGTGACCGATCCCCAGCGTCCGGCGCGCGACAAGCTTCGGTTGGCCCGTGCCTTGAAGCTGGCCGGCGACCTGTGCAGCGACGCACAACTCGACAATTGGATTCGTCAGCACGACGAGAAGCCGAACAACTCCGAATGGGTTGCCGCCGAGGATGTGCCGCGCAGCCCGGAAAGCCGCCAGGTACACGATCAGGTATGCCAGCGCGTGGATGCCCTGCTCCGCAGCCAGACCGCGCGCCGGCTGCTGGAGGACGATGGTGGGAACCTATTCAAGTCCCTCCGAGGCCCTCACGACGTCGAGTTACTCGGCTTCGCGCAGGATCTTTGGGCGCCCGTCGAGCATGTCGAGGATTTGTTCCTCACGGCGAACCAGGAAGATGCGAAGCCGGGGAATTCATACAGCCGCGCCTTTACCGATTTGCGGGCGCCGTTGGCGCACGCCCTCGAACGTTCGGGGCCGGATCAGGCGCGGGTGCTTGGCGTCGTGCTGCTGACGGATGGACAGCACAACTGGGGCACATCGCCCGCCGCGAAGGCGCTGGAGCTGGGTGAGCACAAACTGCCGATTTTCCCCGTCGCGCTCGGCGCGCGCGGATCGCCGCCCGACATCGCGGTGATCAACGTCAAGGCCCCACCCGCCGTGTTCAAAGACGTGGAAGCGACTATCGAAGTCCGTTTGAAGGTGAGCGGCATCAAGGCGCAGGACATTCACGTCCGCGTCCATCGTCCGCCGCCGCCCAGGGACGAAACGCTCGACCAAGTCTTCATCCACCACGACGGCGCCGACGCTTTCTACACGAAGCGCTTCCAGGTCCGCCTCGATCAGCCCGGATCGCAGACACTCCTGGTCACCGCCAAGCCGGAGAACGAAGCCACCAAGGAAACCCGCAGCGATAACAACAGCCAGGCGTTCGTCATCAACGTCGCCGACGACAAAGCCCGCGTGCTGCTGATCGACGGCGAGGCACGCTGGGAGTATCACTACCTCGCCAACGCGCTGGCGCGCGATCGCACCGTCCAGGTGCAAAGCGTCCTGTTCGCCCAACCGCGCCTGGGCCGCATTTCGGAAGAGGAATTACGCGACATCGGACACCCGCGGCAGGCGTTGCCCGCCGAAGCCGACGCGCTGGCGGGCTACGACTGCATCGTGCTGGGCGACGTGACGGCGGACCAGTTGCCGCCCGCCGAGCGCGTTCGCTTGGAGAAATTCGTCGCCGACCGCGGCGGCACACTCGTCATCGTTGCTGGCAAACGGGCCATGCCGTCCGCGTTTGCGGACAACGACCAGGATCCGCTTGCCAAGCTGCTGCCCATCGAGACGCCGCGCGTATTGGCGTCAAAGTCAGGCTTCCGCGTGACGCTGACGCATGACGGAAAGCAAACGCCGTTTCTTCAGCTCGACTCCGCTCCCGAACAGAGTGAGTCGCGCTGGCGCCAACTGCCGTCCCATTATTGGGGCGTGGTCGGCCGCGCCAAACCGGGCGCCGCCGTGTTGGCGACTCCGTTTGAGAAGTCCGACGAGAAACAACCGGCGGCCGACGAACGCGACCGGGCGTTGATTGTCCGCCAGAACTACGGCTTCGGCCGTGTACTGTTCGTCGGGCTCGACAGCACGTGGCGCTGGCGATTCAGGGAAGGCGACACGTATCATCATCGCTTTTGGGGCCAGGTCATTCGCTGGGCGGCGGCGGACAAGCCGCTGGTTTCCGGCAACGAGTTCGTCCGCTTCGGCACGCGCGACGCCGTTTATCAGCAGGGGCAGGAGGTCGACCTTGTCGTGCGCTTGGGCGAGGAGTTGGGCGGCCGCACATTGCCCGCCGACGCCTTGGCCGGCGCGCGTATCCTGCGCCGCAGTGGCGACAAGGAGGAGGCGGTTGCGCTGGTCCCGCTCCATCGAAAAGAAGCTCAGCCACGCGTGCTTGAAGGGCGGTTGCGCGATCTGCCGGCGGGGCAATACGCCGTGGAACTCGCCATTCCGGAGCTTGCCGACAAATTGAACGGCCCGCCCGGGCCGGACGGCACGTCGAGCCCGCTGCGTGCCGCCTTCACCGTAATGCCCCCCGAGAGCGACGAGAAGATAGAACTCGCCACGAATTGGCCGCTGCTGGAAGAGCTGGCCGCCAAGAGCGGCGGTAAGGTTTTCACGCCGGAAAACGCCGCCGAACTCGTGGACTTGCTCACCCAGCAGGCCGCAACGCGCACCGAGCGAGTCGATACGCCGCTCTGGCAATGGTGGGGGACGCTCGTCGTTTTACTCGCACTGCTGACGGCCGAATGGGTCTGGCGCAAACTTGTCGGGTTACCGTGAGCTCGCTCCGGGCAGGCGTTGCTCATCCTCAGACGAGGAAATAGTTCGCGCCGGCAAGAAGCGCTGAATTTCCGCTTCCTGCGTTCTTTTCGGGCTGGTATCCTTCAGAGATTCCCTCAGCCTCTTTCCACGGAGTTCGGCCATGATCTCCTTCGCCTGTCCAAAATGCGATTGTGACCTGGAAGCCACGGAAAAGCAGGTCGGCTCGAAGGTCGCCTGTCCCGAGTGCGGCACGAAGCTGATCGTGCCCGGCGCGGCAGGCAAGAAGTCCTCCGGCGTGACCACGCAACGGCCCGGTCCCAAGGCCGCGCCCCCGCCGAAGACAAAGCCGGCCCCAAGACGCCGCCAAGTCGAAGACGAGGACGACGACGAGGACGTCGCGCCGGCGAAAGGGAAGGCAGCAAAGGGGTCGTCCAACAACGTCCTTGTCCTCGGTATTTGCCTCGGCGCCGCGGTCGTCGTTCTCGGCGGGCTCGGCATTCTTTATCTCGTTTTCCGTGATCAAAACGCGGGCGGACAGCCGCCGATCGTCATGGCCCCGCCTGTAGGACAGGGCTTTATTCCGCCCGGCGATCCGCCGCCGAATCCAAATCAGCCAATCATTCCCGTACCACCGGTCGCGCCCGCGCCTGGCGCACCCAAGGCGGATGAGGAGAAAAAGGCCGCGGAAGACAAAACGGTCGCCGCGAAACCACCCGCGCCAGAAAAAGAAGACATCCCCGACTTTGCCGCCAAGACTTCCGCCGCCGATTCGGGACAAAAAGTCTATCAACGGTTGCTCAAATCCACGGTGCTGATTTACGAGCTGAAGAAGATCGGGAGCGGGGACGCCTACCAACTCCACAGCCAAGGCTCCGGCACCCTGATCGACAAGAAGAATCGGCTGATATTGACCAACGATCACGTCGCCGGCAAGGCGGATTTGTTGCTGGTATTCTTCGCGACGTATGACAAGAACGGCAAACTAATCCAAGAAAAGGAGTTCTTCTTCAAACAGGTCAACGAGGTGAAGGGCCGCACGGCCATTCCCGGACACACGGTTATTACCGACCCGAAGCGTGATCTGGCGCTGGTGCAATTGGAACGCCTTCCCGACAGCGCAGAGTCGTTGCCGTTGTTCGACAGCCAGGCCAATGTAGGCCAGGAAGTTTATTCCGTGGGCCATCCCGGCGCGGGGCAAGGCCTCTGGGTCTTCACTCCGGGAACGGTGCGGTCCCTGGTGCGCAAGATGAAATTCCCGAACCTGATCGAGAATGTCCGCGTCGATCGCGAAGTGGACACGCTGATTACGAACTCCCCCACCAACCCGGGCGACAGCGGCGGTCCGCTCGTCAACAGTCGGGCGGAGGTGGTGGCCGTGGTGCAGGGTATCGATACGAGTGGTCGCGGCATGAGCTTGTTCGTGGATATCGGCGAGGCACGCGGCCTGCTGGACGATTACACCAAAAAGTCCGGCACCAAGGTCGTGCTCGCCGAATCCGCGGGCCTTACGAGCAGCGGCCAAACGACGGATATTCCGACCCTGACACGCTACCTTTCGCACAAGAACCCCAAAGTCCGGGCCACGGCAGTACAGGCCTTGGGGGATGCCGGCCCCGCGGCCAAAGTTGCGATCGGTGAACTGACCAAGTCCTTGACGGACAGCGATGATTTCGTCCGCCGGATGGCGATCGAATCGCTCAGCAGAATCGGACCGCCTGACCGTAGCGATCTTCCAATGCTGGTCAGCAAACTCAAAGACCCCAGCAAAGAAGTTCGCAATTACGCCGCTACCATCCTTGGGCGTATGGGTCCGAGCGCGCAAAGCGCCTCATCGGACTTGCTCCAAACGCTGAAGGACTCTGAACCGGTGGTCCGCCAGTCCGCGGCGCGTTCCCTCGGCAAATTCGGGGCGTCGGACAAAGACAAGATCACCGCGGCGCTTAAGGACGCCTTGAAAGACGATGACAAGGACACGCGCATTGCCGTCGCCGAAGGCCTCACGGGGATTCGCCCGCTGACCGCCCTCGACGTTCCCCGCTTGTTGGAGATCGTCAAACAGAAGGACCCGGAAGTTCGCGTCATCGCCATGCGCACGCTCGGCGAATTGAAAGCCGACGCGCGCGGCGCGGTGCCCGCGTTGATCGAAGTGCTGAAAGACAATGACAGCCAGGTGCGTCGGGCGGCGCTTGACTGCCTGGGTCTGATCGGCTCGGAATCGCGCGAAGCCTTGCCGATGATTGAGAAGTCGCTCAAGGATCCGGATAAGGACGTTCGCCGCGGCGCCATTGAGGCCATCGGCAAAGTCGGTTCCGATGCTAAGAGCGTGGTGCCCGCGCTTGTCGAAGCCCTCAAGGATCCCGACACCAAGCGCTCGGCGATCATTGCCCTCGGTCATATCGGGCCGCCGGCCAAGGACGCTGTCAAAGAGTTCGCCTTCATTCTGGCGGAGACGACCGATCGCGGCCTGCGACTGGACGTGGTCACCGCCCTCGCGACCATCCGACCGACGGGCGGCGAAGCGCAAAAGGTCGCGCCCGAACTGGTCAAGCTTCTTGAAGAGCGCGACAACGCGAAGGACCTTTGGGAGAAGACCGTCGAAGCGCTGGGCAAGATGGGCGGGTCCGCCGTGAGGGATTTGGACAAGACGCTAAGAACCGGACCGCCACCGGCGCGCCTGGGCGCGGCCCGAGCCCTCGGCGAGATCGGTCCCGCCGCCAGGGCGGCCATCCCGAGCTTGAAACTGATCTTCGACCAAGACACGAACGCCGAGGTAAAGCAGGCTTGCGACCTGGCTGCGCGCCGCATACTTCGCTAAGCCTTCGCAATCTCATCTCTTAGGGAGAAGTTCGGCGATTTTACGCGCCGGACCTCTCCCTTTTCTTGCGCGACTCATCACAAGCTGCTTGCTCACCTCCACCTGTGCCGTTTAGAATCAGTTGAATAGCCGGCCGGCGTGTCGTTCCGGCTGGCCCCGCCTTTTCTCCGGGACGGAACAATCTCTCCGCCGTCCGTACAACCGCGCCCACGGGGGTTTCCGCCTTGGCTACTGCCTCCGCTCTTCCCTCGGTCCTCCAGAAGCGTCTCCAACAAACGTGGCAGCGCATTCGCCGACTGCAAATGCTTCGCGGCGTGAGCGTGCTTGTCGCCGTGCTGCTGGCGCTTGGCGCTGCCGTCGTGTTGCTTGATGCGGCGTTCGAGCTGCCCGCTTGGCTGCGCGGAATGCTGTTGGCAGGTTGGATCGCGGCCGGCGTGTGGGTCGCCGTGTGCGATATCGTGCGGCCGCGCTCGCGGCACATCGATCTGGACGCGGTTGCCGCGCTCATCGAGGAAGAATACCCCGATCTCGCGGAACGCCTGACGACCGCGGTTGAATTGTCGGGGAAAAAAGACGATCTACACGGCTCGCCCGTGTTAATCGGTCTCTTATTGACGGAGACGGCCCACCGCTCTGCCACGCTGGACTTTCGCCGCGCGGCGCCGGGCCGTTCCGCCCGGCGGCTGAGCTGGCTGACAGCGGGCTTGTGCCTCGTGGCGGCGGCGCCGTTCCTTGTTCGGCCCGCATCGAGCATCGAACTCGCGGGGCGTTTTCTCTTCCCGTGGCGCACGGCGTTCGCAGCGCCGTATGCCTTGGAAGTGACGCCGGGAGATGTATTCACGGCGACGGGCAGACCGCTGGCGCTGACCGCCACGATCCACCCGAAAAAAGACGGCGTGGCGCTCCCAGAAAGCAGCACGCTCGTCATTACGGATGAATCGGGCCAGGCCACGCGGCTGCGCATGCTCGCGGATCGCGCCGACACCTTCTCTCTCAAACTGGATCGCGTGGCCGGCAGCTTCACCTACCGCATCGAGGCCGGCGACGCCGTCGGCGAGTCGTTCCACGTCACCGCGGTCGAGCCGGTCGAGCTTGCGGCCGACAGTCCCGACATCAAAGTCACGCCCCCGGAATACGCTCGAAAATCGCTCGAAACAGAGACACTTCACGTCGGCGTCGATTTTTCCGCACTGCAATACAGCCACGCGGTCTTCGATCTACGGTTTACGCGTCCCGCTGTCGCGGCGTATGTCGAGTGGACGCCGGAACCACTGCGGAAAGGGATGCTCAAGGAAACGCAACGCCTGCCGGTCGAATTGATCGGCGACGCCACGGCGGGTCGCGTCGAGCTGCCGGTGCGCGGCGCCGGCACGTATCGCCTGGTAATGGAAGCGGAGCACGGCATTCGCACCGAGCTGGAGCCGCGTTCCGTGGCGGCGCGGCCTGACCAGCCGCCCGCGTTCACGAAAGTCACCGGCTCGGACGAGCTGAAGACGGTGCTGCCGTACGACCGCATCCCGCTTGAAATCGGCGTCGCCGACGACATCGGCGTCAGCGCGGCCGCCGTCGAATACCGCATCGGCGCCGGCCCCATCGTCACGGAGCCCATCGAGCTTCAAGGCGCCGGCACACGTGAAGCCGCCGGGCGTCATCTGCTGCAGTTCGACGGCCGCGTAAAGGAAGGCGACGAGATTCACTACCGCCTCCGCGTCGCCGACAACCGCCGCGTGCCGGACGCCGATCTTGAGCCGCAAACCGTTTATCACCCCGCCGACCGCTGGCGCATGCTCAAGATCGCTCGGCAGGCGACCCCGCTGGCGCAACAGGAAATCGCCGCCCAGCGCGATGAGATCGACAAGCGGTTGGAGGCGATCAAGGCCGACTTGCTAAAGGAGCAGCGCGGCGTCTACAAGCTCAAACAGGAATCCGCCCAGCAATCGACGCTGGCCGCCGACCAAAAGAAAGACTTGAAGGAGTTGCGGCAAGAAAATCAGCGCATCGACACCGCGCTGCGCGACTTGGCCCGCGACTTCGCCGAGACGCCGGCCCTGCAACCGATCACCGAGCGGGTCGAGAGCGTGGCCGACCAAGAGATGAGGCGCAGCGCCGACGCGCTCAAGAAAGCCGACAAAGATTCCACCGCCGACGAGCGCGCCCCGCAGCTCACCGCGTCCGACAGCGAGCTGACGAAAGCTCTCGAACGTCTCGAAGACCTGCGCCGGCTCAACGAGCGCGTGGCCCAGGAACGCCTCGATCAGATGAAGCTCCAGTTCGCCGCCGACCGCCAGCAACGCCTCGCCGACCGGGCCAATGAGCTGACGGCGAAGGATCCGGTGAAGGACTCCACCACGAAGCCGGACGCGGAAGGGCTCAAGAAGGACCAAGGGGAACTAGCCCAGGATGTTGCCAAGCTGACAGAGCAAAGTGAGGCGCTCCGCCAGGCGCTGGACGCCGCCCGCGCGCAGCAAGCACAGGAACTTGCACAGCGGGCAAAGGAGCTGGCGGAGGATCAACGCCGGCTCGCCGACGCCTCGAAGGAGACGAATCGCGAACAGATGACGGGTCAGCTCGCCGAGCTGGCGAACAAGCAGCGCGCGCTGGCGGACAAAGCGAACAAGCTTGCGGAGGAAACCAAGGAAGCGACCGAAGCCGCACGCACAAAGCCGCTGCGCCCCGACGCGGCCAAGCAGGCAACCGAGTCGCTCACCAAGGGCGACGCCGGCGAGGCGATGAATCATCAAGAGCGGGCGACGCGCGAGTTCGACCGCGTCGCCAACGAACTGGACAAGGCCATTCGCCTCGGCCGCGACCCGCGCGAAGCCGCGAAACAACTCGCTCGGCTCGAAGAGGGTTTGCAAAAACGCGCGGGCGAAGCCAAAGACGCAGCAGCTTTGAAGCCCCTCGAGCGCGAGCAGCGCGCCATCGCGCGGGCGATCGACGCCCTCTCCGTTCCACCGCAGAACAAGGACGCCCAAAAGGACCAGCAGGATGCCGCGCAGCGCGCCGCACAAGCGGCGGAGGCGCTCAAAAAGAGCGACGCCGCACAAGCCAAGCAGAGTCTGGAACAGAGTCGGCAGGCGCTCGACCGGCTCGCGAATCGCTTGCCGTCGCTTGAGGACCGGCAACGTCAGGCGCGGGGCGAAATCGCCCGCCTGCGCCAGCAACAGGATGAGATCGCCCGGCAGTCCGAGCAGGCCGTCAAGAAAATCGAGAAGGAATTTCCGCTCAATACGCCGATGCGGGACGAGTTGGCCAAGCGCCTGGCGGACAACGCGAAACGGCAGGCGGAGATCGCGGATCGGCTTGCGACGATGGACGCGCCGAACCAGGAAGCCCGCCAACAGCGCACCGCCGACGCCGTCAGCCAAGCTCTTTCTGATTTGCTCGACGCTCGACCGCAGGACGTCACGGCATCCCAGCAACAAGCCCGCCGTGAGCTGGAACGCCTCGAACAGGCGTTATCCGGCAAGAAACCCATCGACGAACAGGCCGGCGAGCTTGCCCGCCGACAGCAGGACTTAGCGCGGGTGACCGCCAAGGCAGCTTCCGATCCCAAGTCAACGCCCGCACAACAACAGGAGGTGCTGCGCCGGCAACAGCAAATCACGCGCGAAGCACAGAACCTCAGCGCTCCGGAAGCGCCGCAACGGTTAGCCGAGGCGGTCGAGGCGGCACAGCGCGCCGAGCAAGCCGCCAACGCCAAGCTGACCGGCCCCGACGCGAAGCAGCGCATGGAAACTGCCGCCCGCGCTTTCGAACAACTTGCCCGCCAAACAAGCGGCGCGGAAGCGAACGCCGAACGAGCCCGTCGCGTGGCTCAACGCCAGAGCGATGCCGCGGCGGATGCCGAACGCAAGGCGAAGAACGAACCGACCAAGGCCGGCGACGCCGAGATGCAGCGCCGGCAGCAGCAAGTCGCGGAAGAAGCCCGCCAGCTCCGGGGCGGCGAGGAAGGACAACTCGAAAAGCAGTATGCGCTGGAGGCGCTGGCCCAAGCCCAGAAACCGGGCAGCCCCGCTGACCAAGCGAAAGCCCAACGCAACGCCGCCAACGCTTTGCAAGCGCTCGCGGATCGCCTCAACAAGCCGGTCGCCGACACGAAGCCCGGCGAAACATCGCCCCAGCAGACCGCCCAACAACTTGCGCAAAAGCAGCGCGAATTGGCCCAAGCCGCGGAACAGGCCGAGGCCAAGGCCGGCAAACAGCCCAACGAGCGAGCAAAGAGCGACCTTCGCAAGACCAGCGCGGAACTAGCCAACCAGCAGCGGCAGCTCAATCAGCAGGCGGCCCGAATGCCGGCACAGCAGGCGCCCAAGGCGACGGAGCAAGCCCGTTCCGCCATGAATCAAGCTCGGGACGCTCTCGCACGCGGCGACACCACACAGGCGCAACAGAAACAGCGCGAGGCGGCGGCAGCCCTGGATCAACTCGCCCAGCAGAAGCGGGAACCGTCCGCCCAACGCCAACCGGGAGCTCAGGACGCGCAAGAGCCGCCGGAGGGACTGCCTTCCCGGCAACAAGCGGAACAGGCGCAACAATTGGCGAAAGAACAGCGCGAGTTGCGCGACGCGGTGCAGAAAGTGATGCAGCAAGCCGCCGCGACGGCACGCGCCAATCAACCGAACCCCGCCGCCGAGCTGGCACGGCAACAAGAAGACATTGCCCGCCACGCCGGCGATCTTTCCCGGCAGGTGGCGCGCGAACAAGGCGACCAATCTTCCTCCGCCAAACAAGCGGAGCAGGCGGCGGATCAATCCCGTCAGGCGTCCAAGAACATGCAAGCCGGCGCCGTCAAGCCGGCGGCCCAAGCCGGCCAAAAGACCGCGGACCAACTCCGCCAGCTTGCCAAGCAGCTCGCCCAGACGCCACGCGGCCCGTCCGACCCGCAAGCCGCCGACCCGGTGAAGCAGGCCAGCCAACTCGCCGAACGACAAGAAGGCTTGAACCGCCGCATGGCGGCGCTCGCCCAGGACCCGGCCGCCCAGCGGGCGCAGCAACTCGCTCACCAACAGGAGCTGCAAAAGGACACCGGCGAGTTAATGCAAGATTTGAACAAACTCGCCCAACAAATGGCCCGCATGCCGAAGGCACAACAGCCGGCGCAGCATGCCGCGCAGTCTACGCACAAGGCCAAGCAGTCGATGCAGCAGGCGCAAGACCAAATGGCCCAATGCAACCAGGGCCCCGCCGGCCAATCACAGCAGGACGCCGCCCAGGCGCTCGACCAGGCCGCTCAGCAAGCCAGCCAGGCAGCCGCGCAGGCCGCCGCCCAGGCGGGCAATGATCCGCAACAGCAGCACACCGGCCAATCCGTTCAACAGGCCCAGCAGCGCATGGACCAGGCCCAGAACCAGCTCACGAAGGGCCAATCGCAAAGCGCCCAGTCGGCGATGCAGCAGGCGGCCCAGGCGTTGCAACAAGCCGCCCGCCAAATGAACCAGCAGGCGAAGCCCGGCGACGAAGCGGTTGACTCCCGCCGCGGGGCGCCGCCGCAAGGCGCCCCGGACCCAAGCCTGCTGCCGCCCGACATGAAGAAATACGCCGGCAAACGCTGGGGCGAACTCCCCGGTGAGCTGCAAACGAGAATCATCCAGGACATGAAGGCTCGCTACGGCGATGATTATGCCCGCGTCATTAAGTTGTATTTCGAGCAAATCGCCGACACGAAGCAGAAATAACGCCGGCGGGTCGATCATGCATCAGCGCACCGTTCTTCTTGCTCTGTTTTGCGCGCTCGAAGTTCTCGGTGGCATCGCCTCCCACCCGGCGGCCGCCGCCGAACCTGAGGCGCTCGCCAAGGACGATCTTGTCCGCTCGATCGACCGCGCTCTCGACTTTCTGAAGAACCAACAAGACCGCACCGACGGCTCGTGGAGCGTCAGCGGTCAAAAGAATCCCGCGATCACATCGCTCGCGGTGATGGCGTTTCTTTCCGCCGGCCACGTTCCGGGCGAAGGACCGTTCGGCGAAGCCGTCGAGAAAGGCATTCGCTGGGTGCTCGCGCAACAAGACGGCAACGGCCTCATCGCGTCGGTCGGCACGTACGAGATGTATCACCACGGCATCTGCACGCTCATGCTTGCCGAGGTCGCGGGCATGACGCAAGGGCGCCTCGCCGACGAAGTAAGGCAGAAACTCGCCAAGGCGGTCGCGGTCATTTTGCAGGCCCAGCGCAAGAACGGCGACAGCCGCGGCGGTTGGCGCTATCGCGTGCGCGAGGAACTCGACCGCCGGCCGCCCGCCGACATCAGCGTCACGGGTTGGCAGATCATGGCGCTGCGGGCCGCCAAGAACGTCGGTTGCGACGTGCCCGCCGAGTGCATCGAGAACGCGATCGGCTACATCAAACGGAGTCAGGACCAGGTCAGCGGCGGTTTCCGCTACCTTCCCGGCGGCCGCGTTACGGTGCCCTGCACCGGCACGAGCATCCTCGCGCTCGAGATTTGCGGCAAGAACTTGCACCACTGTCCCGAAGTGCTCAAAGCCGGCGCCTTTTTGTTGCGCGAACAAAACCTGCCCCGCTGGGCCGGCGGCGAGCACTTCTTCTACGGGCTCTATTACTGTTCGCAAGCCACGTTCCAGCTCGGCGGCAATTACTGGAGCACCTATCGCAAGCGCCTGCACGCGACGCTGTTGCCGAATCAGGGATCGACCGGAAGTTGGTACGGACCGGAAGGGATCGGCCCCTCGTACAGCACCGCGATGGGCGTTCTGGCGCTCACCGTCGAGTACCGCTTCTTGCCGATCTATCAACGAAATGAAGAGCCGATAGTTAAGCCTGAGTAGGAGCACGGCGATCTGGCGAACCGAAACCTCATTCGGCCTTATCGGCGGCTTTGGGCCGGTCGCGTCCGCTATTGACGCCGCGCTCCTTATCGCCGCCACAGCCGGCGATTAAGGCACACATCACGACGGCAAGGAGCACGCATCGCAAGAATCGCATGGCGAAAGCCGCCTCCAAAACGCGAAGGAGTCGGCCGCGCGGTCGCAGCCGACTCCTCGAGCTTTTCCAAGGAGAGTTCGTACGAGCTTACTTGCCCGAGCCGCTGCCGCTGCCCGTGGGGGCGGGCGGTGGCTTCGGCGCGGAGGTCGGCGAACTGCAGCCAACCACGCTAACCGTGAATACAACGGCGATAACCAGAGCGAGCAACTTCTTCACAGCTACCCATCCTTTCGTTTGAGATTCCTGTACCCAGAGAGCCGATCCCGGGAGCTTCTCGGAGGCATGATTTATCGGGCGTGGCTCAAATTTCAACTAAAATCCACCCGCACCGAGAAAAATCACGCTAAGAGAGAGGAACTACGGTTTATCCTTCTTCGCAGGCTCCTTGTCCTTCGCGGGTTCCGTCTTATCCTTGGCGGGTTCCGTCTTGTCCTTGGCCGGCAGAGGCGGTGGCGTCTTGTCCTTCGTCGCGTCAGGGGCCTTGTCCTTGGAAACGTCGGGAGTCTTGTCCTTCGTAACGTCGGGAGTTTTGTCCTTCGAGACGTCGGGCTTCACGTCTTGGTGGGACGGGGACACAGGCGGCGTCGGCGGCACCTTCGGCTTCGCCGCTGGCGTCGACGGGGTGCTGCACCCCATCGCGAACAGACCCGCGATCAACACGAACCCCAGTAGCTTTCTCACGGTTGTACCATCCTTTCAAAGAAACCGGGCGGGCGGGCACGCTCACCGCCGGCCCCTCTGGCCGACGGCGCACTGAATAAGATGCGCGAGCCCAAGCATTATTCCCAGAAAAAAATCAAGTTTTCATCTGCGAATAACTTAAAAGCGTGACCAACGCCGGTTTGATAAAACGTCGCGGCTCAGTGCAAATGATGGAAGCCCTTGTGGCAGCTACAGATAAGGCGAATTGACGCTGGCAATCACCGTTTGCCCGGCATACTCTGAACATTCGCGGTCCTTGAGAATTATTCCCGCGGCAGCACAATGTTCTGGGCCAGCTGACATCGTGGCGGGCGCGGATTCGTAACATCGAGGTTTGGAATCTGCCGTTTCTTATGTATGGGGTGCAGTGAATGTTATCCATTTTTTGGCAGCCAACCGCCCATGCACCGCACCCGTCTTTCGCTGCGAACGACGTTGGTTCAGGCTGTTTCCGGGGAATAAACCGAACCATCCCGGTTCATGCTCGTTGAGGGACTGTGCCCATGGGTTTCTCCGGCAGCCAGCGGGACGTTGAGCGGCTGGTCGATGCACACTATGAGTCGCTCTATCGCTACGCCTTTCGGCTGAGCGGCACGGCGAGCAACGCCGAGGACCTTGTCCAGGAAGCGTATTGCAAGGCGCAAGTGAACCTGTCCCAGTTGCGCGACCGTGGACGTGCCAAGGCATGGCTGTTCAGCATCTTGCGGAACGCCTACCTGCACCAGGTGCGGGCCGACCGGCAAGAGCGGTGCGTGTCGCTGGAACATGTAGGCGACTTGCCCGAACGGCCCGGCGCGCCGCTGCCGGCGATCGAGCCGGAACGCTTGCAGACGGCCCTGGACGAGCTGCCTGAGCTGTTTCGGACGCCCATTATTCTTTATTATTTCGAGGATTTCAGTTACCGCGACATCGCCGAGCAGATGGAGCTGCCCCTGGGCACGGTGATGTCGCGACTGGCCCGTGCCAAAGCCCACCTTCGCGTCCGGCTGTCGGAGCCGGCGTCCGCGGCGGCACACCGGAGGGCTCAATGATGGATTGCCGTACCGCCCGAGTGCTGCTGGAATTCGCACGTCCGTTCGTGACCGAGTTGGACGCGCGCGAGGCCGCTGCGTTGGAACAGCATCTTGCCGGTTGCCCAGAATGCCAGTCGGCGGCCCGGATCGAGCGCCAAGTAGAAGAACAACTTCGGGCCGCCATGCAGGCGGTACCGGTTCCTGCCGGAATCCGCCAAGACCTTATCGCGCGGCTCCGTGCCGAACGTCACGTCGGCTGGCAGAAGCGCTGGGCCATGCGTGGCTTCGCCGCGGCCGCGGCGGTGCTGCTCGCATTTTGGGGCCTGCAAGCCTGGCTTTACCCACGCACGGCGCTGGACGTTGATAGCATCGTGATGCAGGAGATCATGACGCCGCGGTCGCCGGAGGAAGCCGAGGCACGCTTCCGCGAGTGGGGCGTACGGACCGTGGCGCCGACGCAGTTCAACTACCGCCTCCTCGCGTTTTGCGAGCTGGCCGAATTCCAGGGCAAGCGTACGCCGCACCTCGTGTTCTACACCCAAGCACCACAGGGCATGCTCGTCGCCCGCGTCTACATCCTGTCCGACCGGGAGTTCGATCTGCGCCGCTTTGCCGAAGGGGGTGAATTCGGCGGCAGCGGCAGCTTCAAGGTACACGTCGCGCCGCAGCCCGACAGTCATCTCGCATACTTCATTCTGTTCAACAGCGAGGATCTGAAACCCTTTCAGATCAACGACGGCCAGCCCGCCGCCTGACGAGGACGGTTCAGCCCGGTTGCGCTGCCGCACACGCTGCGCGGAACCATCCTTGTACATCGACTTCCTCCTCGCCATATTAACCCTGCTTCCCGCCGCGGTCGGAATGCCGATGCCGCGGCTCTTCCCGCGTCACGGAGATTGAGCATGCCCCGTTCTTGGATGATTCTTCCCGCCACCCTCGTTTTCTCTCTTGGCAGCAGCGTACAGGCGGACGATTGGCCCCAGTGGCTCGGCCCGCGGCGCGACGGCATCTGGCGCGAAACCGGCATCATTGATAAGTTTCCCGCGAGCGGTCCGAAGGTTTTGTGGCGCTCTCCCATCGGCGCCGGCTACGCCGGCCCGGCTGTCGCGGGCGGGCGCGTATTCATCACGGACCGTGTCCTAAACGAAGGCGCGCGCAACGATCCGAATCCTTTTTCCAAAAAGTCGGTGCCCGGCAAGGAAAGAGTTCTCTGCCTCGACGAAAAGACCGGCGATGCGATTTGGAAGCACGAATATGACTGCACTTACGAGGTTTCCTACCCTTCCGGCCCACGGACCACACCGGTGGCTCAGGACGGCAAAGTCTGGACGCTTGGCACAATGGGCAATCTTCTTTGCCTCGACGCGAAGACAGGGGACGTCGTCTGGGCGAAGGACCTGCGCAAAGAATACGACGCTCCGGAGCAGACCTGGGGCTTCTCGGCCAGCCCGCTGGTGGACGGCGCCAAACTAATCTGCCTGGTGGGCGGCAAAGGAAGCACCGTGGTCGCCTTCCACAAGGACACGGGCAAAGAACTCTGGCGTGCGCTCTCGGCGCCGGCGGCCGGGTACTGCCCGCCGGTGATCGTGGACGGCGCCGGCAGGCGGCAGCTCATTGTCTTTCATCCGCAAGCGGTCCACGGGCTCGATCCGGAAACGGGGGAGGTCTACTGGACGGAGAAATTCCGCGTCAACGCCAACCTCACCGTGCCGATGCCGCGGCAAGTCGGCGATTTGCTCTATCTCACGACGTTCTACAGCGGGTCCGCGCTCCTTCGGCTGAACGCCGACAAGCCGGGCGTAACCGTGCTTTGGAAAAGCAAAACCTGGCAGGGCGGCAACGGCAAGGAACAACCGGACGCCACCGACGGTTTACAAAGCATCATACCGACGCCGATTGTGCAAGACGGTTACCTCTACGGTATTTGCTCCTACGGCGAGCTGCGCTGCATCAAGCTGGAAAATGACGCGCGTATCTGGGAAACGACCAAAGCCACGACCGGCGGCGACAAGGTTCGCTGGGCGAATGCGTTCCTCATTCCTAACGGCGACCGCTGTTTCCTGTGGAACGAGAAGGGGGATCTGATTATCGCCCGCCTATCGCCGCACGGCTACGAAGAGTTAAGCCGGGCCCATCTCCTCCAGGCCACGAACACGATGGCAATGCAAGGCGGCCGCACGTGGCCCGTGATCTGGTCGCATCCGGCGTTCGCCCAAAAGTGCATGTTCGCGCGGAACGACAAAGAGATCATCTGCGTGTCGTTGGCGGCAGAGAATGTGCGCGGAATCAGGAATTGAGTCGCTTGATTTCCGACGGCTGCTTACTGCAACCCGAGCTTCCGTAGTCGGCTCACGAGCGTGCTCCGCGCCAACCCCAGGGCGCGGGCCGCCTCGGCTTTGTTTCCGTCGGCGGCCGCCAAGGCGCGGACCAGGCGCTCGCGATCCCGCCGATCGCGGTCCGCGCGTTCGGCCCGAACGCCTCTGCCGCTGAGGCCAACGGAGACATTGGCTGGCGACAGAACCGCCCAAACCGGGGTGGTTCTCTCCGCGGTGTTCACCAACTCCGGCGGTAGGTCTTGCAGCGTGACCGTCGGCCCGTCGGCCACCACGACGGCGCGTTCGATCACGTTCTCCAATTGCCGAATGTTCCCGGGCCAGGAGTGGGCTTTCAGCGCGGCGAGCACGTCATCGTCGATTTGGTGAATCGCTTTTCCGCTGCGCTGGGCGTAAAACCGCAGGAAGTGCATCACCAGCTCCGGGATGTCCTCCACGCGCTCGCGCAGCGGGGGCGCCGTCACGGAAATGACGTTGAGGCGGTAATAGAGATCCTCGCGGAAACGGCCCTGCGTGATGAAGTGTTCCAGGTTTTGGTGAGTCGCCGCAATGACCCGCACATCCACCTGAACTGGTTCACTCGAGCCGACACGCTCGAACGTCATCTCCTCGAGCACGCGCAACAGCTTGGTTTGCACGTCGAGACCGATGTCGCCGATTTCGTCGAGGAAGAGCGTGCCGCCATTGGCTAACTCGAAGCGTCCGATCTTGTCACGGTGGGCGCCGGTGAATGCTCCCTTTACGTGACCGAACAGCTCGCTTTCGAGAAGCCCAGGCGAGAGTGCCGCACAATGAACTTTGACAAAGGGCTTTGCGGCGCGTGGGCTGCTGGCGTGTAACATGTGGGCGAGCAACCCCTTGCCCGTGCCACTCTCGCCGCGGAGGAGCACGGCCGACGGGCTCGCCGCCACTTGGCGAGCCTCGCGCAGAAGTTGCCGTATCGACGTGCTGGAACCGATCATGCTGACGCCCGCATCGCTTCCAGTCGCCGCGGCGGACTGTGTAGACGGCGGCGTACCGTTAATGGAATCGCCGTTCTTCCCTTCCCGCTCCTCGCCCCTCGATTCACGGCTTCGGAGCTGGCTTTGCAGGGCGAGAATTCGCCGCTGTTGCTCGGAAATCTTTTCGACCTTGCCGTGCAGATCGCGGTTCAGCGCCTCGATCGTCCGATGTCCCCGCGCACTTTCAAGGGCGAGAGCGGTTAATTGGCTGAACGCGCCGAGCAGATTGAGGTCTTCCGCGGTATAAGGCCCGACGTCTTTCGGGCCGAGGACGAGCAGGGCAAGCAAACGTCCCTCGTGGACGAGACCTTGCGCGACCTCGCCGCCGAGGAAGTTCATTTGTCGTTGGGCGAGGTCGGGAGGCGCCCCGAGTCGGCGACAAGCCACCAGCGTGCTGTCTCGGTGGAGCGCCTCGATAAGCGGGCAGCCTGACGACAATTCGCTGAGCGGCACGGCCGGTCCGAGGCCGTCGGCGAGACGAAAGATCGGCGGCTCCCCCTCGCGCAGGTACACCGCCGCGCGCCGAACTCCGAGCAAATCCGTGGAAGCTTGAAGGAGTCGGCGGGCGAGGGCCGGCGGGTCCACGAGTTGTTCCACGGCCTGACTGAGACGCCGCAGCGTCCGCTCCAATTGATGCTTTTGTCGAGAAAAGCGCCGATCAAGCGCTTTCTTCACGCGTCCGCGCAGCCAATCGAGCGCCAGAATCAGAACGAGAGCAGCGCTGCTCACGACGATTGCCTGGGTGAACGACGATGGGTTCCATTGGCTGAAGATCAGCGTGCCAACGAACACCACGGCATAATAGAGCACGCCCGCCAGGAAGCTGATGCCGAAATAGACCGCGCCGGAGCTGACGATTTGGTCTAGCTGCATGAGGCGATAACGGGTGATGCTGACGATGTACGCCGTCGTCACGCAGACCGACGCCGCGAACATGGGCCACGTGCCGGCGCCGGCCCCAAACTCGGGCCGCTGCCAGAAGGCAAGGTACAACGTGTAACCGATCGGTACGAGTGACGCGAGCCCGCCGAGAAGAATAACTTTGACCTGATTCCGCTCGGTCGCGTCCGCGGCGTTGCGAAAGCTGTGGATCAGGCAAACAATGCTGGCGACATACCACAATGCCGCCACGCCAAAATAAATGTAAATGGCGCCGAGCCAGTCCTCGAGCAAGCCGTCCACCGATAGCGCGTTTTCGGCGAAGCGCGTCCGCACCTCCCACCAACTCCACAGGAAGAACAGCAGAAACGCGGTCGCTGTGCCATAGATCGCGAAATAGGTGAGTCGTGGACGCCGCTCGAAGAATCGTTTGGTGCGTGGAAAAACCAAGTAGAAATGAAGCGTAACCGCCGGCACAAACACCGCGCAAACGATAAAAGTCAGAAGCAACGCCGGCTGCGTAATGATCCGCGACCATTGATAGCCGCCCATGTACGCGCCGAAAGTGACGATCGATAGTGCAAAGAACTGCGCCGCGGAACGATCGCCGGGCCGCTTCCAAAACACGATCGCCGCGACGACAAACAGGCCGGCCCTGAGCAAGAACCAAAGCAGCGACGGCAATAGAGTGGCAAGCGGCGGCGTGCCCAGCCTGCACCAAACCGTAATGGGTTCGCCCGATTTCTCCAAACGAACGCGAACATATTGCTCGCCGTCGATCAGGACGTGCGTAAAGTCGGCCGGCGGCGATGGACGACCACTTTCCGCCGTGCTGTACTGAGCGTCAATCGGATCGTCACCCAGCCTCTTCAGCCTCCTCACGAGTTGCGGCCAACTGTCGACGCGGTGGCCGCCGACATCAACGATTTTGCTCTGGGATAAATCCTGAACGAAGGCACCGTCCAGCAGATATTCCTTGTAAACCTCGTTCACCGAGGTGTTGAACGCACAGCGGAGGCCGATTTCCGGCCCGTTTACCACATACGCAAGCACGCTGGTGGCATAACAGCAAATAAATGCCGCCGCAGCGATCACGATCAGACGCCGTCGTCCGGCGGCATGTTGCAGCGCGCGAATGCCGGCAAACAACTCGCCGAAACCCATGGACACTTTTTGCCAAGAGAACATAGCCAGTCGATTCATCGAAGTTCGCACAAACTCGGGCATGAGTCGTCACGAAAAAAGAAATGAGTTCCTGGTCAATTCTTGCGTCGTCGCTGACCATTGGCGATGGTCCCAATCAGCGCCGATTTCTCGGCGCTCACGCGTAACCCTCATGGGGCATGCCATTTGCGCAGACACTGCCGTGTTGTGGTTGAACAGCGGAGTCGCTGACGTTCGCCACGCCAGCCGCGGTTCAATCTAATGCGGTCGTGCATCGCCGTCAACTTTTTGATTCGGATTCCGGTTAACTAAGCACAGTCGGATTGCAAGTTGGCGGTGTAACGCCCAATCGCACATGGGTTTGAGTTTGCGCCGTTGCGCTGTTGCGCAAGCGGTGATTTATTCGATATAGCACTCCACCGCTATTCACCATTCTGCCAGTTTCAGCGCCGAAGTTTCGGCGCTGAGCGCTGATTTCACGATTCCAGCACGACACAGTGGCTCCTTCGTATTCCGATCGATCGCCGTAAGCGTCATGTGGCGAACGGGCTGCGCGAAGAATGGTGGCGATGCTTGCGATTCCATTTATTTCGCCTGTTTGGTACGAAGGGTGCGAATGAAGGCGTCCTCCATTTGTCACGAAACAGCCTCAGAGCGAGGATTGCAGGAAGCAACGGGGGAGACCGCACGTGAAGGCGACCACGGAATGGCTCTCGGTCAGCGGCGCGGAATTCAGCGCCGGGGCCGGTCGGACGGGCTATGCACAGCTCAGCAACTACACCGCCCGTTATTGCGAGTGGGGCGATGGTCCGCCGCTTGTTTTGGTTCCTGGCCTCGCAGGAGGTTACGAGTTGCTTGGGCCGCTGGCACGCCTTTTGGCGCGCCGTTTCCGCGTCATCAGCTATCAGCTTCGTGGAGAAGACGACTGCTTTGAGCTGCGCCGCCGCTTCGGGTTATCGGAACTCGTTAGCGATCTATGCGAGTTCCTCGACTGGCATTGCCTGGAGCGACCCGCGCTCTTCGGCGTGTCGTTCGGCGGCATCCTCGCCTTGGAGTTCGCGGCACGACACGCTCGAAGGCTCCAGTCCCTCATCGTGCAAGGCGTCGGCGCCCGCTTCGAGCGCGGGCTTTTGCAGCAGGTGGCGAGCATGGTGCTCTCCCGTTATCCCCTGCCCGCCGATAATCCATTCGTCAACCAGTTTTTCAACTTACTGTTTGGCAAACGCCAGAAGCCCGGACCGCAATTCGAGTTTGTCACGCGGACGGTGTGGCAGACGGACCAGAGCGTAATGGCGCATCGTTTTCGGCTGGTCGAGCAGTACGACATGGACCGGCGGCTGGGGCGCATCGACGTCCCAGCGCTGGTGATCTCGGGCGACCGCGACTTGCTGGTGTCGCCGCGAAGTCTAGCAGAATTGTGCGAAGGGCTGCCCCAGCGCGAGACCCTTAGGCTGAAGGATAGCGGTCATCTCGCTGCGGTCACGCACGCTGCGGCACTGGCACGTGAAGTATGCCGCTTCCTGGAAGCTCACGCACGGGCGCAACGTATTCAGTTCTGATCTTCCGCTTTCGCCTGACATTCGCCGAGGTACGGCAGCGGCTCTCTTGTGTCGGTGTAGCGCCGATACCGTGCGTACCGCAGTTCAAAGTTTCCCTTCTTGTCAAACGTCTGGTAGCGCTCGTAAAGCGAGGTGGGGTCGTCCGTCGACTCGTCCTTGTTATTGGAAAACGCGTACGCGCCCGCTCGGCTCATCAGAGCCAACCATACGCGGTCCGGCGGCAGCACGCGGCGGAGCGGATTGTTGCTTTCGGCCTTCGCATCAAATCCCATGAAGTTTTCGTGCCACGGGAGCGTTTGCAACACGCACAGCAAAAACCCGCACACCAGATAACCGGTGATCAGCCCAAAAAACGCGCCGCCGCCGCGCAACATTCCCGCGTGGAACTCAATTTCCTTGGGCGCCAAATTGTGTGTCGCCAGCCGCAATAAGCCAAGGGTCAAACAGAATAGGATGATGAGTGCGAGGCTGTCCTCGTAGCCCTTCAAAAAGCTGTCGGCGAAGAGCGGGTCGAGGATGTCGGCGATCGGTTCAAAGAAGTTGAACGCGACCAGGCCCGCTGCGAACGTATTCACGCACATGACGCAGGCCGTAAAAAGCCCCTCGCGCCAATACGCGTAGCCAACAGCGCCCATGAGCAGGATCGTGAAAAACGCGAGCATAGTACGAGGCCCTTGATCGAATCATTTGCAAACGCGGAGCAATTCGGGGATCGATGTCCTGCCGTCGATCACCTGCCGCAAGCCATCTTCTTGCAGATACTTCATGCCGTTCTTGACCGCTTCCTGACGGATGGCGTTCAAGTTCGGATTCTCGCGCAGCATGTCACGGATGCGATCGGTGACGACGAGAAGTTCGAACACGCCGACCCGACCGAAATAGCCGGTGCCCGCGCAATGGGCGCACGGCGGATGATCCGGATCGTCGGCTCGGCCGTTGTTCTCCGGCGGGCGGTAGAAGAACTTGATCTTGTCGGCGGGCAGGTTCAGCTTGCGCAGACTGTCGGGGTTCGGTTTGTACTTCACCTTGCATTTCGGACACAACACGCGCACCAGTCGCTGCCCCAGAATAGCGCTGATCGCGCTGGCGACCATGAACGGCTGGACGCCGAGGTCAATGAGCCGCCCCAGCGCAGTTACCGTGTCGTTGGCGTGCAGCGTCGTGAACACCATGTGACCGGTTTGCGCAGCTTGGCAGGAGATTTCGGCCGTCTCCTGGTCGCGCACCTCGCCGATGTAGATCACGTCCGGATCTTGCCGCAAGATGCTGCGCAGCTCAGAGGCAAACGTTTTGCCGGCCTTCGGATTGACTTCGATTTGCGTGACATTGGAAATCTGGTATTCAACCGGGTTCTCGATGGTGATGACGTTCTTCTGGTAGCGGTCGATCATGTTCAAACACGCGTACAGCGTCGTGCTCTTGCCGGCGCCGGTCGGACCGCAGACGATCAACATGCCGTGCGGCTGCTGGGTGATCTGGCGGATTTCCTCTTGCAAACCGTCACGCATGCCGAGTCCGGCCAGGTCGATGATCGACTTCGACTTATCAAGAATACGCATGACCATCTTTTCGCCGGCAACGCTGCCGGCCGTGGCCAAGCGGAAATCCACAATTCGGTCCTCGACCTGGGCCGAAAAGCTGCCGTCCTGGGGCTTGCGTTTCTCGGTAATGTCGAGGTCGCCGAGCACCTTGAAGATGTTGATCACCGCGTCGCCGGTGCTGCGGCTGAACGGAGCGGCGGGCTGCAAGATGCCGTCGATGCGGAACCGGACCGTCATTTCCTGCTTGGTCGGTTCGAGGTGGATATCGGTCGCACGCATCTGAATGGCCTCATAGACCATTTCCAAGGCGGCTTTGTAGCCCTTCGACTCCTGAGCCCGCGTGAGTCGGCGGGCGTCGTCCGCGGACTGTGCGCCCTGGCTCTTGCCGATGAACCGTACCGGCACGCGCGGCCGTTCGTCGTCCTCGTCCTGGAATCCGAAATTCAACTTCAAGTACTTGAGGGCCAGCTTCCTCAAGTGCCGCTTGGTCAACACCTTGAATTCTTCGGGCACGAGTTGATTGCGGAGATTGGCGTAGGCCACGCTGGGCACGACGTAAAGGCAGAGGAGCACCAGCCACGACATCCAAAACCACGGCAGCAGCCAAACAACCAGCAGGCCGAGTAAACCGCAGCCGAACAACAGCGGGTTCCACGTCGTCGTCGGCAATTCCAGTTTGCGCGAATCTTGATCGACCCAGAAGCAGGTACGGATCCAGAAAAGGTAGACGATCAGCAGCGGGAGCATCTTCAACACGTTGAAGTACAACCCGGAGCCGCGTGGAAACGAAGGTTCATCAGCGGCCGCAAAGGCCGGGCTGAGAAAGGCGCCGACGACCGTAAGCAGGCAGGGAGAACGCAAGAGCGAATGGACGAAGGGCACGCGATGCGCGCCGTCCTTTACGGGAGCGTTGCGGCGCTGACCACGCACGGGCGCGCGAGACGTACCGGGTACCGAGTACCGAGTGGCGACTACGAAATACGGGCACCCTCGGATCGCAGACGGACACCCCACTGCGGAGTTCGGTTCCGCGGATCGCCGGCGACGGTCGCGCATCCCACTTTCCTCTCCAAGCCGTTCCCTGCCCATGAGCGAACTCTCTTCGTCTTACAGAATGCCCGGCGCCGCGACCTTGATGCCCTTGAGGGCCATCTTCAGCGCTTCCGCGTTCGGCGATACTTCGAAGGCGGCGGCGCGATCGACGTCGCCGCGCTCCACGAGCTGCCGCAGGTTTTCGTTGAAGTCCACCATGCCTTCCAGGTAGCCAATGCGGATGGCGTCGGGAAGCTTCTTATCTTCGCCCTTGATGATGAGGTCTTTGATCGTTGGGTTGATGATCATAATCTCGTTGGTCGGCACGCGCTGCACTCCGGGCTTGATGCTCGGCAACAGTTTTTGGGCAACGATCGCTTTGAGGTTGAAACCCAAGCTTTGGCGAATGGCCGGATGCATGTCCGCAGGGAAAAGGTCCAGAATACGGCCGACAGTGGACGGGGCCGACGACGCATGGATGGTGCCGAACACAAGGTGGCCTGTTTCCGCGGCATTTAAGCCCGCTTCAAACGTGTCGCGGTCACGCATTTCGCCCACGAGAATAACGTCCGGGTCTTCGCGGACCGCGTGCTTGAGGGCGACGGACCAGTCGATGACATCAATACCGACCTCGCGCTGATTGATGACCGCTTTTTTGTCGGCGAACAGGTACTCAATCGGGTCTTCGATGGTAAGGATGTGGACACGCTCGTGCTCGTTGATGAAGTCGAGCATGGAGGCGATGGTTGTGCTCTTGCCCGACCCCGTGACGCCCGCCAGGATGATGAGGCCCTGGTCATAGTGGCACAATTTCTCAATGCTGGGCGGCAAGCCGAGCTTGGCGAACGTGGGCACTTTGTTGTTGACGCGGCGGGCCACCAAACCCCATAGGCCACGCTGCTTCAGCATGTTAACGCGGAAGCGTTGTTCGTTGTTGCCGACGATGTGCGCGAAGTCCGCACCGCCCGTCTCCTCGAAGATTTGCTTGCTGCGTTCGGACATGATCGGCGTGAGCAGGCGTTCCATGTGTTCTTGCGAGATCGGCGGCGCCTTCATCTGGCGAATGACGCCCTTCAGGCGCATCATCGGCGGCAAGCCGACTTTCAGGTGCAAGTCGGACGCCTCATTCTCCATGACGGAGCGGAAGAGCTTGTTGACCTCGGGCTCGCGACGGACGTCCGCGTTGACCTGCGGTTCGGCGACCACGGGTTCTTCATCAACAGTAGCCATCACGAACCTCCAGGTGTCAAGCGGCGGCCGGCAGGCGGACCGGCACGCCACGCTCGGCAAGGTACCGCTTGGTTGCGGGAATGCCGAACTCATTGTAATGGAAAATGCTTGCCGCCAGCGCCGCATCGGCGCCGCCGACAGTCAGTATCTCGTACAAGTGTTCGGGACTGCCTGCCCCGCCGCTCGCCACCACCGGGATGCTCACCGCGGCAGCGACCGCCCGCGTCATTTCCAAATCGTAACCGGCCTTGGTGCCATCGGCGTCCATCGACGTCAGCACGATTTCACCGGCGCCCAGTTCCTCAACCCGACGGGCCCAGGCCACGGCCTCGAGCCCGGTCGGGATTCGGCCGCCGCTGATATGGACTTCCCACACCTCTTGACCCTGCCGGCGCACGCGCCGCGGGTCGATGTTCACCACGGTCGCACAGCGGCCAAACTTACGGGCCACGGCGGCGACAAGCCCGGGGTCGCGAACCGCCGCGGAATTAATGCTGACTTTCTCGGCGCCCGCCTGGATCAGTCGCGTCGCGTCCTCCAACGTGCGGATGCCGCCGCCGACGGTGAACGGCATGAAGATTTCCTCCGCCACGCGGCGGACGACATCGAGCATAATCGCCCGGCCTTCGTGGCTGGCACTGATGTCGAGGAAGACCAATTCGTCGGCCCCATCCGCTTCGTATCGTCGCGCAACCTCGACGGGGTCGCCGGCATCGCGAAGGTTCAGGAAATTAATACCCTTGACGACCCGTCCACGCGCGACGTCGAGACAGGGAATGATGCGCTTGGTCAACACGGATATCGACTCCGGCGACGGTCGGCCGCCGGTCGCGGCGTAACACGATTTTTGATTCTTCAAGCGTATCACTTTAAGGGACGGGACGGAAGGGGTCAATCCGTTAGCGCTTTACGTGCGATCATTTACATTTCTCGCCCGCCAAAGCGCGGTTGCCGGCGCGAAACGGAAGCGATGGCGCAAAAAAACAGAGGCCCCACCGCGACGAATCGCGATGAGAACCTCTGTCTCGGTGGAGGATGCCGCCCCCAGAAGGGGCCAAGTCCGCCCGGCTACCGAGTGGCCGTTCGGAAGCAGATGAAACAGGTGGGCAGCTCACCAAAGATGAACGGGAGGCGCCCGGATCAGGGACGCGAAAACGCTGCCGAATATCACGAGGGTTGCTTGAGGGGGAAGCAGGCGACGTTGTTGTAAGGTACGTCACGATCCGCCGACCGTCAAACGGATGCGGCGTCGTGGCGCGCGGGCCGGCGGGGCGTTAGCACTGCTCGGCCATCGACCACAGCATGTAGGTGACGCGCTCGCGCAGCGTCTGCTCTTTGCGACCCTGAGCAGTCGTGTAGGCGCGCCAGATACAATAAATGGTGGAGACCGCCAACGTGGCGACGCTACTGCTAAATGGCTGCATACCTGAGTTTCCGTTGATGGGGAGAGACCTGATGTTGTCCCGTTGACCAACTCTAGCTCAGACCTCTGAGGCAGGCAATTCGGCAGAATCATTATTTTTTCCCAGGAATCTATTCGCGGCAAAGTGACCGGCCATGCTCGAACATCCCGCGCTGTTGCTGCGACCATGGGCGACGCCAGACGCGGCCACCGTCCGCGGGCGCGTGCGCACGATCCTGGATGCGGCGACCGCCGAGCCGCTGGGCTTCGCGGCCGAACAACCACGGGCGCGCGGCTGGCTTTCCCGGCTGGCACGGCCCAGCCTCGCCGTTCACGAAACGGACGACGAACCGCTGGTTTTCACCATTCACCCGATCTGGTCGTGGACGCCGGGTTGGGAAGTGCGCGACGCGGACGAACATTGCGTTGGGGTGGTAAACGGTTCATCGTTACAGGACTTCGCCGGCCGGCGTGTGGCGCTTCGCGTGCGCGACACGTCGGGCCCCCCGCGCTTTGTGAACGGCAAAGGCGAAGAAATTGCCACCCTAGCCGTCCAAGAATCGGAAGTCATCCTGCGGTTTGCCGAAAACTTTGGCGGTAATCCCTTCGCGAAGATGTTGCTTTTGACGGCGGCGCTGACGCATCGAGTGACTGCGTGAGCGATCGACTTCGCACCCATCAAGTCCGCACGCGAATCGTGTGTGGGTAATGCTGCACCGCCCGGCCGGGTTGTTCGGACATGACCGCGGAGTCCGCCAGATTGCGGTTGCGGCTGCGGCCGGGCCGTGCTGAACTAGGCACAGGCGGCCGCCGGCGCCCACCATCTTGGGGACGATCGTGCAGCCGATGTAGAGGTTCTCTCGACACCCAACCATGCTTGATGTGGCTTTCTTCGGCGCTGGCGAACGAGCACGACCCTACTTGGACGCGCTGGCGCGCCGTTCCGACGTGCAGGTCATCGCCGTTTGTGACCCCGACCCACGGACGGCCGAGCAGACCGCCGCCGGCTGGCACGCCCGCGTCTATCCGAACGGCGAAGAGCTGCTGGACAAGGCGAAACCCGTCGCCCTCTGGGTTTGCGTCCCGGCGGCGCTGCAAGGCGCAATCATTTCCGAGGCCGCCGCGCGGCGGATACCGTTCTTCGTTGAACCGCCGGGCGCGGGCAGTTTCGAGCAGGCGAAATCCAACGCTGCACTCGTGGCAGAAGCCGGGCTTGTTACTGCGGTCGCCTTCGCCACACGCCACACCGACGTGGTGCTCGAAGCCCGCGAGTATCTCGGCACACACGCCGTGCCGCTGGCCCTCGGCTCCTGGCTGCGTCCGGCGGAACGGGCCGCAAGCACCGCCGCCGACCTTCTTTGGTCGGAAGCCTGTCATCTGGTGGATGCTCTGCGTTTCTTCTGTGGCGAGGTCCGCGCGGTGCAGGCGCTCGAAACCGACGCCGATCGCGGCGGCATGGTGATTCAGCTTCAATTCGAAACCGGAACGGTCGGCGTACTGACCTGCGCCACGTTCGCCCGGCCCGAGCCGCAGATCGCCCTGGAAATGCTCGGCGACGGCTGGACGCTCAGCTTCACGGGCGGCTTGCGAAACCTGCGCCTGGCGGAGCGCGATCGGACTACCTTGCTCCGCTGTCTGAACGACCCTGCCGGCGATCAAGTCGCCGCCTTCGTGGATGCCGTTAGCAAGGGCGAGCAGAAAGAATTGCCCGGCAGCTACGGCGACGCGCTAAAGACGCTCGCGATCTGCCACGCCGCGGTCCAATCCGCACGGGAAGGGCGCGCCGTCCCGCTCGCCGTTAGCTCAACGCCCATGTCACCCACACCGACAAGCCAAATCCAAACCGAAACCCAATCTGCAGCGACACCCACCACAGAGTGTAGTTGAGCAGCTTGCTCGCGCTGACGAGAGCGCTGCGGACTTCCACCGAAACCATCTGCCGCGGATTGATGTAGCCGAGCGTGAACACGCGCACGACCGGCGCGGTCCAGGAACGCAGCCAGTATTCCGCTTGATCGAAGTATTTCTCCATTTCTGCCCGGTCGATCTTCCCGACGACGACGATGCCCCACGTGTCGAACGCGATCATTGCCAGCCCGAAAACCGTCACGAACGGCACCGCCCACGGATGTTGGAGAAGCCGTTCGATCGTGAGCCCCGTGGCCGGCTCGATGGCGTCGGGCCAGAGCAGACGCGAGGCGAGAAGCTGAATTACGTACAAGCCGAACGCAAGCACTCCGGGGCCGATCGTGGACCGCGTGACGAAGATGGACCAATGCTCTTTCACCAGTTGCAGCAGCCGCGGCCAACGTCCAGGAAAGGCGCTGACCAAGCTGAGGAAGGTACGGTACTGCCGAATCCGCGTCCACGTGCCCAGGATGAAGGCGACGGCGAGATAGAAATCGAAGAATAGGATTAGGTTCAGGTTCCAAAGCCGAGACATAACGCTCCGAGGCTAGCCGGCAACGTAGGCGCCAGGCCGCTATATTGGTGATCGGCCGGTCGCTAAGAGAATAATAGCCGTTCGTAGCCACTTTTTGAAAACGCGCTTTGACTGACAGATGCCACAATGCATTGTTTAAGAAAGACTTGCGTCAAAAGCGCTACCATCGGGGCAATTAGTCGATGACGAAATTCCGAAATGTCGTTTATTCAGTGTTCGACGTAAGCAACTGATTTGGCGATACTTATGACGAAAACGGTCGATTCCGACGTAAATCCAAGAATCATTAGTGTTTCGGTCGATCAGCGTTTGTCGCCGAGCCGCTGTTCTAGCTTCTTGATCGCGTCTTTCAGCTCTTGGTTCTCCTTCTCCAGTTGCTTAATGCGCTGATCCTTCGCGTTCGGAACGGCGACCGGCGCCGGCATTTTCGCCGGTGCGGCAGGTCGAGGAGCCGGAACCATGGGAACCGCGCCCGCGGGCAACGCCACAGGCTGGAAGATGATCACGTTCCCCTGCCCTGCTCCGCCTTGTTCGGCGTACGTGCTGCTGGCGTGGGCCGCCGTAACCCAGTGCGTCTCACCCGCCGCGTCGCGCAGGCCGACGGCGTCAATCTCATTCCAACCGGGCGTGTTTTTGGAGTCGATATAGAGGTTAATGCGGTTTGTTTTGAAGTCGGTCTTCACCGCGATCTCGGACACGCCCTTGTCAGTGCCTTTCGGCGTCGGGTCCTTCCCTTTCCACAATTCGACTTCCTCGCCATCAAGGCGAAAGGCGGTGACGCGAACCAGAGCGCCGGGATTGTACGTTTCGTAGACCATCACCTTGGTCGGCAGCACTGGCTCGGCGTATTCGAGCAGCAGCCATTCGTCGGCGCCGTCTTGCGTCGCCGATGCCCACGCAGTTTGGCAATCGCCCGCCTGCGGCGTATCGGGCGGGCCGATGAGCTGCTCGGTCCCCCACGCCCGCTTCTGCTTCCGCTGGCCGGCGAGGTCGTGCCAGATGTACCAGTAGGGGTAGACGTAGACCCAGTAGCCGTCGGGAACGTCCTTGAAGAGCGGACCGGCGACATCTTTCAGCTTGTTGCGGCCGAGGTCGTAGAAATCGGAGTATTTCTCGCGATCCGCCGGCGCGTAGATCTGACGGAGCAGCATTTCGTATTTGCCGTCACGGCGAGCCTTGCGGAGGTTTTTTTGCAGTGGGACGTTGCGGAGTTGATTGAGCTTCTTTTCGACAGCGTCTTGGATTTCGGGCGTTTGGGCAGTCAGCGCGACGTTCGAGACGAAGAACGTAATCATGCCAATCGTTAATCGGTACATCATCGTAATCACTCCCGATCAACTGGTTTAGCCGCCCGTCTCGGACGGGCGCTTCGTTCGCGCCCGTCCGAGACGGGCGGCTAAACGACGCGGTGGTTCATGGGCGTTTGGCCAATCGTTCCAACGATCGTTTCGCCTCTTGCTTCAAATTCTCCTCCGGCGCGCCATCCGCGAGCTTGGCGAGCAGCGCCCGCGCCTCGGGCGTACCGATTTTTTCCAACACGTCGATGGCCCGCAGCGCCCGCATCACTTCCTGCGGCCACGTGAAGGGCCGGTCCTTGTTCTTCTCCAGCAAATGCTGAATCCGGCGGCGGACTTCAAGCGACTTCGGCTTTTCCAGGGCCTTGTGCAACGCCGGCTCGGCGAGCTGGCCGAGACGTTCGAGTTCTTCGGTGGCGCGTTCGCGGAGGGCGAATTGGTCGGCGTCGAGGTCGGCAATGAGACGGGCGATGCGGGCGTGGTCGATGCCGACGAGGCTCTTGAGACGCGTTTCAAGAAAGGGCACTGCTTGGCTTGGCGCTGCAACGAGCATCCATAGCGATTCAAACGACACCCGACCGTTTTCGCTTGCGAGTTTATTCCAAAACTCGTCGAGATTACCCTCGGACCATTTCGCCTTTGCGCGCGTCAATTCGTGGGGCGGTTTGCCTGGCTGAATATCGATACTGATCATGTTCCAAGACAACACAGTCGTGTCCGCACTACCGGAAACAAACCCGCGGCCGTCCGGAAGAAAGGCGACTGACGTAACGGGTCCCCGGTGACCTTGGTAATCTCGAAGCTCCTTGCTGCTGACGATTTCCCAGAGCCGTACGATGCCGTCTTGACCCCCGGAAAGGAGGGTGCGACCGTCGCCCGAGAAGGAGAGGCAAAGGGTCTTGTCGCGGTGGCCAGAGAATCGTCGGACCTCCTTGCCCGACACAACGTCCCAAAGGCTTATCAACCCTTCGCAATTTCCAGTGACGAACCTTTTACCGTCGGGCGAGAACGCTGAGACTGCGATCTCCGAGGGTCCAATAATATGGCTGATTTTGTTGGCAGTAGCAACGTCCCAAAAACCGATTTTCCAACCCGGTGGGTCAGACCAGCGAATTTCCGGGATCGCTAAGATCGCTCCATCGGGTGAAAATGAGAGCGGCCGGGGGACTTGAGCTTCGCGAACGAATGAGATTTCGCGCAACACGCGTTGCTGACTCACGTCCCAAATGGCTACGGTGGTCGCCGTGCGCCCGGCGGCGATCCGGCCGTTCGGGGAAATCGCGTCCGCGCCGATCGGGTCGCCCAAGCGATCGGTAGTTTCAACGACGCGCGCTTCGCTGCCAGTAACCCCGTCCAAGAAGGCAACGGACCCATCGTCGGCGAGGATTAGGTTCTTCGAGTGCGAATCAAAGCTCAGGAAAGCTGTTCCACCGGGACGTTCGATGGCGAATCTTGGCTTCCCGCTTTGATAATCCCATCCACGAAGTGTATTTCCGACCGATGCGAGTGACCTGCCGTCGGAAGAGATCGCGATGTGCGTTACCTGGCACTCTTCGCCGTCTGAAAAAAGTTCCTTGCCGGTTTGGAGATTGAACAACTTGATGCATCCGTTCTTCCCCCAGGCAAGGAGATCACCGTCGCGCGAAACGGTGGGGGCTAGCACCGGGTAAGCGCCGAGACTCGGGCTCCGATGTGGAACCATTTCGCCCGATTCTAATTTCAACTGGTAAAAGCCGCTCTCGCCGAGGGCGATCAGTCGCCTGCCGTCTACGGAAAATGCGAGCGGTGAGATTGTGTGCCCAGGGATGTGATGATCGAACGGCCGTTTCCTTTTCCCCGTTGTTGGGTCGAGCAATTCGACCTCGTTCGGCTTCACCGAGGTGGCGAGCATCTCGCCGTCCGGGGATGCCGCTAGACCATGGGGTGCGTTCGGAATCTTGTGCAGTTCCTTTCCCTTCGTTGTCTCCCACAGACGCAGCGTGTTGTCCAGACTCTTAGTCGCGACAACGGTGTCGCCAGCGGCGAACACGACTTCGCAAACTTCATGTTCGTGGCCGATCAGTTTCTGGACTTCTTTGCCGCTCGCCACGTCCCAAATTCGTGCGGACTTGTCGGCGCTGGCCGACGCTAATAGGAGACCCTTTGACGAGAAGACGAGCGCGTTGATCTTTGCCTGATGCTCCGCACAGCGGCATTTTTCTTCGCCCGTCGTCGCATCGCGTAGCCGAATCGAGCCGATGCCGGTGCCGGAAGCGAGCGTCTTGCCGTCCGGGGAAAACGCCAAACAGTTGGCCCACGGTTCCTTGATCTCGATCCGCAGCGTGCCGGTGGCGATGTCCCAGAGACGAATCGCGCCGTCAGCGCCGGCGGATGCGAGCACCTTATCATCCGGCGAAAATGCGAGGGCCGCGATCTCGCCGCCGTGCCGGAGTCGGATCGTTCCAAAGCGAGCTAGCGCGTCCGGCGGCAGTGGATCGCCGAATTGATCGGTGCGGCTGCTGTTGTCGCGCTGCGGTGTCTGGCCATGGACAGAGAAATCCGCGGCAGAAATCAGCCAAGCCGTTAAGAAGAGTGACGTGACAATCCGCGACATGCGCAATCCCCCCGCGCACCGTAATCCGCGTCCCCCGTCTCCTTAGACGCATCTCCGAGCCGTACTTGCCAAAGTAATCGCAGAAGAATTCGCGGTCCAGCGGAAAGACGCGGTTGTTACGGAACCGCCGTCAAGTGCCCTGCCCCGCGTGCGGCGAAGGCAGTAAAATGCGAATCAGACATAGATGCGAGGGAACCGATCATGGCCACGACGATGGAAGAATTGGAACAGCGGGTGGCGAGTTTGGAGAAGCTCGTCGCAATCTGCTTGGGGGCACTGGCCGAGGGAGAAGACACGCCGGCCAAACGTGGCGCGCGCATGTTGCAGCGAGAACTCGAGACGCGGGCAGAGACGATTGCGTCTTGGAACAAGTACTTCCGTCCTCAAGGCGATCCCGTTGAGGTGATTTCTAGTAAAGAACTCCGTGACCGCCTTCAGGCCAAGGGCATTAGGCCAGAAGACAATGAATTCAGCCGAGCCATCATTGCGGCACGAGAGGAATAGCGTGTGTTCGTTTTCTTTCTCGATGCGAGCGGCGCCGCCAAGAAATACGTGCCAGAACTTGGCAGCCAATCGGTCGATCATCTGATTACGTCCGCATCGCCGGACCGTCTCTATCTTGTAAACCTCGGCGTCGCGGAAATCTTGTCCATCTTCGTCCGGAAGAAAAATGCGGGCATCCTTTCGCTCACGGAATTCCAGCAGGCGAAAATAGCTGCTGATTCCGATCTTTCGCCAGTCCGCGGCGTGCATCACATCGTGGCCGACACGGCAGTCATCCATGCAGCGCTTCCGCTCATTGAGACGTATTCGCTCAACGCAACCGACGCGATCGTTTTGCGGTGCGCGCTGGACTTGCGTGGGGACCTGCAGACAACGGGGGCCGAAATCGTGCTCGTTTCGTCTGACGCGCGCCTCCTGCGGACGGCCAAATCGGAAGGCTTGGAGACGTTCAATCCGGAGACAGACACTCAAGCGGCGCTCGACGCGTTTCTCAGCGCGCCGTAGGCCCCGCTAAACCGCAAGCGGCACTCAGGCAATCAACTCCTTCACCACCCGCGCCGGTTCCACCCCCGTCAACCGCTGATCCAACCCCTGATACTTGTAGGTAAACTTCTCGTGATCAAAGCCGAGCAGGTGCAGCACAGTCGCGTGATAGTCGTGGATGTGAACGGGGTCCTTGATGATGTTGTAAGAGAAGTCGTCGGTCTCGCCGTGGATCGTGCCGCCTTTGGCGCCGCCGCCGGCCATCCACATGGTGAAACAGCGGGGGTGGTGGTCGCGGCCGTAGTTGGTTTTGGACAGGCCGCCTTGCGAATAAATCGTGCGGCCGAACTCGCCGCCCCAAATGACGAGGGTCGAATCAAACAGGCCGCGTTGCTTCAGATCCTGAATCAGGCCGTAGCACGCCTGGTCCACGTCGCGGCACTGGTCGGGAAGGCGGCCGGCGACGTTGCCGTGGGTGTCCCAGTTGTTGTGGTAAATCTGCACGAAGCGGACGCCGCGTTCCACGAGCCGGCGGGCGAGGAGCACCGTGTTGGCGAAGGTGCCGGGTTTCTTGGCGGCGTCGCCGTACAGCTTGTACGTCAGGTCCGGCTCGCTGGCGATGTTGGTCAGCTCCGGCACGCTGGCCTGCATGCGGAAGGCCATTTCATACTGCTGAATGCGCGTGTTCGTCTCCGGGTCGCCGATTTGGCGGTAGGTCATCTCGTTGAGCGCCTTCAGGCCGTCGAGCGTTTTCTTGCGCACGTCGGTCGAGACGCCGGGTGGGTTGTTGATGAACAGGATCGGATCGCCCTTCGCCCGGAACGAGACGCCAGCGTGCTCGCCCGACAGGTAGCCCGCCGACCAGAGCCGGGCCGAGATCGCCTGCACTTGCTCGGTGTTCGACGGCTGCGCGACGAGGACGACGAACGTCGGCAGATTTTGATTGAGCGAGCCGAGGCCGTAGCTGACCCACGAGCCGATGCACGGCCGGCCTGTCACCTGGTTGCCGGTTTGCATGAACGTGATCGCCGGCTCGTGGTTGATCGCCTCGGTGTGCATCGAGCGGATGAAGCACATGTCATCGACCATTTTCGCGGTCCACGGCAGCAGCTCGCTGACCCACATGCCGCACTTGCCGTGGCGGGCGAACTTGAACTTCGACGGGGCGATGGGGAAGCGCGCCTGGCCGCTCGTCATCGTGGTGAGGCGTTGGCCCATGCGGACGGAGTCGGGCAAGTCCTTGTCGTAGAACTCGCCCATCTTCGGCTTGTAGTCGTACAGGTCCATCTGGGCGGGGCCGCCGACCATGTGGAGGTAGATGACTTGCTTGGCTTTGGCGGGGAAGTGGGGAAGTTTCACCGCGGAGGACGCGGAAGGCGCAGAGGCCAGATTGTTGCCGCGGGCCTGGTCGGCCGCGAGCAGCGACGTTAAGGCGCCCCAGCCGAGGGCGTGGCTGCCTTGGCGGAAGAAGTGGCGGCGGGTGATGTTTTGGAGGTAGGTGTCAAACGGATTCATCGAAAAAACCCCAAAGCTGATGGGAATCAAGCCAATTTCGGCGATCCTCGAAGCGACGCAGGATTTCGTGAGTCGTGTCGGGCGCAGGTTCGGGTCGCAGAATGTTGGATAGCAGCCTAATGCCGCATTCGGTTAGAGCCCAAGGCCTGTTTTTCCTCTGTGCGTGAGTGAGATGCGGAACGCGGACCTGGGGCGCCACGAAACCAAAATCTACAGGTTCGAGACGAGGCACGAATTCCTCGGGCGTGCTTTCTGGATCATCCAGTCGAAATGCGCAAGTCTCCCCGAAGAGGGCCAAATGCCCTCGGATGGCTCGCCGGAGTTTGCTCACTGGCACGAAATAGAGATTCGCCACGTCGAGATCGAGCATGACGAGTTCACCGCGAACGACGCGAAATCTCTCACCGGGCTCCCGCGAAGAAAGAAGGGTGGTTGCTACGCATTCGTCGGACATGATCAACTCCCATGCTTGGTGATGATATCCATTCTATCAGGAGGGCAAAGATCGTCCGAGAGTGGCCGCCTCGCTCCGCGAGGCGATGGGCGGCACCTTGCGTCCCTTCGCCAACCCCGCCTCGCGGAGCGAGGCGGCCACTATGCGAGCGGTCGCGAATAGTGGGCGTATTCTCCAATGCGAAGGTTCGCCTGAGACGGATTTTCAGCAATGTACTTGCGCAAGAACACAAACTGCTCCGGGCTTCGGATCAGATGATCGAAACTGTCGGACTGCCAGAACGAGCCTTTGCGCCCCAGGGCACGGTTCAACTGCACTGCCGTGAAGTGTTTCCAGGACTCGCATTGTTTCAGCATCTGCGCCGGGTCGGGGAAGCAAGCGATCAGGTGACCGTGATTCGGCATTACCACATAGTCACTCAGGACGTAGCGCTCACCATCGAAGTGGTGCAAGCTGTCGGCCACGATCCGGGCCAGGTCGGGGCGGCGAAGCACGCAGGCGCCGTGGCATTCGTCCAAACTATTCTCCCAATGTCCCGAGAGTTGCTGGTGGAAGTGTTCCTGCTTTGCCTCCGGAAGCTGGCGCAAGCGATCTTTCCAGTCCGGGCTCTTTGGGTCAATGCCTTGTTGAGACAGCCATGTCTTTCGTTGGCGAATCCATTTTTCAATGACCTGTCGGGGCATGGAATCTTCTGTTCTCCAAGTGATAAAGCTCAAGGTGCCGGCTTGTGCCCAATGCGGCAGTTTCTCGCGCTCAAGAACGTAGAACTCCGCGTCGCGATCGAAATAGCGGAATGGCAAAGATAATTGAGTAGTGGTCACGGGCAATCTCCGAGAGTGACCGCCTCGCTCCGCGAGGCGGGGCGCAACCTGGCTGGGCGTCTCCCCCGCCTCGCGGAGCGAGGCGGCCACTCTGCTCACTTATTCAAAACCTCATCCAAATTCATCACCTCATTCACCACCATCGTCCATGCCGCCAGCGTCGCGGTGTCGAGCGCCGGATCATTCTTGAACTCGCCGACGGCGAGCAGCTTTTTCGCGTCCTCCGGCGATTTCTGATAGTTGCCGAGCAGCTCATTGAATCCGGCCAGCACGATTTGCCGCTCTTCATGGCGGAAAGGGCGGGCGAGCAGTCGCTGAGCGATGTAGTCGAGGCACGCTTCCGGCTTATTCGCACTCTGTTTCAATGCTTTCTCCGCCAGGAAGCGAGCCGCTTCGACGAACTGTGGGTCGTTGAGCGTCACGAGGGCCTGGAGCGGCGTGTCGGTGCGTTCGCGGCGGACGGTGCAGGTTTCGCGGCTGGGTGCGTTCATGATGTCCATGGAGGCGGGCGGGGCGGCGCGCTTCCACAGGGTGTACATGCTGCGGCGGTGGAGTTTTTCGCCGGCGTCGCGCTTGTAGTCGCGTGTGTCGCTGCCGATCATGGCGACGGCTTCCCAGACGCCTTCGGGTTGATAGGGCTTCACGCTCGGGCCGCCGATCTTGTGGGAGAGAATGCCGCTGGCGGCGAGAGCGTAATCGCGAATCATCTCAGCGTCCATGCGGTAACGGGGGCCGCGAGAGAGGCAGCGGTTTTGTGGGTCTTTGTCGAGCTTCTCGGGCGTGGTCGCGGCGGATTGGCGGTAGGCGGCAGACATGACCAGCATTTTGAAGAAGCGTTTCATGTCCCAATTCGTCTCGCGGAAGTCGACCGCGAGCCAGTCGAGCAGCTCCGGATGCGTCGGCAGTTCACCGGCGACGCCGAAGTCGCCGCTCGTGCGGACGATGCCGGTGCCGAAAATTTCCTGCCAAAAGCGGTTAACCGTGACGCGGGCGGTCAGCGGGTTTTCGGGACGCAGCAGCCATTCGGCGAGGCCGAGGCGGTTTTTGGGAAAGTCGTTCGGCATCGGGGGCAGGGCTTTGGGCGTCGTCGGCTTTAGCTTGTCGCGCCGTTGGTCGTACTCGCCGCGGTAGAGGACGTAGGCCACGGGCTCATTGTTGCGCTCGGCCATGACATGCGTGAACGTGCCGCGTGAACGAATAGCGGCTTCCTCCTTGCCGAGCGAATCAAGTTTCGCGGTGAGTTCTTGCCACGGTTTGTCGTTGCCCGGAAGCCACCAGTCGAAGAGGTCGTTTTTCTCTGGGTCCGTGCGTTTGCTCGCCGGGCGTGAAGCAAGCCACGCTGCTCGGCTGCCGGTTGCGAGTTGTCGCGCTTCTTCCGGCGACAGCGTTCGCGAATAAACTCGCAAATCCTGCACGCCGAGATTGTCGATGCGCGCCGAGTTGTTCCGTTGGGCGATTTTGAAGGGCACTGGCGTGCGGATCGTGCTTTTCAGCGTGTCGAATTGAGCGTCGAATTCCTGCGGCACGCCGTTCATATAGAGTTTGATGCCGGCCGCTTTGCCGCTGCCGTCGTAGGTGACGCACAGGTGAACCCACTGGTTGATCGGCACGGCGGAGCGCGCCGTCACCTTAATGGCGTCCTCCGGGAATTTGTGAATGATGTGCGTCGTGAGTCTGCCGCCTTCGAGCCAGAAATCCCAGCCGCGGTAGGCGCTGCCCTCGTCCATGCGGGCGCAAATCGCGCCGGTGATGCTGCCTTTCGGCAAACGCACCCAGGCGCCGAAGGAGAAATGTTGCGTGCGGTCAAAGTCGCCGACTTCATCGAGCACGATCACGGCGTCGGACTTGCTCTTATACGCTTGCGGCGCGACGTGGCCGGGCTGCCAGGCGAGCGGCTTGTCGAGCACGATTTGGCGTTGCTGGCCATCGACGGCCACCGTGACCGCGTCGCCGGCGCCTTCGCTCAGGAGCGCTTGAAACACAATGCCGTCGTGCGGCACCTTCGCGTAGAGGTCGGCGCCCTTTGCTTTCGCGAGCCACTTGGCGAACTCGGGCCGAGCCGCTTTTTTTCTCTCGTCGGATTGCTTGCGGAGATCGGCCAACTCTTTCGAGAGCGATTCCCAGCGCGGCCGATCTTCGGAAGTAGGCACGAGCACGGTCGGCGGCGTGTCTTTAATGTTGCCGTCCATCGCGCCTTGCGTCGTGTTGTTAAAGAACGCGGCGAGCGAATAGAAATCTTTCTGCGGCAGCGGATCGAACTTGTGATCGTGGCAGACGGCGCAGCCCGCGGTCAGGCCGAGCCATACCTGGGCGGTGGTCTCAACGCGGTCGCGCGTATAGAGAACGAGATACTCTTCGGGAATCAGGCCGCCTTCGTTGCTGGTAATGTTGCAGCGGTTGAAGCCAGTAGCGATTTGCTGGTCGAGCGTGCGGTTGGGCAGCAAGTCGCCGGCGAGTTGCTCAATCGTGAATTGATCGAAGGGCTGGTTCTTGTTGAAGGCGTTTATGACCCAATCGCGGTACGCCCACATCTCACGATAGTTGTCGAAGTGGATGCCGTGCGTGTCGGCGTAGCGGGCGTAGTCGAGCCAGTAGCGGCCGCGGTGCTCGCCCCAGTGTGGCGATTCGAGCAGGCGATCGACGAGATGCTCATACCACTCCGGCGACTCGTCCTTGAGCGCGCGATTCAATTGATCCGGCGTGGGCGGCAAGCCCGTCAGGTCGAGACTTAGCCGACGAATCAACGTGTTTCGGTCGGCTTCCGGAGCGGGTTGCAAGCCGCGTCTCTCCAATTCGGCGAGGATGAAGCGGTCGATCGGATTGCGAACCCATTTCTCGTTCTTGACGGCGGGCAGCGGCGGTCGCTGCGGCGGAATCAGCGACCAATGCGGTTGATACTCTGCCCCGGTGGCGATCCAACGCTTGAGCAGATCCTTCTGTTGCGGCGTCAGCTTTTTCTTCGTGGTGGCGGGCGGCATGCGCTCGCCTTCATCGTCGGCAAGTATTCGTTCGATCAACAGGCTCTCGTCCGGCTTGCTCGGCACGATGGCATCGCCCTGAACGGCATCGTCGCGGCGGTCGAGGCGGAGGCCGGCTTTGCGCGCAGCACTGTCGGGACCGTGGCAGGCAAAGCAATTTTCCGCAAGGATCGGCCGGATGTCGCGGTTGTACTTGATGTCATCCGCGGCACGGGCATTGAGCGGAAGGAGAACGACGATCAACAGCGGAAGATGCGTCTTCATGGTCGGCGGAACCTTGATGCGAAGGCAGCGTTGAAAGCGGGCGAGAAACAGCCCCGCGAGGGCGGGACCTCGGCAGGCGGGAACAAACGTATCGCGGGCGAAGTTCTGGCAGTGATACCCTCAATTGTAACCCGACTCGGTCGAGATACAAGCCCTTGCCGAACGCCACGGCGTCGAGTGTAATCGCTGATATCCGCACCCCGCCCCATTCGCTTCCCGAGGCCGATCATCATGCATCCGCTCCGCCGACTGTCGCCGGGTCGATCACTCGTTGCGCTTCTGGTCCTCACCGCGTTTCTTGCCGGATTCTTCCAAGGAACACAGGTCGAATGCGCCGACGCGAAAGTTACGCCGAAGCTGGAGCTGCAACGGGGCGACCACATCTGCATCATCGGCAACACGCTCGCCGACCGGATACAGCATTTCGGCTGGTTGGAAACGTTGATCCATGCACGCTTTCCCAAGCACGAACTCGTCTTCCGCAACCTCGGTTTTTCCGGCGATGAAATAACGTTTCGGCAGCGGTCGATGGATTTCGGCACGCCCGATCAATGGCTCTCCGGCTCCGCGCCGATTCCGCAGCCGAACAAATTGCCGCACCGCGATCTTTGCCGCGAGAATCGCTTCGAGCTGACAAACACCAAGGCCGACGTGATTTTCGCGTTCTTCGGCTACAACGAGTCGTTCGCGGGCGAGGCGGGCCTGCCGAAGTTCAAGCAGGATTTGGAAGCGTTTATCAAGCACACGCTGGCGCAGAAGTATAACGGCAAGTCGGCGCCGCGGCTGGTGCTGTTTTCACCGATCGCGCACGAGAATCTGCACGACCGCAATCTGCCGGACGGCAAGGAGAACAACAAGCGCCTTGCTGTCTATACGGCGGCGATGGCCGAGGTTGCCCGCGCGAATAAAGTTCCGTTCGTTGATTTATTCCGTCCCACGTCGGAGCCGTATGACGCGAAAGCTCGGCCGATGACGATCAACGGCATCCATCTCAATGAAATCGGCGATCGGGTCGTCGCCAACATCGTTGACATGTCGTTGTTCGGCGAGGAACCGGAGCGCGATCAGAAAGCGCTCGAAAAACTGCGAGCCGCGGTCAACGAGAAGAGTTTCCTCTTCTACAACCATTACCGCGCGACGGACGGCTACTCGACGTTCGGCGACCGCGCGTTCCTTCAGTTCAACGACCGCCAGACAAATTACGAAGTGGTGCAGCGCGAATTGGAAGCACTCGACGTGATGGTGAGCAACCGCGACAAGCGGATTTGGAGTGTGGCTCGTTCGCTCCGCGAACGAGACGGCTCGCGGAGCGAGCCGACCACTCTGGACGACAGCAATACGCCGCCGCTTATTCCCGTAAAGACGAACAAGCCGGGCCAGGGGCCGAACGGCGATCACCTCTATCTCGACGGCCAGGAAGCGATCTCGAAGATGACCGTCGGCAAGAACATGAAGGTCAGCCTGTTCGCGTCGGAGAAGGACTTTCCCGAGTTAGTGAAGCCGGTGCAGATGGCGTGGGACACGAAGGGCCGGCTGTGGGTCGCGGTGTGGCCGTCGTATCCGCACTGGAACCCGAAGGAGGAGATGAACGACAAGCTCATCATCCTCGAAGACACCGACGGCGACGGTAAGGCGGACAAGGTGACTGTGTTCGCCGATCATCTGCACAATCCGACGGGTTTTGAATTCTGGAACGGCGGCGTGCTCGTGGCGCAGGCGCCGGACCTGCTTTACCTGAAGGATACGAAAGGAACCGGCAAGGCCGATTTGCGCGTGCGTGTGCTGAGCGGGCTCGACACGGCGGACACGCATCACACGTCGAATAGCTTCGCCCTCGATCCGGGCGGCGCCCTTTATTTCCAGGAAGGGACGTTCCACCACACGCAGGTGGAGACGCCATACGGGCCGTGCGTGCGCTGCGCGAACGCCGGCGTCTATCGTTATGAGCCCCGGACGCAGAGGTTTGAAACTTACGTCACGTTCGGTTTCGCGAATCCGCACGGGCACGTTTTCGACCGCTGGGGCCGCGACATCGTCGTCGACGGCACCGGGGCGAACCCATTTGACGGAGCGTTGTTCTCCGGCCATCTTGATTTTCCGAATAAACATGGCCGGCCGCCGCAGGTGTATCAGCAGCGGACGCGGCCGTGCGCCGGCGTTGAGTTCCTGTCGAGCAAGCATTTCCCCCCGGACATGCAGGGCGATTTTCTTGTGTGCAACGTGATCGGCTTCCAAGGCGTGCAGCGCTACAAAATAGAGGACAAAGACGCGAGCTTCATCGGCATTGAGCAGGAGCCGATTGTCTATTCGAGCGATCCGAACTTTCGGCCGTCCGACATCAAGATCGGACCGGACGGGGCGATTTACCTCCTCGATTGGCAAAACACGATCATCGGGCACATGCAGCACAATTTGAGGGATCCGAGCCGCGATCATGCGCATGGCCGCATTTACAAGGTGACGTATGAGGGAAGGCCGCTCACGAAGCCGCGGGCCATCGCGGGCGAGCCGATTGAGAAGCTGCTCGACGCGTTGAAAGATCCGGACGATCGCGTGCGCTACCGTGCCCGCATCGAGTTGACGGGCCGTGATAGCGATGCGGTGATCGCCGCGGCGACGAAGTGGTTGGCGAATCTTCCGAGCGGCCCAGCCGCCGAGCACGACCGCCTTGAAGCGTTGTGGCTGCACCAGTCGCACAACGTCGTCGATGCCGGGCTGCTGAGCCGCATGCTGGCTTCTCCGGACCCGCTCGCTCGCGCCGCAGCGACGCGAGTGCTTTGTTACTGGCGTGATCGCGTGCCCGATGCTCTCGATTTGCTGAAGAAACAGGCTACTGATGCGCATCCGCGCGTTCGCCTGGAAGCCGTGCGCGCCGCCAGCTTTTTCGCCGTTCCCGAAGCGGTCGAGGTCCCGCTCATCGCAAGCGAGCGGCCCGCCGATCCGTTCATCGAATTCGTCAAGGGCGAGACGTTGCGAGCGCTCGACCCTTACGTGAAGAAAGCCATCGCGTCCGGCCAGAAGATCAAGTTCACGACGGCAGCGGGCGCCCGTTACTTTCTGAAGAACGTCGGCACCGACGATCTCTTGAAAATGAAGCGCGACCAGGGCGTGTACGTCGAACTGCTCTTCCGCAAGGGCGTGCGCGATGAGTACCGCCGGGAAGCGCTAGGCGGCCTGGCGAGGCTCGAAAACAAGAACGAGCTGCGCGTGCTGCTCGACGCCATTCACAATCACGACGATCAGGCGGGCGGCTCGCCGGAGCAAGCGGGCGATGAAACCGTCGCTTTCGATCTCGTTCGACTACTCACCGATCGCAAGGCGGACGAGCTCGCCGGTCAACGAGCGGATTTGGAGAGGCTCGCGACCAGCGCCCGCCAGCCGTTGACGCGCGAGCTGGGTTACGTCGCGCTCATGGCGGCGGACAATAATACCGACAGGGCATGGGCGCTGGCCAATCACTCGGTGTTCGCGCTGCAGGATTTGCTCAACGCCGTGCCGCTCGTGCGCGACGCGGGTTTGCGAGCGAGCTTGTATCCGAAGGTAGAACCGCTGCTCGACGGCTTGCCGAAGAGTCTCGCTCCCGCCACGAGTCAAACCGGGGACAAGGTCGTCGGCCGCTACGTCCGCATTGAATTGCCGGGCAAACGCAAGACGCTGACGCTGGCCGAAGTCGAAGTGTTTAGCGGCGGCCGCAACGTCGCCCGGCAAGGCAAAGCCTCGCAGAAGAACACCGCCCACGGCGGCGATGCGGCCAAGGCGATCGACGGCAACACGAGCGGACGGTTCGGCGACGCTGGCCAAACGCATTCGCAGGAGAACACCGACAGCCCGTGGTGGGAAGTCGATCTCGGGGCCGACTATCCCATCACTTCCATCGTGATTTGGAACCGCACCGAGGATGGCCTGGGCAAACGGCTCGATAGCTTCACGTTGAAAGTAACGGACGCGCAACATCGGACCGTCTTCGAGCGCAAGAAGAATCCGGCCCCCGTCGCGAAAGCGACCTTCGATCTCGGCGCCGATTCACCCGAAACGGTGATTCGCCGGGCCGCCATGTTCGCCCTCGTCTCGGTCCGCGGGCAAGAAGGGCCGACGTTCACGTCCTTGGCCCGCTTCGTGCGCGCGGATAAAGATCGAGCGGTGGCGATCCAGGCGCTGCAACGGATTCCTTCAGCCTATTGGCCGGCGGAAGAAGTCCGGCCCCTGCTCGGCAGCCTGCTCGCTTACATCCGAAAACTGCCGGCGGCAGCACGAACTACGCCGGCCGCGCTCGATGCGCTACAGCTCGGTGACGCCCTCGCCGCCGCCCTGCCCTTGGCCGAAGCGAAGAAGATTCGCAAGGAACTTGGCGAACTCGGCGTGCGCGTGATCCGGCTCGGTACCCTGCCGGAACAGATGTTGTTCGATCAGGATAAGATCGCCGTGCGCGCCGGCAAACCGGTCGAAATCGTCCTCGAAAACGGCGACTTCATGCCGCACAACTTCGCGATCCTCCAACCGGGGTCGCTCGAAGAGGTCGGCAACCTCGGCGAAGCGACCGCCACGCAGCCGGGCGCCGCGGAACGGCAATACGTGCCGCCATCGCCGAAGATTCTGCTCGCCAGCCGGCTGCTTCAGCCACGCGAGTCGCAGAAACTTAGCTTCACTGCTCCGTCGAAGCCGGGCGTTTATCCATATGTCTGCACCTACCCCGGCCACTGGCGGCGCATGTATGGGGCGCTCTACGTCGTTGAAGATCTGGACGAGTATCTCGCCGACGCGGAGGGTTATCTCGCCATGCACCCGCTGCCGATCACGGACGAGCTGTTGAAATTCATCCGCCCACGCAAGGAGTGGAAGTTCGAGGAGTTGGCGTCCGCGGTCGAGCACATGGACGGTGGCCGCTCCTTCACCAGCGGCAAGCAAATCTTCACCGTGGCGAGTTGCGTGTCGTGCCACAAGTTCAACGGCGTCGGCACCGAAATGGGCCCGGACTTGACGAAGATCGACCCCAAACAACAAGCCCCGGTCGAGATTCTGCGCGACATTCTCGAACCATCGTTCCGCATCAACGAAAAGTATCAGACCTACGTGTTCGCGCTTGAATCGGGGAAAACCGTCACCGGCTTGATCCTCGAAGAGACCAAGGACACCGTGAAGGTGATCGAGAACCCGCTGGCGAAGGCGGAGCCGGTCCTTATCAAGAAATCGGACATTGCGGATCGCTCCGCATCGAAGAACTCGATCATGCCGAAAGGGCTGCTCGACAAACTGACGCGTGAGGAGATTCTCGACCTCGTCGCCTACGTGGCGGCGCGCGGCGATGCCAATCACAAGTTGTTCCACGGCGCACACGCGCATGGACATTGAGAGCGAGCGAAGACACCTCTACTAGTTAAGGAGACCCAGGATGAAGCGAGTCCGACTGTTTGCCCTCGTCAGTTTCGGCGTGCTGTACACGCTGACCGGCGCCCGCGCGGAAACGAAGATTGAAGTCAAGGGCGTACACCTCTGCTGCCCGGCCTGCACGCGCGCGGTCGGGGAGATTCTCAAGAAGGTGGACGGCGTACAGGGCGCTTGCGACGCCAAGGCCAAGACGGTCACGATCACGGCTGCCGATGCGGCGACCGCGCAGAAGGCGGTCGATGCGCTCGCGGCCGGCGGTTTCCACGGCGACACCGGCAGTAAGGAAGTGACCATCAAGGACGACAGCGGCGTGACCAAGGGCAAGGTGCAAACGCTGACCATTAGCGGCGTCCACAACTGTTGCGGCGCCTGCTGCCGGGCTATCAAAGACACGGTCAAGAAAGTGGACGGCGTCAAGGCCGACACCGCCAAGCCGAAGGTGGACACGTTCGAGGTTTCTGGCGACTTTGACGCGGCGGATCTGGTCAAGGCGCTGAACGCGGCGGGGTTCCATGTGAAGGTGAAGAAATAGTTGACGATTTGCTGCTTGTCGTATCGCGCACCGGCATGGGGCGAGCCCTGTTGTGCAAGCGCCCGGAGTCCTCTCGGCGCAAACGCAACCGGCCGCGCCGGGCGCGAAACGACGAGCAACAACGAGGAGCATTCTCATGCATCGGTTCACGCTGCCGTTGCTCGCCCTGTTCTTGTTCATCGCCGGCGCCGCCGCGCAAAACGACATCCAGCGCGGCAAGATCAAAAAGATCGACGCCGACAAGAGCTCCGTCACGATCACCGTGGACGGCAAGGACCGCGAGTTATCGGTCGTCGAGCAGACGCGCGTTGTCGGCGAGGGCGATCTCCGCGGCATGAAAGGCATCAAGGAGGCCGGCTTCAAAGAAGGTTCGGCCGTGATGTTCAAAGAAGAGACGCGCAACGGCAAGGACGTGCTCGTCGGCATGCGCCTCGCGGCCGCCGGCGCTTCTCCCGCCAACCGCCCTGCACCGTCGAAATTTGACACGTCCAAACTCACGCCGCTCACCGAGCTTGCCACGGGCGAGTATCAAGGCTTCAAAGGCGGTCTCTATCCCGACGGCAAGAACGAGCGTCCCGCCGCTCATGAAAGCGCCGGCCTGGCGCTCGCCAAGCAAGTGCAGCCGCTCGATCGCGACGGCAAGCCGAGCGCCGACGGCAAAATCGTGCTGCTGTCCATCGGCATGAGCAACACGTCACAATCATCGGACGGGTTCCGGCGGCAACTGGCCGCTGAAAAAGACAAGAATCCGCACGTCGTCTTCGTCAACGGCGCCGTCGGCGGCCAGACCGCGGCCATTACGCAGAAGGACGACGACAACGGCCCCGGCACGCGCTATTGGAATACGGTGGACGAGCGGCTAAAGACCGCCGGCGTCACGCGCGAGCATGTGCAAGTCGTGTGGATCAAGCAAGCCGATGCGGCGCCGACGCAAGGCTTCCCGGCTTACGCACGCAAGCTGCAAGCGGAGATTGCCCACACCGTGCAGCTTTTGCCGAAACGTTTTCCAAACGTCAAGCTCGCATACCTTTCCAGCCGAACGTACGGCGGCTGGGCGAAGACCATGCTCAATCCGGAACCTTACGCCTGGGAATCGGGCTTATCGGTGAAGTGGCTGATCGAGCAGCAGATTAAAGGCGATCCCTCGTTGAACTACGATTCCGCGAAGGGCCCCGTCAAGGCGCCGTGGCTCAGTTGGGGTCCGTACCTGTGGGCACCCGGCGCCGAGCCACGGGCGGATGGATTTACCTGGGAAGAACGTGATACGAATCCGAACGACGGCACGCACCAGTCGCCGTCGGGTCAGGACAAGGTCGGCAAGCTGTTGCTGCAATTCTTCAAGAGCGATTCGACGACGCGGGGGTGGTTCCTGCGAAGTTAGTGGTTTTGTCGGGAGCCCGAAGCGCGAGCGAGGGGGGACAGACTCACTCGCTTGCGCTTCGGGCTCCCTTTGCTTCCTCCCTCGCTCGCGCTTCGGGCTCCCGACCGCGTGACGCGCCTTCCCACATTTCCCACGTTGCCACGAGTGCCCCGCAAACGGACTTGTTCGCGTCCGAATTCCCAGCTATTCTCCGCGCCTCGCACGCAGGCCATCGTGCGCGCACCGCCGTCTTTCGGAGCCTTTCGACATGAGAACCGAGACCCTGCCCATGACCATCACGTACACCGCGCATCACGCCAACGAAGAATCGCCCGCGCCTCCGCTGTTCTGCCCAACGTCCGCGGAGTCCGCGAAGCCGCGCCGGCATCGGGCGTTGTTCTGGACAATCGGCAGCTCGCTGTTAAGCGCCGTCGGGTTTCTCGGAATCATGATGTACGAGCAATACGATCGCAACCTCACCGAGCTGCGCAACGATTTGAAGCATTTCAACGAGGTTTCCGGCGAGCAGGTGAAACGTGAGGAAATGCGCAACCGCTTCACCAGCATGTGGACCATCATCAAGGAGATGCAGGCCACTGGTCAGGAAAACAGCAAGGAGACGCAACTGCTGAAGGGAGACGGCATCGCGAAAGAGACGCGCCTCACGCAGCTGGAACAGCAGTTGAAGACGGCTGACGAGGATCGCAAAGAGCTGAATCGCGAGATGCTGCGTTTGCGCGAACGGCTGGCGGCGATGGAGGGGCGCGTTTCCACGCTGACCGCGCCGGCTCTTGGGTCCGCCGGCAAATAGGCGTTCCGGTGCGTCTCCGCTTCGCTTCGACGCGCCCTCCGCGCCTTACTTGGCGACTGCCAGTCTTTTTCGTTCGAGTACGAGATAGCCCACCGGAATAATCATGCGCGTGAACAGCATGTTCGCCGTCAAGCCGCCGATGACCATAGTGGCGAGCGGTTGCTGCATCTGCGCGCCGGGGCCGATGCCGAGGGCAAGCGGGAAGAGGCCCAGAATGGCCGCGAGGCTGGTCATCAAGATGGGACGGAACCGCGTGTGGCCGGCAAGCAACAACGCGGGCCGTAGCTCCATGCCTTCCTGGCGCAATTGTTGGATGTATTCAACGAGCAGAATGCCATTTTTCATGTCGAGGCCGATGAGCAGAATCGCGCCCATGTAGCTCGACACGTTGAGCGGCGTGCCGGTGAGCCAGAGTGCAAACAGGCCGCTCACGAGCGACAGCGGCTGTGTCAGGAAGATCAGGAGCGGCAATACGACCGATTTGAATTGGAATGCGAGCATGATGAAGACGAGCAATACGGCGACGATCATGACGACGGCGAGGCTGCGAAACGCTTCCTGTTGGCGCAGATAGTGGCCGCCCAGCTCCCAGCGATAGCCAGACGGTATTTCGCCCTTCGCGACAAGGTCGTTCATCCAGCGGCGGATGTCTGAAACGACGGCGCCCAGGCCCGCTTCCTCGTCCAGTTCGGCCGTAACAAAGATGGCTGGCCGCTGGTTCTCGCGCGCCTGCTCATCCGGATTGCGTACCGGGACGACGTTCGACACCGCCGACAGCGGCACGGCACGCGCGGGGCCCGCCAACCCCGGTGTCGGATTCTGTGTGACCGCGGGCGGCGCGCCTTCGGGCAAAAGAATCCATTGGCTGCGGAGGGAATCGATGTCGAAGCGACCGCGGCCGTAGCGCTGCGCGTCGGGATAACGGACGCGGACATCGGTGATGCGCTGGGCCGACTCGCGGACCTGACCGGCAATTTGGCCGAGGTACATCGTACGCAGTTGCCGCTCGATCTCCGCGGGGGTGAGTCCCAGCCGCGTTGCCCGGCCGCTGTCCACGTCGATGCGCAGATCGGGGTTGCCGGCGAAAACGTTCGTGTTGACTTCTTTGATGCCGTGCCCCTTGCCGTTTTTTTCCAGCGTTTCGCCAATCGCCTCGGCGATGCGGCGCAGTTCCTTGTAGTCGGGGCCATACACCTTCACTTCCACCGGCCGGTTGGCGCCGGCGAGGTCGTTCAACTCGTCTTCCATGATCTGGATGGTTTCAAACTTGAGCTGGTGCTCGGAGAACTCATCTTTGATCGCGTCCTCAACTTCCTCCATGATTTTGCGCAGCGGCCGGCGGCGGTACTTCTTAACGAACGCTTCCCTGCCCTCTTTCTTCAACTCGTCGGCAATGCTGTCGAGCGGCTGGCGCACCAGTTTCGTCAGAACAGTCACGGGATTGTCTTCGGCGCCCCGCAGGATGATTTGAATGTCGCCTCGGTTTGTCTTGGTGGCAAACAGGCCGTTTTCGGAGCCGGTGCGACGTACATAGGCTTCGACGTCCGGGTTCTGCGACAAAATCTCTTCCAGCTTGCGGGCCATATCGGCAGTGGTCTTGAGCGGCGTGCCGTCGGGCGCCCAGTAGTCGAGGATGAAGGAGCCTTCGTCCATCGCCGGCATGAGCCCCGTTTTCAAGCCGGCGACGAGCGGTGGCGGCGGCGGCTTCCCCGGGACTTGCTTAGCAACGAAGTTGGGAATGCCGGTGTAGAGGACGACACCCAGCGCCACTGCGGCGAACGATGCGGCCAACGTCACCCACGGAAAACGCAGGGCAAGCGCAAGCACCGCGTCGTAGAGCCAGGCGACGCCGCGGTAGATGATCCCCGGAGGCGGCATCGGTTTGCCCGCGAGAAACTTCGCCGCGAACACGGGTATCAACGTCAGACTGATGACCATCGACACGAGCACGGCGATCGACAGCGACCAAGAGAGCGCCGCGAAGAACTGGCCATACACGCCGACGATGAACGCCAGCGGCACGAAGACGAGCACCGTGGTCAGCGTTGAGCCAATGACGGCGCCGGTGATTTCGCCCGAGGCGGCGGCGACGGGATCAAGCGCTGCTGGTTCTGCATTGCCAGAAGAATGACCCGGTGTGTTGCCCGCGGGACTGGAGGACTGAGGACCAAATAGGGAGTTCTGAGGACTGGGTACTAGCTTGGGACCCTCAGCGGGGCCGCCGTTGGGCAGCGGGTTCGGCGCGGCGGCTGCCGGCGCAGGCGCATCGGCCGGACCCGTTTGTACCGAGTACCGAGCACTGATCAACGCTGTTGAACCGCCCGACGCGCGCACGCCCCCCTTCGTCTCTTTTTTCTTCTCCAAATGCCGCGCAATGTTCTCAATTACCACGACCGTATCGTCGATGATCAACCCGATCGCCACCGCGAGGCCGCCGAGCGACATCAAATTCAGGGTCTCGCCGCTCCAATAGAGGAAGAGGAACGTGATCGCCAGCGTCACGGGAATGGCCAAGGCCGAAATCAGCGTCGCCCGCCAGCTGCGCAGGAAGGCGAGCAGAATCAGAATGCTGAACGCCCCGCCGACGAGGATCGCGTCGCGAACGTTGTTGACGGCGGCGTCGATAAAGCGGGCCTGATCGTAGGCCGGCGTGGCATGAATGTTGCGCGGCGGCGGCTGACGGACCAGCAACTCGCGGACGGCATTGGAGATGTTGATCGTGTTGCCGCCGAGCCGGCGGAAAACGGACAGCACGACGGCGTCCTTACCCTCGTAACCGACCGATTGCACGCGGTCCTGATGCCCGACCGATACGTCGGCCACGTCGCGAACCCGCAAGGGCTGATTGCCTTTCGTGGAGACGACCAGGTCCTCGATCTGCCGCGCGTTCACGGCCTGCGTATCGACGAGGATTTGATACGCGAGCGGGGGTTCCTCGATGCGACCGACCGGTTGCAGCCGGTTTTGCTTGCCGATCTGGTCCGCCAGATCGGCGGCGGTCAGCCCGGCAGCAAGGAGATCGTCGGGGCGAACTTCAACCTCGATCTCCCGAATATCGCCGCCGCCGATGTTGCAGAAAAGGACGTCGGGAATGTTCTTGATCGAGGGAGCGAGTTGATAAAAGGCGTAGTCGCGCAACTGGGCAGCATTGTCGCCGCCGATGAGCACGACCGACATGATGGGAAAGACCGACGGCGTCATTTGCTCGACGGTCAGCTCGATGTCGGGCGGCAACGAGGAGCGGGCCGCGCCAATGCGAAACCAGGTCAATTGCTCGGCGCGGCGCATATCGGTTCCGGGAGCGAAATCGATCGATAGCTCGCTGGCGCCGCGGATGGTCTTGGAACGAACTTTCACGACCCCGAGAACCGTGCTGACCGCCTGTTCGAGCGGGATCGTGACCTGCAATTCCATGCCACGCAGATCGAGGCCGGATTTTTTGGCGACGACCGCGATGCGCGGAAACGTGACTTCGGGATAGACGCCGCTCGGCATCCGCGTGGCGCTCCAGATGCCGCCGGCGGTGAGGAGGGCGGTTGTCAGAACGACAGCGCCGAAGTAAGGGCGTGCTTTGGATGCGAGATTGAACATGCTCAAATTCTAACCACCGGTACGCGGAGAGGAACCGCGGAAGACGCGAAAAAACCGAAAAGAAACCACAAAACACCGGCGAAACTAAACGATTCCTTATATTGCGGTCTTCCGTGGGCGCATTCCTTGGTTAGGAGACGCGAAGGGTGGCTCCCGTGTTTGCCGACGTTACCATGTTCGCGTACCGTCCCAGCCAGCCGCGCGGGAACTTGGGCGGCGGGGCTATCCATTCGCGACGGCGCTTCTCTAGCTCTGCGTCGCCAAGGCGTACGTCAATGCGGTGGTTCGGAATGTCAATCGCGATGATGTCGCCTGCACGAAGCAGCGCGATGGGACCGCCCTCCCCTGCCTCGGGGCTGACGTGGCCAATGCACAAACCCGCGGTGCCGCCGCTGAAGCGGCCGTCGGTGACGAGCGCGCACTTGTCGCCGAGGCCGACGCCTTTGATGGCGGTCGTCGGCGCGAGCATCTCCTGCATGCCGGGGCCGCCCTTCGGCCCTTCGTAGCGGATGACGACAACGTCGCCGGCCCTGATCTTGCCGTTCACGATACCGTCGTAGGCCGACTCCTCGGACTCGAAGATGACCGCGGGGCCTTCGTGCCGTAGCCGTTTTTGATCGATGCCGGCGGTCTTGACGACGCAGCCGTCCGGCGCGACGTTGCCGTAAAGAATCGAGAGCCCGCCTTCCTTGCTGTACGCCCGCTCGACCGTGCGGACGCAGTCGTAGGGATCGAAGCCGAGGGAGACGGTATCTAGCTCGCGGATGCTGCGGGTTTTCTTTTCGACGGTCCATGCTGTCGAGGTGCGTTTGCCTCCGGCGCCGACTGCCGCCAACTCCAACGCTTCTTGCTTTACCGTTGTCGCGCGAATGTCGTGGGCGGCGATGTTGTCGCCGAGCGTTTCGCCGGTCACCGTGCGGCATTCGAGGTTGAGCAGGCCGGGACAGCCGCGTGCAATCTCGCCAAGGATCGTGTGAATGCCGCCGGAGCGATGGACTTCTTCGATGTGATACAGCTTGCCGTTGGCGCCTGCGGAGGGAGCAACGCGGCAGATATTCGGCGTCCGTCGGCTGAGGCTGTTGATGCGGTCCATCGTGAATGGAACACCGGCTTCATACGCGATGGCCAGCGTGTGCAGCACGGTATTCGTCGAGCCGCCCATCGCCATGTCGAGGATCATCGCGTTGTCGAAGGCTTCCAGCGTGGCGATCTCGCGCGGCAACACGCCGTTACCTTCGCCCTGTTCGTTGAATTGGAGGACCATCTCGACGAGGCGAGTCGCGGCGGCCTTGTAAAGTTTCTTCCGCTCCGCGCTCGTCGCCAGCAGTGTGCCGTTGCCCGGCAACGCCATGCCGAGCGCTTCGGCGAGGCAGTTCATCGAGTTCGCCGTGAACATGCCGCTGCACGAACCGCACGTAGGGCAGCCGAAGTTCTCCAACTCTTTCAGCTCGGCGTCGCTGATCTTGCCCTGCTGCCGGGCAGCCGCGCCGACGAAGACGTCGATCAGGTCCACCGTCTTGCCACTCGGCGTCTTGCCGGCTTCCATCGGCCCGCCGCTGACGAAGATCGTCGGCACATTGCAGCGCATCGCGCCCATGAACATGCCGGGCACGATCTTGTCGCAGTTCGGGATGCAGATCATGCCATCGAAGCAATGGGCGTGGATCATCGTCTCGACGCAGTCGGCGATCAACTCCCGGCTCGGCAGCGAGTACTTCATGCCGACGTGGCCCATCGCAATGCCGTCGTCCACGCCGATGGTGTTGAACAAGAACGGAATGCCGCCGGCTTCACGAACACACTGCTTGACGTACTCGCCCACCTGCTGCAAATGCACGTGGCCGGGGACGATGTCGAGATAGCTGTTGCAGACGGCGATGAACGGCTTTTCGAAATCGTGGTCGTCGGTGATCTGGCCGGTCGCTTTCAACAAACTGCGATGCGGGGCCCGCTGGATGCCGCGTTTGACGGTGTCGCTGCGCATGAGATTGCCTCGAGGATAGGAAGGAACGAGGTGACGGACTGCACCGGCCTGCGAATCATCCACCTCGTCGCGGTTTCCTCCGACGCCGGATGCCGCCGTTTTTGTTGTGGCTCTTCTTGATTTCGCCAATAATGTCATCGACCGTTAGCGATCCGAAGAGAGCTTTTCGCTCTTTGGTGTAGTTGCCGCGCCGCGTCCGAAACTGGTCAACGAAACGGATCGTGTCGGCGGGGCCAAGTTCTCGATATAACAGGTCGAACGCCCGCTGAGTGATTTCGTCCAACGGCCTCATCTTGATATTCATGTTTCCAATTCTCCTATCAATGCCAACGGATCGACCATCTTCGGAGGCGGCGCGTGAACCGCACGCGCACGCTTGAGAAAACGATCGTCGCAAGTGCAGAAAAGGTCCGCTTTCGCGGCGACAGCACAAGCCAGATGAAGGGCGTCCGCCGCCTTTATGCCTGCGTCCTCAAATTCGCGTGCTTGGACTCTGACCTCCCGTGAGATTCGAACGATCAATCGGGCTTCCGCAAGAACACCCATTGAGAAACTCCGGCGTTCAGAGTCCGGGTTGCGGCTTGCTTCGAGTTCAAGGACATCCGACGACACCAATTCTGTGAGCCCTGAACGGACACCGGCGAGAAATTCGAGTATCGCTTCGGCTTCGATTCGCACACGACGCTGCGTCATGCTGTCCAGCGGCCGTTGAATGCTGCACATATCCAGATAGACGCGCATTTGGCCACTTTATCTGCCGAGATGAAAAAGAGCAAACGCGGCGTCCACGCCGGCGAAGGATTTAGCGCCGCGAACACAGGTAAGCCAGCAAATCGCGCAGCTCCTGGTCCGTCAGCAAATCCGCCAGCCCGCCCGGCATGATTGACTTCGGCAGCGGCCGACTCTCGGCGATATCGCGCGTGTTCACTTTGAAGAGCACTCCCTGTGTATCGACATACGTGTACTCATCCAGCACGGTCTTCATGAGCATACCGGTGAGGACTTTGCCGTTTTTCATTTCGAGCGCCCACATTTGGTAATTCGGGGCCACGATCAGGTCGGGTTGCAGGATCGATTCGAGGATGTGCCGGCGTTCCGTGCGGCCGATGTCGCTGAGGTCCGGACCGATGTCGGCGCCGCGACCGTCGATGCGATGGCAGCGCGAACAGTAGCCAAGCCGCGGGTGGAAGAAGATACGGCGGCCGACGTCGACGTCGGCGGGACCTTCGAGACGATTGAGCCATGCGGCCGTGTCGGCGACAGAAGGACGATCTTTGACGAACGGACGACCGAGCACCCGCGCCACCAAGTCCGCCGTTTGCGGCTTAGCGGTGCTGACTCGCTCCAGCATCTCTTTTCGTCCGGTGTCCAGTTGCACTTGCGACAGGGCGCGGATCGCCTCGTCCCGTATTCGTGACGATTCGCTCTGCGCGAGCCCGATTAGGGCCTCGGCATTCTCCTGCGCTTCCGCCGCGATGCCGACGATCGCGTCGGCTCGCATTTCATCCGTTTGCGCCGCGTTCTTGGCAATTTCCAACAGAGCGCGGACACGGCGGCGGTCGGGATGTTCATTTAGGGCGCGGACCGATTCGAGCCGCACGTATGCGTCATCCTGTTTGAGCAAATTTGTGAGCGTCTCCAGCTTCAACGTTGGATGCGTCGCCGGCACCTGCCGCAGCGCCGCCACTTGTAGCGCAGGTGAAGCGTTGGGGTCTTTCAGCGTGCCGACGAAGTATTCGGCCATACGGCCTTCGCTGACCTCCTGGCCATCGATGCGCGCGAGCGCTGTCGAGTAGGCGAGGTAATGGCGGACGGACAGGTGCGGGTCTTTCAGCGCTTCCACGATCTGCGGGCGGAATGCGGCCAGCTTCTCGTCGGCGATCCACTTGGCGGCGAGGAAGCGAACCTCTGGATCGGGATCGCGGAGGTAACCCGGCACTGCTTTCAGCACACTCGGGGACGCGCTTGCCCGAAGTGCAAGCAGGAAGCCCATCCGTTGTCGCGCGTCGGGGAGAAGAGGAACGTCGCGAACGAGTCCGGGAGTTCGCGCGAGTTGCTGGATTGCAGCACTGCGCAGGAAGGGATCGTTGTCGGCCAATAATTGAAGCAAGCTTCGCCGGTCTGCTTCGCTTCGCAACATCGCGACGGCTTCGAGCCGAACAGCCGGCGGATACCTGGCATCGAGGAAGTGTATCGCATCTTCGGCGCGCGCAACCATCGCCCTAACGGCGAGTGCGCGCACCGGCGTAACAGGATCACTGCTCGCGATTCGGCTTAGGTTCAGGTCGCGGTCACCGGCGTTGCAAAGCGCGGTTAGCGCCGCACTTCTAATCCGCACGTTCTCGTCGCCGATAAAGGCTCGCAAGGCAATGCCGCCAAATTCAGCGGCAAGAGTGCGTGCCGCCGCTTCCCGCAACGGTCGATGAGCGCTCGCCAGCGCCTTCACCGGATCGCTCGGCCGCTCCAGCTTTGGCGCATCTTTCATCCGCACATGCCACACCGCCCCACGGCCGTGCAGGTTGTAGTCGCTCAGCACCCAGTCGGTGATGAACAGTGACCCGTCCGGCGCGACCGCGATGCCGACGGGGCGAAAGTCCTTGCCGCCCTGGATGAACGGCTTCTGCTCCGCAGTCACCGAGGCGCCCTTCTCCTTCGGCGTGTAGCGCTCGATGCGGTGATCGGCCCACGAGGCGACAAGGAGATCGCCGAGCATCTCGCGCGGCAGGCCGTCCGATTCGTAGCTGAGCAGCTTGCACGGCGCCTCGCCGACGCCGGTGACCATGGGCAGCGTGCCGTAAAGCTGGCCGTGCCACGATTGGAACGGATGCCGGCCCGACCGGCCGTAGCGGAACTGGTAGCCGTAGTCGCCGCCTTCAACGACGTGAAGCATCCGGCACGGCGGCATGGCGTCGGGGTCGTTGTCCACGGCGAAGACCCGGCCAAAGATGTCGGTGCAGACGCCGAATGGATTCCAGAAGCCGGTGGCGACTCGCCGAAGCTGTTTGCCGTCGGCGCTACACCAGAAGATGTTGCCGCCCTCGCCGCCGCCGGTCAGCGTCGTGCCGTCGGAGCCGATCAGCTTGTAATCGGCGCCGAGGTTCTCGCCCATGCCGAAATACAGATTCCCTTTCGAGTCGAACGCCAGCCCTGAAAGCCCGTTGTGCGGGTAATCCCCCTTGGTGTCGAGAAACACGATCCGCTCTTTCACGTCCGCCTTGCCGTCGCCTTTGGTGTCGCGGAGGCGGAGGATTTCATTGCGCGACGCCAGGTAGACCGCGCCGTCGGGATGCACGGCAATATCCATCGTCGCCCGCGTGCCTTCGAAGAACGTGGTGAAGCGATCCGCCTTGCCGTCGCCGTCGGTGTCTTCGAGGATGCGTACGCGATCATGCGGCGGGCCGTTGTAATTCTGCGGCCGAAAGTGCGTGTGGCTTTCGATGACGAGCAAACGGCCTTTGTGGTCAATCGCGCAGTTGATTGGCTGCACGATGTCGGGGGCGGCGGCGAAGCGGGTGATGAGGAGGCGGGGGTCGTGGGGTTTGGGGGCGTCGTCTTGGGCCCGCGCGGCGGCGGCGATTACGAGTGCAAATGCGAGCGCGGCCGCGCGGAAACCGGAGTTAGCGATGTTGGATAGCAATGACATAAGCCCTTGTACCACAAGCAGAAAAATGGATAACAAACAGAACACCCCAATAGGGCAAAAACCGCGACTTTCGTAAGTCGATGTTAGGAATCCGCGCAAGTACAAGGTCCGGGCGGAGTAACATCGAGTCATCCGCCCACATCAAGCGATCGTGGGGTCAACATTGGAGAGTCTTCGCTAGGTTAGGGAATGAAAAGCGCGCGGAACCCTGCCTGCTCAAAATTGTGGTCGCCCGTCAATGCCTCGGTGAGACCACGATCGTTCATTACTTCAAAGCTAATGCAGTCGGTCAGCGACCACGATTTGTCGGCGCGGCTCCCGTAAAGCCGGAGGCCGCGACTGTACCAAGAAGCATCGGCCGGCAGAATCGCCGTGTTCGGATCAGCAGCGATTTGGTTTAGAAAACGGAAAGTGTGGAGTCGAATCGCCGGAGACGACAGTGCGTCGGCAACTTCCATGAGGACCCACGTCGTGGTTACGAGTCGTTGACGCAACCCTTGGGCAGCTTGCACGGCGATCGCGTGAAACTGATCTGCGGGATTGAGCAGTGCGATGTAGAAGAACGCGTCGGCAAACAAATCGCTCACGGTCGTGGTTTCCCGTGGGCGTAATAATCGTGGTTTGCCGCGAGGTCGGACGGCAGGTGAGGCGATATCCGTTCGCTTTCACGCGCGAGATGCACGAGCCAAGCGCGCGTGCTTGCTAAAGGATCGTCGCCATTCTGCGTCAACGGCTTGATCGTTACCTCGAACGCGCCCGGAGGCAGCACTAGGCCGCTCGGTGGGCGGATCACTTGATCTTCGCCGACAACCGTTTCAAACGTGATGGATTCCATGGCGCCACTCCTTCCAGTCGCTCATTCTATCACGCATCTGGGGCTGTAGTTCAGAATGTTCGCGTCACCGCAGAGCGGATCACCGACCGTCGTCGCCATAAATGTCCTCACGGCGGAAGGTCATGTTGGGATCAATTGGACCTGTGTTGTACGGCGCCGGCCAAGCGGAAGAAACGGGGGCGCTCGAAGAGCTCGCCTCGTCTTGAAACACTACGACGACGTCATGGGTTCCCGGCGCAACATCGTCGGGAACCTGCAGCGTTAGCGTATGGTCGGGGCGAACAGTCGCCGTCGCAGTTAAAGCTCGCATGGCTGTCCTCATTCAAAATCAAAGGGGCAATCGGCGGCTAAGCGCGGCTGCACCCAATCCAGAAGCTGGGTCAGCCAGACCGGATGCACGCTGTCCCAGCCGCGGTCGTCGCGCCAGTCGTGAAGGAGCATCCTGAGAACACCTCGGAACGCGCTCGCCAGTCACATCGGTGGCTTCGGCGGCGGAGGCATATCTCGCGGCCTTGGGGGCGGCGCAATGCCGTCGTGAAATACTCCGGGCGCAAGCGGTTCTCCGGGCATTTCCGCGTGCAAGCCCTTCGGCCACTTCATGGACAACACCTTGATCTTATCCGCCGGATGCCAGGAGCGCTGACGCCAACCCTCATTGACGATCAGCTCTGGCGTTATTTCCCAGATACCTTCCTCCTCGAAGCTGACATTCAAAACGAGCGTCTCGGCCGAGGCTCCCGCAAGTTCAATTCTTCCCCTCTTGCTTATCGCTTTGTCCGTGCCTAGGAGAAACGCTTCATAGGTGCGCGGCTGGGACTCTATCGCGTCTCGCTTCACAGTGACATTGAATTCTGCCGCTGGCTGGAAGCGCGTCTGTTGCGCTACTTCCAGCTCGATATCAGCCGGTACCGGGGAAAAGGACAGCACCCGAATACTGACTCCGTCCACTGTAATCGAGTCGAACCGTGAGGGCTTTCGCAGAGTAAGCACAAATGTGTAAGGAAGGGCATCCTGCTTCCGATTCCCATTCTCGCTCGCCAGAAACGCGATTTTTTCAAACGCGCCCTTCGAGGGAGACACCATTCGGTAGGTTGTCACGATTATCCGCGCGTCTGGGGAATCAACTCTAATTAGCGAGTCTCCGATGGAGGTAAGAATCGGGTCGAACAGCGAATTGTGGTACCAGCCCGCGATACCGAGTGTTGCGGCCAGCGAACCAAGAAAGAGGAGGACGCTCGCATACCGCACGCCCTTACTGCCAATTGGCACTTTTTGCTCGGGCGCGAGCACAGACGGGGTTTTCTTAACAACTAGAAAGACCGCAATGCAGAAGAACACCACAGTTACACCGACCAGCGTCCAAAAGAACTTATTGATATCCGAATGCGCCAGGAAGAGTATTGCGACGAAAACGGCCTGAATTATGGGTATCGCCGTGTTGAGCGGCTTGATGCTATCAAGCTTGTTCAACTGCGATTGCAGTTTGGATGTCGGAACATTCGAAATGGGTTCTTCCACGCGGGGCTCCGTTGCGAGCAGGCGCATGACTACGTCTTCTGAGTACGTTGGGCGCAACTCATCGCGCGCTCTGCGCCTCTGATAGCACCTCCAACCTCATCTCCTTAAACCTCACCTCCATCGCCTCCCCCGCGTGAATCTGCAGGCCGAAGATGCCGCGTTTGCTGCCCGCGGGATCATCCAAATCGACGCACGGCTTGCCGTTGATGAACGTCTTGATCTTGCTGCCGACGGCGATGATTTCGTAGTCGTTCCAGTCGTTGACTTTGACGAAGGGTTCGCCGGACTTATCCGAGATGACGCCGCGGCCGCTTTCGTCGTAGAGTTTGCCCCACCAGCCGGCGCCGATGTCGGCTTGGGGGCCTTTCATTTCGCCGTCGGGGAGGGGGACGCTGCGGAATTGGACGCCGCTGTTGCCGGCGTTGGGCACGAGCCTCACCTTCAGCATCAGGCGGAAATCGGACGCGGTGAGGTGGCTTTTCAGGAACTCGTTGTGCTTGATGCCGGGGCTTTTGCCGACGATCTCGCCGTTCTCGACCGACCAGAGCTTCGGGTCGCCGTCCCAGCCGGTGAGGTCTTTGCCGTTGAAGAAGTCCTTGACGTTCTCGGCGGTGGCCAGCATCGGCGTCTGCGTCGGGCTTTGCAGGTAGGCGAAGAGGGCGCGGACCTCGGCGTCGGTCATCGGCTTGAGCTGGTCTTCGGGCATCATCGAGATGTTGCTGGGCGTCAGCGTCTCCACGTCGCCGCGCGGGATTGTGAGCGTTTCGGTCGCGGTGAGGACAGTGTACGCGGCCGGGGTCTGCTCGCGGATGATGCCGGTGATGACGCGGCCGTTCTTCAATTCCAGGATCGTCGCGGCGTATTCTTTCGGAATGACGGCGCTCGGGTCGAGGATGTTTTCGAGCAGGTAATCGAGGTTGCCGCGGTTGGCGCCGGTGATGTCCGGTCCGACCTTGTTGCCCTGGCCGAAGAGGGTGTGGCACTGCTGGCACGTTTTGGCGTAGATGGCACGCCCAAGCGCGAGGTCGCGCGGCTGCTGATAGGGGGCCGTGAGAAGCTTTTTGTACTGAGCCATCAGCCGGGCCTTATCCGCGGGCGTTGAACGGACGATGCCCCAAACGTCGGCGATGTGTTTGTCCAGCTCGGCGTTCTTGAGGTTGCGAAGCTGGCGCACGGCGTCGGCGGAAACGTCGGCGGCCGGGACTTTCTTCGAGGCGACGGCGTCGAGGAGAGCCTTGCCGTAGTTGACGCGGGAGGAGAGCGTGCTGACGGCGTCGCGTTTCTCGGCGGCATTCAGTGAGCCATAGTTCTTCAATAGAACGTCGGGCGTTTTCGGATCGTCGTAACTGGCGAGGCCGCGGATGGCGGGGCCGCGGAGGGATGGTTCTGCGACAAGAGTTTGCAGGGCTGGGGGCAAATCCTTGTCGCCGGCGCCGAGCAGTGCGGCGAGCGCATTTTGGCGAACCGTTGCGCTGGCGTGCGAATCGGCTAAGATTTTGCGCAGCTCGGTCAGCGCTCGGGCATCACCGAAGGTGACGGCGAGGGAGCGTGCTTCATTTCTTACATCGGCATCTTCGCTCGTCGAAAGTTTCGCATAAGTCTCGGACCACGCGGTCGGCAGAGCGACACGTCGTCGGCCTTTCAGCGCTTCATTCAGCCCGCGAACGTAGGTCAATTGGAGATCGCGGTTTGCGGCACGACTGAGCCGTTCCACAATCAAATTGACTGCTTCGGCTGTCGCGGCAGAGCCGACGCGGCGGATCATGAAGGGCAAGAGAATGGGAATCTTCGCGTTCGCGGCCAAATCGAGGGCACGGGCGGCGTCCTCGCCGGCGAGCGGTTCGGTAGCGTACCAATACATGAGCGGCAAGTTATGATCGGACGCGTCCTCTCCATGGGAAACTAAGGCGGATACAAAATCCCACCGGTAATGGTTAACCGGAAGCCGCATGATCGCTGAGGCAATGGCGCATCGGACCACTGGCGACTTATCGCCTTTGGCAATGCTGAGAAACTTTGTCATCCATTTGTCAGCTTCGAAACCGTTTTCCAACATGACTCGAATCGACCACGCCCTGACGTGCTCACTTGGATCCGTCAAAACGTGATTGAGAAACTGATCGGTCACAATCGGCTCAAGCGCGCTGACCGCCCAGATCGCCCGTAGTCGCTTCGACTCCTCCTTGTGCGTCATGGCGATATATTCAAGGGGCACTTGAGCCTTGGAAAAGGCCGGTTTCTTTGCTGCAGCTCGCTCCTGCAAAATGCGTCGCGCATGTCGCACATACCAGTCGTTGTCGTTCAACTGGTATTGCACCAGTTCTTCGTCAGTGCATTTCTGCAAATCAATCCCCGCAACCGCCTTCGTCCCGCGATAACAAATCTTGTAAATCCGCCCATTCGTCCGGTCCCACACTTCGGGCTGCGGCAGGTGGCAAGCTTGTTTGTCGTACCAGTCGATCAGGTAGACGTTGCCATCGGGGCCGTAGCGCATGTTGATGAAGCGGGCCCATTCGTCGTTGGCGAGGAGGAAGTCTTTGCCGTGCGAGGCGACGTAGCCGGAGCCTTTCGGCTTGAGGATGTCCATGTTGATGCGGCGGCCGTGGATGTTGCCCATGAACATCTGGTTGCGGTATTCGGCGGGCCAGGCGCCGCCAAGGTAGATCATCGTGCCGCAGTGGGCATGGCCGCCGCCGGCACTGTCGGAGCGGTTGTTGCCGCTGTGCGGCGTGGCGCCGACGTAGTGCAGGTGGTCGGCGATGGTGTTGATGTCGGCGTAGGTGTACGGGTTGAAGTGATTGCCTGCCTGCCGCAGATAACGGCCGCCCTGGATGATGTGGAAGCAATGCGGAATCACGCACGCTTCGATAAACATCTGGCCGTAGTCGTTGAAATCGAGGCCCCACGGATTGCTGGTGCCCTGGGCGAAGACTTCAAAGACGTGCTTGGTCGGGTGATAGCGCCAGACGCCGGCGTTGATCGGCGTGCGCTTGTCCGGCGGATCGCCCGGCTTGCCGACGAGCGAGTGGGTGAAGACACCGTGGCAGCCGTAGAGCCAGCCGTCGGGACCCCACGTGAATGTGTTCAGCGTCTCGTGCGTGTCCTCGTGGTGCCAGCCGTCGAGTAGCACCTGCACCGGGCCGGACGGCTTGTCGTCCTTCATCGGCACGTAAAGCAAGTACGGGGCCGCGCCGATCCAGACGCCGCCGAAGCCGACCTCGAGACCGCTGACGAGGTTCAAGCCTTCCATGAAAACGGTCTTCTTGTCGAAATGGCCGTCGCCGTCGGTGTCCTCGAAGATCACGATGCGGTCGCCTTTCGCGCGCTCGTTTTCAGGAAGCATGAACCCGGGCGTGCGGTGTCGCTGCGGATAGATGAACGCCTCGGCCACCCAGACGCGGCCGCGGTCGTCGAGGCACATGGCGATCGGCTGCATCACATCGGGCTCGCCGGCGAACAATTTCACTTCAAAACCCGGCGGCACGGTCATCGCCTCGGCGGCTTTTTGCGGCGTCAGGCCGGCGTATTTGTAAGTGTCGGCGGGCGGTGGTGCCTGGACTGCGGTTCGGGCGGGTACAATTGGCTTCTCACTGTGGAAGCGGAATTCATCGAAATTGATGTGGCCCCAGTGACCGGAATGCCGATCGACGACGCGGATGAAGATGTCCTTGCCCATGAGCGGCCGCAAATCGACGGCGACGCGGCGGAGGTTCTCTTCTTCGAGGCCGGACGTTCGCGAGAAGACTTCATTCGTGTTCTTGCGGACTAACTCCACGCACGTCTCCGGCCAGGGTCCGCCGGCGACGAGGAAGGAGGCCCACGGATGCGTGACCTTGAACGGGACCGACGTGAGCGTCCCCTGCGGCTTGTCGCCTGCTCGCTCGTAGGTGCCGATCCAGTATTGCCCTTGGTGCTCGCTTTTCATGTCGTTGCGGCGCGGGTAGACGGTGTCGCCTTTGATCGGCTGGTTTTTGAAGGCGTCGCCGGTGGCGGTCCAATCTTTGAGGGTGCCGGTTTCAAAGTCGAAGTTCAGCGGCTTGCCGTCGGCGCCGGCGGGGAGAACGCCTTCGGGCGGCGGCGGGTCGGCGGCGGGAAGGACACATGGGACGAAGAGGACCAATAGAAGGGAGACGGTGATCCGAGGCATGGTGGGTTCCTACGGGGGTGCGAAGCGGTTTCGGCTCATTGTAACCGCAGAGACGCAGAGGCACAGCGAAATCAGAGTGGTGGGGGGGGGGCGCCGGGGGGGGGCCGCCCCCCCCCGGGGGGCGC
>JBGQKZ010000003.1:0-169338 GCA_041499805.1 Gemmataceae bacterium
ACGACCGTTGCCCGAACCATCCCGGCGCCATCCGAAGTTGGTGAAGTTTAACGCATCCGCCAGACGCGCCACGAAGACGTGAAAAAAATCGTTCGCGTCGAAGGAACGTAATCAAACATTCAGAGTCCATAAGGCGGTTCGCCGGCGGTCTTAGCCCTCATGGCCGGGATTACCGACAATTAGGACGCCGGGCGCGCTTACCTGCCAAGCTTCGTAACCCGCAGAGGTCGGAATCACTTCAAGAGCACGCCCAGAACCAAAGCCCAACATAATGTCAATTGTGCCTGGCCGAACTTTTACATCCTCAACAGCCGCGCCGATGATCTGCCGCCGCAGTTCTCCGAGGCAATCGACGGGGGCAGGCAGGCCAAATTGGTGACCGTGGTCCTCGCTCGTAATCACAAGCCTGCCTGGGATTACCAAACGCCACAGACATTCGACTTGCAGGCGCACGCGATCCGAGAATACGAATTCCCACGAGTAGTCGTGTTTCACCACATCGTCGAGTCGATGGCTCAAGAGCAGTGAGGAGAGGTCTGCCATGTGCCCCTCGTTGAGCCGGCGAACGGCGCCGCTCAGCTGCCCGGCCCCGTCAAGTGAGCTACACATCTCGAAACCCTACATGCGGGCCGGGTCATCTGCAACGGTTGGATACTCTTCATGGCCTCCGCGGGATGGGCCGGCGCCTGTCCCAAGCTAAAAAGGGATCAAGGCGAGCCTTGTCCCAGCGTGGAATCTTCGGAGAAGGTCGTGCCTTCCCACCCACGATGCGGGCTCAGACGCCGGACCCATGCCCAGGGAGGACCATGACGATGCGTTTCTACACCAGCGAGCACCGATTCTACTGCGGCGTCGATTTGCACGCCAGGACCATGTACCTGTGCATCCTCGACCACGCCGCAGGCGCGTGAGCCCGTCGCTTTGATTAGCCGGCCGGGCGGAACGGATAAGCTTCTTGGGCGTCAGAGACCTTGCTTCTCTGACAGTGCTTGCTCCTGGCAAAGGACGGAGCGCCTGACCCTGATAACGTGTTTGGCGCCGCTTCGTGCGGACGCCCCCATGCGGAAGTTTGCCGGTGCAGCAGACGCGAAAGACTTAACAGCGATCCGCGAGCTATGCGAAGAGAAGGATGCAATCCTTCAAATTCCGTGGTGCGCCTGTTGACAAGGAGGGACATTAACGGGTTCGGCCCGCAACCGTGCATTACTGGGCGAACCAGCTCTAGCGCCCTTGGCCAGTCATAGTGGGCGAACTGCAACAAGAGCATGGAAGTCTTGCCTCGTAAGCTGCTGCCGGTGTCGGCTCACGACCCCGCGCGTTCTATATGTGATGAGATTCGGATCAAGCGCTCGCAGCCCAAACCCTTGGACCGAGCCGAGCGAGCCTCTTGCCCGGATAGACAACATGAATGTTAGACTTGAGTCCCCAGCAAACAGCGCCGCCAGGCAAAGCAGGGAATCGAAGTCACCGCCGGCAGCCGCCGTGAAAGTTCGTCGACACTCTACGAAGTGGGTATTTGCCTCCACGCTCACCCGCTCAACCCGTTCCTCAACCTCGCAGAGATCTGTCAGACATTCAGTTGTCCATACAGGTTGCACGAACGCACCGCCAAGAGAAAGCCAGACCGCCTGACGCCCGTTAAAGAGAAGTCCCGCTCGACAGCGCTGACGGAGCATGTAGATTTTCAGTTGCTCCACGTCGTCCGTCAAGTCACGCTCTTGGCGTTTCGTCTCAAGAATGACGACCGTGACGTTGGGACAAAACCGCTGGTCAATCGCATCTCCGGCAAAGAAGCCGGCCACGTCGAGCGAACTTTCTTCCACTCCCAACCGGAGATATTCGGCCAATACCGCCGCGCGGTTCCCACCTTCTGTGAGAAACCAAAGCAGCGCTTGGCGAACGCGCTCCTCCGGCGTCAAACGGTAGAGGCGTTGCCTCACCGGACACCGTACCAGCATTTCGTTGCCAGCACCCTGCTCGACGGTGAGCGGGGCCGTACAATCCTTGCCGAGGTAACGGAAACAGGGCACCTGGAGAATGGCCACTCACCCTGTTCCTTAGCCGAGGTATTCCAGAACCGGATCGATCACGACTCGTTGCCAGGCTTCTTCCGCCGCATCCGCTAAGATAGTTTCGTGACCATCGAGTTCGTCGGCGTACATCGACAGCACGTCGTCACGGTAGCCGGACCCCTTTCCGTATCGACCTTGCACGCTGACCCAGAACTGATTGCTTGCGTCTTGCGGAGACAGCGCCTTGTCGTGCAGGTAAGTCTGCATGGTCGCACCCACCTCACGCACCATGGCCTCGAAGGAGGAGTCTATGCGGGTCTCAAGAACCGCAAGCAACTCCCGAAGGTCCGACTCCGGCGGAGAACTATTCCGCACGCTGCGGACGATTTCGAGCACAGCTTCCTTGGACCTGGAGACCGCCGTCCGCACGAGCTGCTCGGTGATCGGAACCGCGTCATAGTAGACGTCGATGTTCCGAGGAGGATAGTACCCGAAGCGATTGTTCGTGGCCCTGAGCGTCATGACCTGGCGACTACCAGGGCCTTCCCAGAGGCGACGGTAGAGTTCCAGGAAGCGATCTGCGTTTGCCAGGTTGATGTGACGATGCTCCGCGATCCGCGGCTTGGTCTGGCGGACGAGATCCTCCTCGGCTGGGTTCAGTCCCTTGCCTTCCTTAATCTTCTTCAGGCTTTCCCCGATATGCGTCACCCGTTCCGATGCCTTGTCTTCGCGCCTCTTGATCGCATCAAGAATCGCGGTCCACACCTCATCGCGGTCGGCGTGTACGTCTTCGGGCTCGCTGTCCGAACGTCGTCGATAATCAATTCCAGCCGCCTCGAAGTGTCGCAACGGGTCGAAGAAGAGGACATTCAGCCCGCGGATTCCACGACTCGAAAGCGTTTCGTCGATCTGGCCTCGAAGGAGGTTGATGCCGACGTCCCGATCTCCCACAGGGCCTTGCCCGCCGACCTTCTTTTCGGGTTCGCCGCCTCGCGGAATCACCATCAAGGCGAACTTCGACAGAGATAGTGGGACTTCCGGAGTCACATGACGCTGAAGAAGTGGGGCCACATCCGTCGGCGCGGTGTCGAAGCCTTCAGACAGGATGCAGATAGCGCTCTTATCCTCTCGAATGTAGCGATCAAGGTCTTCCCTGTTGAACTGTGCCGCGTCAACGCCTTTCGTGTCCACAACCGCAGCAACATTCGCCATTTGCGGGGTGAGCAGCTTCGCATCGACGACGAGCGTAATCCGCCGTGGAATCGACACCGTGTCCAGACGCGCGAGGTTCAGGTCGTCGAAGGTCTTCTTGATCCAGGCTCGGGGATCCGCTTCAGCAGCGGGACAGACAAACTCCTTCAGGGTCCGGCCGTCAAGCTTCGCCTGGCTCAACACGCGAGCCTGAAACTGCTCGAACCCGTCAGTCGGGAATTCACGGGCAAGACGAACCGCGGCGTCGTCTTCTCGCTTCTCGCCTTCGGGCAGCTTCACCATGTTCCGGACGGCCCGGACGAGTTCGGGCGGGAAGTTGACCTGATCGGCCCCGCCACCCGCCTGCTGCCCTGCGTCTTGCCTGTCGGGATACACCCTCCTCCAAGTTGTCAGAGAGAAGTCTGCGATCGTTCGCTCGACCTCCTCGCGCGGGTAGGGCTCTATCTCAAACTTGTTCTTGTCCCCAGGCGTGACCACGACTTCGCAGAGCGTGGTGAAACCCGATCCTGTGGCCATCAGGTCTTCAGTGACCTTGATCGTCTTGTCAGGTCCGGTCTTCGAGGTTTTTCGCTTCTCGCGGTCGGCGGTCAACCCGACCAGGTGGCAGATCGCCGTGGTCTTCCCGACGCCGAGCTTGCCAATGAACACGAGGCGATGCTTAGTCGTGCCTAGCAGCTCCGCCAGTTCCCCAAGTTCCGCGTTGAGATCCGCGAGCGCGCTTTTTCGCATCTGCTCCAAGACCGTCTTCGGGGCCTTACGCTTTGCCAGTTCCCCGTCGATCTCGGCGATGAGTTCCTTCGCTTGCTTCAGACGGTCCGTGCGTTCGCGTGTTATCATTCCTGCTCCTTCAAGTGGACGGTCATGGCGCGCGGAGAACTTCCAGCACAGGGACGAACTGGTGAGTCGATCGCGCAGCGCGAGCGATCACGGGTCGTGCGCAACGTATGGCGGCCTCCGCGCGATCTAGCGCCGGCCGCTTGCAGTGCTTTCTGATTCACACACTGGCGCGTAATTCAGCGACCGTCAAGAATAATCCCAGGCCACGCGAGACTTTTATTTCTTGATTCATCTTCGCGCCAAGGGCGGAGCTGGGGCCAATGTCTTTACTCCTCACCGCCGCGTAATCCAGGACGGGCAACGGTACTTCTCTTCGACGAGCCGTTGCGTCAACGCGCGCGGCCAAGCAAGCGACGGGATTGTTGCGGACCAGGCGTCCCGTAGGCGGGCGCAAAAAGGGGACGCGGATCGATTCCGGAATTGATTCGCGTCCCCTTTGTGCGGTTCAAGAAGAAGGGAACCAGGTCGCGGGCCTCAAGCCGGATGCACCGGCGAGGAAAGAGGTCACCGCGGCCGGTTCGATCCCAAGCACGCCCAGTGTACCACAAACGCCAACGCTGGATGAGCACACCGCCGTCGACTTCGCCCATCTCAAGCGGCAATTGACGCTCGCCCAAGTGGGATAAAAGGGGACGCGGATCATTTCCAGAAAATGATCCGCGTCCCCTTTTTTCTTCTTTTCTTCCTTTTTTCTTCCAGCCAATTTCTCCGTTCTTACCATTCTGCCGCGACAGATTCCTCAATGGATAGACGTTTCTTGAGGACCGCTATTCGGGGGACCGAGGCACCGGACGCCGGAGCGGGCTCTGCATTGGCGGCAGAATTGGGTCCATAACGAGTGCATGACTGCCGCGACCCCTCGCCTGCAATCGGTGGCACTGTCTCCGATCGGCGTGCTCGACGCAGCGTCGGGCCACCTCACTCACCACACGCGCGGTTCCGGCCTCTCCAGCAGCTCCGCCACCCCCATCGCCGCCGCGTCGAGCAGATCGTCGTGCGCTCCGAAGGGAAACGTCGTCATCTCATCGAACAACTCCTGCTGCCCCGGCGCCACGTGCTGCGGACTGCTTCCCTGCAAACGAAAGGCGCCGTTCTCCACCGGAATGCTGAGTGCATGCACCCGGCTGCGCTTGTCGCGCGTTTGCACCACGCTTTTGATCTTCGGGCCGAAGCGGGCGTGCCGCAGCAGCAGGTCGCGAATGCCGGCGAAGGCGGCGTTGGATTCAAAAAGGATCGCCTGGGGCTGCCAACGGCGGTCGGCGGCGTCGATCAGCTCCACGAGCTGGGGCGCGGTCACCCGTCGGGCAACGGCTTCGAGCACGTGAATTTCATTCGTCGCCGTCTGGCCCAGTGTGACCAGCGCCGAGCGATCGGCGTCATGCCGCTCCGACACGGCGGGGTCAACCGCGAGGACGACGCGCTCGTAGAGCGATTGCAGATTTGAGAATGCAGATTGCAGATTTGCAGACGCGCCTGTCTCCGGCAATCTGCAATCTCCAATCTGCGATCTGCAATCCCAAAACTTGATCCACTGCGGTTTGATGAGCGCGTCTTGCGCGGAAACGGCGACCAGCCGATAGCCGCGGTTGAAGGCGATGCTGCCGATCTCGCCGAGCCGTTCCGCCAGCCGTTCGGTCGGCCAGACTTCGGGCCATACCGGCTCCAGGTTCGGCCCGACTGCTTTGCGAAAATGGGCGAACGCGCTATTACGGATCAAATGCGCATTCAAATCGTCGTGATGCCACGGCGTAAACAGGCACCAGCAGCGGCCGTCGGGTTCCAGCAGATTCATGAGGTTTTCGCGGAAGTACGTTCTCACTTTCTCGCGGTCGGCCCGGCTGTAAAGCGACCGCACATCCACGATGTCGTCGCACACGAGCAGATCGGCCCGCGTCCCCGTCGAGCCGGCGCCGACGCCGAACGCGACCACGCTCGGGCCGATCACGTCCGCCGGGCGTTCGATGGTGAAGCTCGTTTGCGTCCACGGCCGGGCGCGGATCAGCTGCGGAAACCGAAGCCGACGCGCGGATTCTCGGCAATGGCCTTCCGCAGAAAGCGCACGCGCTCAATCGCCCGCTCCTCGGTGGCGCAGACGATCTTGACGCGCAACGACGGATCGCGGCCCAGCTCCCACAGCACGCGAATGCACGCCTGCACGCTCTTGCCGTGATCGCGCGGCAGCTCGATCAGGGCATGACGATGCGCGTCGAGGAAGGCGTGCATCGCGACGTGAAATGCGCTTTGGCGCAGTTCGTGGCCTTCAGCCGTCGTGAGGCAGAACTCCGCAAAGCGGTTCACCTCATGCCGTGCCTTCGCCGTGCGGCTCTTCGCCCGCGGCTTGACCCGCTGCCAAGTTTGCAAGGTCGTCGCCGGCTTCGAGTTCAGTGAGTTGTTCATCGCTCAGCCCCTTCAGATATTCATCCAGCTGCAAATCGGGGTCCGCAGTTTTCTCCAAGCGGGACTGCGCCCTTTGCAATTCGCGAAGTGCGACACAGTGCCGCGAAAGGAATTTGGTCGCATCGAGGGCGACGCGCTCGTTCTCCGAGTTCGTAAACGTGGCCAGCTTCACCGTACAGCGGCCGGAGAATTCCAGCAGAAACCGATCGGCGGCGTCATTGAAATAACGCCGAAAGAGATCGGCGCAGAGAATCGGCCATTTCCGACACGTTTCCGCGGCGCGTCCGAGTTTGGCGCCGACGGCGTCCCACGATTGACCACGGGCACGCAGCTCGGCAGCCTCTTGCAACATGGCAGGAGACGGTGAGGACTTCATGGCAGGCCTCCAATAAGAGATGTGAAAGACCATCAGAACCGACACCGCTTGATGAGTCGCGGCGGCAATCCGCTTGCAATGTGTAGCAATGTATACTATAATGGGGTGTCGTGTCAAACGAAGCGGTTGTTTTTTGCCGTATGTCATTGCTGGAAAATAGATTAACATTCTTAAATTGGGACGCATTCCTCAGGCGGCGATGGTTCTTGGCGGCAAACTATTAGCAGATATGGACTTCCACCGTCGGCGCAGTTTTTGAAAAATCGAATGAGCGGTGGTTAACGGTGGTTATGGGTGGTTATGACGCCAAATGATCAACGTCCGAACACTGGGTGCGCCAAGATGACCGGCGCAAAAAGAAGAAGGGAAACGAAAATGATCAGGCACCCCGTCGTCACGACTCCGTTGCTGATTTCGCCATCGGCGATTTCGCTCCGACGCCATTCCGCGATAACCCCGGCAATGCAACCCACGGTCATGCCAGCGTTGCCGCCGACGATGATTGCAGTGATCAAGAACCAGGTCGAATTCACGTTCGCCGCTGCGCTCGCAACAATTGCGACAATAAGCCCTGCAACGACGCCGACAAGCGTCGCGCGGACGACCCAACGCCAAAGGAACGCAACCCATTCCTTGGACCAGCTCGCTGGCCGTCGCTCTTGCTGCTGCGGTGAGAGTTCGGTGTCGCTTTCCACGGCCGGATTATACCGTACCTGTTCCGCCGTACCACCCGCTTCCAACGCCTTCGCGTTGGTTGACCGCCCTTCCGACGCCGCGTAAAGTTTATGTTGAACCCCCGCGAGCCCGGAACCGCTCGCCTAGATCCGGAGACGCCACCCGTGCAAAAAAGAGGCAAAGACCGCGGACACTCCTGGTGGATTAGCGGTCCCCTTCTGTTCGTCGGCGTCCTGGGCGGCCTCGTCACCGTTTGGCTGCTGAATCGCGATACCACTCTGGTGACTCTCAAATACGGCGAATTAGTGCAGGTGCTGCAAGCCGCCCGCAACAACCCGGCGGTGCGCGTGCAGAACGTGAAGGTCGGCCGCACCGAGATTCGAGGCGAGATTGTCACCACCGACCCCGTTTCCGGCGACGCCGAGCGCACGCAGCTCGTCAAAACCGCGCCTTTCCACACATTGCGGCTTGGGCTGGAAGACGACCGCGATCTGTACAAACTGCTGCGCGAAGCGGCCCCCGGTTATCAAGGCGAGGAGGAAGAGTCGCCGCTCAAGGGCGTCGGCACGCAGATCTTCCTGTTCGTCATGATCGTCGGCATGGCGTTCCTGGCGATCCTGCTGTTCCGCTGGCTTTCCGGCGGGTCGTCGCTGATGTTCGGCCGCAGCCGGCACAAGCTTTATGCCCAGAAGGACACGCACACCACGTTCAACGACGTCGCCGGCATCGACGAAGCGATGGCCGAGCTGCGCGAGGTGGTCGACTTCCTCAAGAACCCCGCGAAATACCAGGCCCTTGGCGGCCGCATTCCGAAAGGGGTGCTGCTCGTCGGCCCGCCCGGCACCGGCAAGACGCTGCTCGCGAAAGCCGTCGCCGGCGAGGCGGACGCACCGTTCTTTAGCCTCAGCGGCTCCGATTTTGTCGAGATGTTCGTCGGCGTCGGCGCCGCCCGCGTCCGCGACCTGTTCGCGCAGGCGGAGAACCGAGCGCCGTGCATCATCTTCATCGACGAGCTGGACGCCCTCGGCAAAACCCGCACCGGCGCCGCAATCGGCGGGCACGATGAACGCGAACAGACGCTGAATCAACTCCTCGTGGAGATGGACGGTTTCGAGTCGAATCGCGGCGTCATCATCATGGCCGCGACCAATAGGCCGGAAACGCTCGATCCCGCGTTGCTGCGTCCCGGCCGCTTCGACCGCACCGTCGTCGTCGATCGGCCGGACGTTGTCGGCCGCGAGGCGATCCTGAAAGTCCACACGCGCAACGTGAAATTGGCTACGGATGTCGATTTGCGGCACGTCGCCAGCCTGACGCCGGGCTCGGTCGGCGCGGACCTCGCCAACCTCGTCAACGAAGCCGCGTTGATGGCCGCACGCAACGGCAAGCAAGCCGTCGCCATGGCCGACTTCGACGAAGCGGTGGAACGCGGGGCCGTCGGCCTGGAGCGCAAGAGCCGCATCATGCACGCCGACGAAAAGCAGCGCGTCGCCTATCACGAAGCCGGTCACGCGCTTGTCGCCTGTGCGTTGCCGAACACGCATCCGGTCCACAAGGTCTCGATCATCCCGCGCGGCGTGGGCGCACTCGGTTACGTGCTGCGCCGGCCGGAGGAAGATCGTTACTTGATGACGCAGTCCGAGCTGGAAAGCAACATCAAGGTGGCGCTCGCCGGCACGCTCACCGAGGAGCTGATCTTCCGCGAAATCTCCAACGGGGCCACGAGCGACCTGGAGCAAGCCAGCAACATCGCCCGCCGTATGGTCAAGGAATTCGGCATGAGCCCGATGGGGCGGGTGAACTTTCAGGAGCAGGGCGGCCCGCAGTTCCTCGGCCCTTACGGCGGCAACAACAACGCCCGCGAATTCAGCGAACAGACCGCCCGCGAGATCGATGTCGAAGTGCGGAAGATCATCGACGACGCCACCGCCGAGGTACGCTCGATCCTATCGACCCGCCAACGAGCCCTGGAAGCGGTTGCCCAGCGCCTGATCGAGAAAGAAGTGATCGACGGCGCCGAGCTGCGGCAGCTTCTCGAGGAATTCGACCCCGGCCCGCGCCTGGTGCCGGGCTCGGATGCCGCCCCCTCACCCTACCCGCTCCCCGTGGAGAGGGGCGGTCGCACCGGCGATGCCGACGCTGCCGAAGACGCCGCCGGCATCTCCGAGCGCGTCGCGGAGGGTGGCGCAGGCGTTAACCCCGGTTAGCGCCTCCAAGTTAACGCCGTTAAGCCAACTTTCCAGGTTTCTACGGGAGGAGCGTGGCATACTTACATAACGTGGGGTCGAGGAATGCCGAATGTCGAACGCCGAATGCCGAATCAATGAACAATGTCGAATGCCGAACGACAAAAACCGGTGTTTTCGGCATTTGGCATTGGGAATTCGGCATTGATTCGCCATTCGGCATTCGACGTTCGTCATTTACCCCCGCTTGGTACTCCCTTTGCTAAGAGAAGTTAACGCACTGAGATGGACACCGGGGTTCCTTCGCAATGTCAGTTCTGGAAGCGCCGCCGCTGAATGTGCGCCACGAGATCTTCCACGTCGAACGCATCCTCGTGCCCGAAGGCGATGCGCGCCCGAAGCGAACGCACAAAGTGATCGCCGTCCTGCCGGCCTACAACGCCGAGACGACATTGGCCGCAACGCTGGCCGACTTTCCCATCGGCAGCATCGATGAAGCGATCCTCGTGGACGACGGCAGCACCGACCGCACCGTTCAGGTCGCGCGCGACATGGGCCTGACCGTGATCGTCCATCCCGAGAATCGCGGTTACGGCGGCAACCAAAAGACGTGCTACAAGCACGCCCTCGAGCACGGCGCCGATATCATCGTGATGATCCACCCGGACTATCAGTACGACAGTCGCGTGATTACGCACGCCGTCGGCTTCATCGAGCTCGGCATCTGCGACGTGGTGCTCGGCAGCCGGATTCGGTCACGTGACGAAGCGCTCCGCGGCGGCATGCCGCTTTACAAGTACATCAGCAACCGCTTTTTGACCGCGTTCGAGAACTTCGCCCTCGGCCAGAACCTCGGCGACTTCCACAGCGGTTTCCGCGTCTATCGGCGCGAAGTTCTGGAACGAATACCCTACGAAAAGAACTCCGACGACTTTGTGTTCGACACGCAGTTCCTGGTCCAGGCGGTGCGGTTCGGCTTCCGCCTGGGCGACATTCCGGTCCCTGTCCGCTACTTCCCCGAAGCAAGTAGCATCAACTTCCGGCGTAGTCTGCGCTATGGATTGTCTACGCTCGGCGTTGTCGGCCATTACTGGCTCGACCGCCTGCGGCTGCGGCATTCGCCCCTGTTCGACGCGAAGACTCCGGCGCCGCCGCGCTCTTAACGCAGACCCAATCCATTTGTTGAGCCGCCCGTCTCGGACGGGCGCGTGGCAGTCCGCGCGGTAATCAACTGCGCCGCAGTCAACGCGCCCGTCCGAGACGGGCGGCGAAACGATGCCCCATTAGCAGCAGTGAATTGGAGACGGTATGTCAGTAGCAACGCTTCCTCGCCCGACTGAATCGCTTGCCGTTGTCAGGACAAAGGCCGCGACTCCCTATGCCGACGTGCGCCGCCCGGCCGTGTGGCTGCTTGCGATTGTCGTCGTCGGCCTCGGCATGCGCGCGTGGTGGCAACTTGATGCCCCTTTGCAACAAGATGAATTCGGGCCACTGTACGCCGTCGCCGAGCGGCAAGTGACGGTCCCGGGTACGCCGCCAACCGCGTCCGATCCGCTCGTTCCGGTGGCGGGCTTGGAAGAAGTGCGCGAACGCTCGGTGCTGCCGTACGGCATCACGAACCCGTTTCCGCTTTACCATTACCTGCTCTACGGCGTGGTGCGGGCGCTTCCGATCAACGAATGGACGTTGCGGTTGCCGTCCCTGCTCGCCGGACTACTCACCATCGTCGGCATCTACTGGATCTGTCGGCGGCTTCTCAATGCGGAAGTGGCCCTGGTAGCCGCGGCAATGGCGGCGCTCGATCCGATTCAGATCGGCACAAGCACTCTGGTTCGGCCCTACGCCCTCGCGAACTTCGCTTGCGTACTCTCGTTCGCAAGCCTTCTCGGCGTCCTCCGTGCCAGGTCGCTTGTAACGGCAACCATTTCCATGATCGGCTACGCGCTTTCCGTCGGGCTGATTGGCTACTTGAATCCCGTGCTGCTGCTGGTTGGCCTCGCGCACGCGGCTCTCGTGGCGTACCAGCAGTTTTTCCAGGTCGCGTCCCGCCGGGCCACGCGCACCGTTCTCTGGCTTGTCGGCGGCGGCCTCGGCATCGCGCTCCTGATGCCCGAGTTCGACTACTTCCGCGCGCTGGGCGCCTTTACGAGTACCCATCGCGACTATCTGGCGGGCTTGTGGAAGCGGCCGCTCGTTCCTTTTCTCATGCATAACAGTAGCTTCCTGATTGCGTTGCTCGTGGTGGTGCTCGCCGGGTACATCCCGTGGCGAACGTGGCTCACGGGCGAGGAAGACGGGGACGCCGCGGATGCCGCGACGCCGCGGGAGAGCCCGGAAGTGCTGTGGCTTGGCCGCGCGTGGCTGTTCCTGCCGCAATTGTTGGCGGTGGCCCTGGCTTATGGGGCCAGCCAACCGATCTTCCTCAGCCGCTACCTCGGTTTCACCACCCTGGGCGGCGGCATTCTGCTCGCGTATTGGGCGACGCGGCAACCGTCACGCGAAGTTCGACTTGTCGTCGTCGGCGCGGTGCTCGCAATCACGTTCCTGTGGGGCTTCACCGATGCCAGCCGCGGATACGGTCTGTACACGGACAGTTTCTTCAAGAACACCGTCGCCTTGCTCGACAAAACCGACGAACGGGGCTCCTGGCACGAAGGGGACGTCGTGCTCCTTCGCGCCGGCTTCCTGGAATCCGATTTCCTCGCTGACGAGGTGCCAACCGCGAATCGGGCTCGACTCGAAGGTGCGCTCAAGGCGCCGCTCACGACGCTCTACGCTCCGAAAACGCCGAAACGCATTGAAACCGTTCGCCTGTCGTTCTACCGCCGCGACCGGATCGAGAACTCAGCCCCGGCGTTGGTCCGCGACTATTCCGCAAGCGACGCGGAGTTGGCCGACTTCGTGAAACGCCAGAGCCCGGCGACGCAATTCTGGATTTGCAGCCATCACTGGGGCCGTCAGGAGTTCCTGATCGCGTTCGTGCCGTGGCTCGCCGACCAGTTGCAGTGGGATGTCTCCGTCGCGCGTAGCCGTCGGGACGCCGAGCGCTATTTCGACGTGTACACGGACAGCAAGCCCGACGAGTTTCTCGACGGACTCACCAACGCCGCGCCGCGCGATTTCAACTATGTGATCCGCGTACAGCGGAAGCGACCGGCCGGCATTTACACGCTCGGCGCTTTCGGCGCCGCCGTGTTGCCGAATGCGCATATCACCGTACCGACGTGGCTGGCGAGCGAGGCACGCACGCCACGGCTGACCGAGAGGCCGGAACTGGACGCCGCGACCAGCGAGGGTGAATTGAAATAACCATGACCCCCGCCGCGCCAGCGCTGGGTGAAACCGCGACGATTGTCGCATCGGGTGACCATGGTCGGCCACTCGTTTTGACTCAATCCGCGCGCACCCCTCGCGCCTGGCGGACGTTCGCGGAACGTCTTTACGACCCGGATTGGATGCTCCTCGTCGCCGTCCTTCTCGTGCCGGCGCTGCTCTGTGGCGCCGCCGGCAACCGGCTGCGTTTCTCCTTTTTTGCGGGCGCCGCCCTCTATGTCGGCGTGATGAAATGGCTCGGCCGGCTAGTGTTCGGCCGCTACGTCCAAACGCAATGCCGCTACTTGCTCTTTCCCGCGGAGTTCTTCGCCGGCCTCGCCGTCGCGTGCGGCTGGTTCTACGTGCGCAACGCGCTCGGCTGGTTGTGGCCCGGTTCGTACAGCCTCATGGAGTTGCGTGTCCTTGCCTGGGCCATTGCCGCGTTCCAAGTCCTGATATGGCTGACGCTACTTTCAAACCGGTTGAAGGCGTGGCGGCAAGATCGCCCGGCGGCTCGGCACGCACTTCTGCAACGGCTGTGGCTGTACGTGCCGTTCGCCCTGCTATTAACCTGCGCGCTGTGGCAACTATCGAATGTCTTGCACGTTCAGCAGTCGGACGCCTACTTCCATGCCTTTTCCACCCGTGTTTTTCACGATGAAGGATTGTGGTTCGCCGGATTCACGAATGGAAAAGCGCTGGGCTATCCCTCCGGATTCGGCGCGATCAACGCGGTAACGCTCGCGGTCGCGCCGCTTACACCCGTCCAGGTCGTGAATCTGCAACACGTGTTGCTCCTGCTGCTGGGCATTTCGCTGATAAGTAGTGTGCTCGGCGTCGTCGCGGGTACGGGGAGCCGCGTGTTGCAAGGCGCGGCGCTTGTCTTCATACCCGTATTTCCCATCTATTGCCTCGCGCCCGAGCTATTCGGATCGAGCACGGGACGCCAGGCGGCTCCCGCGCTGCTCGCCGCATTGTGCCTGCTCCCGCTGCTGGCGAACGTTCGTTCCACAGCGAGCTTCCTTTGCACTGTGGGCGTGCAGGGATTGCTTGCCACACTTCTTGTCGCCCTGAATCCAACGACCGCGCCGTTCGTCGCCTTTGGCGGCTTGGCGGGCATCGTCGTGATCTGGCGCCGGCAACGTGTGGAAGGCATCACGTTCGGTTGGCGGCGGATCATGGCGGCCCTTGCTCTCGCGGCGCTCCCCGCCTGCTTGTTGGTAGCGTGCGACCGCTACTACAGCGCGCTGGTCGTGACCCGTGACAACTCGGTGCGCGTGACGCTCGGTCCCGCCTCAAATAGTCCCTTCTTTTCCCTGGCCGATGCGGCCGCGGCGTTGCCGCGCATCAATCCGCTCGTCCTCAGTCCACTGGTTTCACTTGGGACGACGCCGGCCGAGCTGGATTATCTGAACGGCTGGAATACCAAGGCGCCGCAGTCCGCCATGACGTGGACCGCGCTCGCACTGGCCGTGCTGGCGCTCGGGGCATACTTCGCGGACCGTAAGCGGGGCGCCGCTCCCGAAGGACGGATAGCGACGCCCATCCGATTCGCCGGCGGCTGCCTGCTGCTCTGGCTCGCCCTCAAGTACACACTGCTTCCGCTGGCCGCGGGCCTCGCAAAAGACCGCTGGGAACCGTGCGTGCTCGGCGTCTACGTCGGTTTTCTGCTGATTCGGTGCGAACTGCTGTTGCTCTTCGGCATGCTGCTTTCCGGCGGCATGGCGCTCGTCGAAATGACACGCGGGCGGTTGGGCACACCAACGCTGCGCCTTCTCACCGCGATCGCCGCGACGATTGTCCTCGGCAGCGCCGCTCTCTGCGTTATGGAACCGAGCAAGAAGGGCGGCCTCGTCGTCGCTCCGACACAGTCCGTTCTCGGCGTGATCGAAGACGACGACATTCAACTCGCCGGCTGGATGGACGAGAATCTGCCGCCCGAAAAAGGCCTCGTTGGCTTGGCGGCGCGCACGTTTGCGTCGTCGCTCTTCCCAGAGGAAAAGCACCTGTACGCCGCGGCGGGCGAGCAGGCCGTCGTGCTCTACGGCCGGCATTACAACTATCGCTTTGCGATGCCGTCCACGGAGCCCGCCAACTTCTTCGACGATTACCAGGCGAACGTGCAAACTCGCTTCAACGCCGCTTGGTGTCTGGAGCAGGGCATCCGCTACTTCTACGTCTCGGAATTGGGCCGGCAGTTAAATCCCGGCATCGCCGCCGCCATCAAGCACGGCACGCTGCGGCCGGTGCAAATCCGCGGGAAGAGCGGCGTTTACGAGATTGTGCCCCCGCTGCACCAGGAGCGAAACCGTGTTTGAAGCCGCGCACAGATTGGTCGCCGAGCCGGGGGCAGAGATCACCTTTGCCATCCCGTACTACGCCGGCCGTGCGCTGTTGCAAAAGGCGCTGGAAAGCGCCCTGCGCCAAACCGAGGCACGCTGGCGGTTGCTCGTATGCGATGACTGCGGCGAGCCAAATGATCTGACCGAATGGATTGCGTCGTTCCGCGACGACCGCCTGAGCTACGTTCGCAACGACCGCAATCTGGGAATGGCCGAAAACTGGAACCGCTGTTTGGATAGGGCGGCCACGGATTTGGTTACGTTGCTCCACGCCGACGACGAGCTGCGGCCGCATTACGCGGAAACGATGATTCGTGCGGCCCGTCAACATCCTGCGGCGACGGCCTTCTTCTGTCGCGCCGAGGTGATCGACGCAGCGGGCGCGAAGCGGTTCTCATTTCCGGATTGGTGCAAACGCTGGCTCACGCCCGCGCGGCAGTCGGCGTTTGTCTTGGAAGGCGAGGCGGCCCTTCACGCACTGACGCGCGGCAACTTCATCATGTGTCCGACGCTCTGCTTCCGCAAAAACCGGCTCGCCGGGCGCCGTTTCTCGCCACGCTGGCGCATGGTGCTGGACCTCGCGCTCATCGCGGAATTGCTTCTCGAAGGCGAGCAGCTCATCGGTTTGCCGCACGTTGCGTACGCCTACCGGCGTCACGAGCGAAATGCGACCGAGAAGTACACCGAAAGTCTGCTGCGGTTCCGTGAGGAGAGCGACCTGCTCGATGAGCTGGCCCTGGAGGCGGGGCAACGCGGCTGGGGACGAGCCGCTCAGTCGGCGCGCGCCAAGAGGATTGTGAAGCTGCACGTGGCCTACCGTGCCCTCCGCGATCTCGGCCGCCTTCGTTTCCGCCGTGCGGGCGAGAAGCTGCGTTTCCTTGCCGCGCTCGTTTTGAATCGAAAAAACCCGCCCGCGGACGTGCTGCCGTGCGCCGCCGTGACGAGCCATGAGAGACCGTGACGATGAACGCGACGTTGCAACCCACTTTCGTGCAGACAGTTCGGCCGGAACTCGCCGACGATCCTTGGATTATCGTCGCCGCGTACAACGAAGCCGCGCGGCTCGGCGCCACCCTGGATATGCTTTGCCGGCGCTACAGCAATGTCGTCGTTGTCGATGACGGCTCCACGGACACCACGCGACAGACGGCTCTGCACTATCCGGTGTGGATTCTTCGTCACATGCTGAATTGCGGCCAGGGGGCGGCTCTGCAAACCGGCATCAGCTTCGCACTGCGGCACGACGCCAAGAACGTCGTGACCTTCGACGCCGATGGACAGCATTGCGTCGAGGACATTGAGACACTGATGGAACCGTTGCGGACGGGTCGCGCCGACGTGGTGCTCGGCTCGCGTTTTCTCGGCAGGACCGAGGGGCTGCCGCTCGGCCGCTGGCTCGTTTTGAAGCTGGGGGTGCTGTTCACGCGGCTGTTTTCCAACGTGCGCGTCACCGATACGCACAACGGTCTGCGCGCGCTCTCTCGCGCGGCCGCCGGCCGCGTCTGCATTCAACAGAATCGCATGGCCCACGCCTCGGAAATCCTGGATCAGATTCAAGCGCGCGGCCTGAAGTATTGCGAAGCGCCGGTGACGATCCGCTACTCCCACGCCACGCTGGCGAAAGGGCAAAGCTCCTGGAACGCGGTGCGGATCGTCGGCCAATTGTTGCTAGGGAGGGTTATCCGATGAACCTGTTTCAATGGCTGTCGCTGTCGTTCCTCGCGCTCGTGATGCTGTGGGAAATCCGCTCCTATCGCCGCAGCACGCTGCCGCGCGGCTTTGTTCTGGCCCGCTGGCTGGTGTGGCTGCTCGCCGCGCTGGCGATCAGCGACCCGAATCTGTTGCAATACGTTGCGAATTTCATCGGCATCGGCCGCGGGGCGGATGTCGTCCTGTATTGCTTCGCGCTGCTGTTCCTCGTCGTGAGCTTCTACTTTTATTCGCGCTATGTGCGCCTCCAGCGGCAGGTGACGCAGATCATTCGCCACCTGGCGATGGACGAGGCGGAGCGCGGCGACTCGCTTCGTCCGTGAGTGGCAAGCGGGGCGATTCTCTACAACTTCGCGAGCACAAACATGGCAACCGCGATCATTGAACAACAAGAATCTTCGGCGTCAACGCTTGCGGCGGCCTTGCCGCCGGCGGCCTGTCTTTACTGCGGCAGCACGAGTTTTGCGCCGCTTTACGACAACGTTCAGGACCGCCTTGGCTACGTACCCGGCAAATGGTCGTTTCGCCGGTGCGTTGCGTGCGGTTCGGCTCTGCTTCATCCGCTGCCGCGCCTCGAAGATATCGCCGGGTTTTACCCGGAGGTCTACAGCTTCGCCGTCGAGCACGCGAGCCAGGGGAAATGGAAACGGCTGCTGGCGCGCCTCGAATATCGGCTCTTCTACCAGCGCCAATACGAAACCCAGGCGCGGCGCGTGCTCGGCTTCTTGAAGGGTCGCCTGCCGGCGGCGCCGAACCTGCTCGACGTGGGTTGCGGACGCGGCCTACGGTTGCTCGCGTTTCGCCGCCGCGGTTGCCGGGTGCAGGGTTCCGATTTCCAGGCTTCCTACGTGCAATATGTGAAGGAGCAGCTCGGAATTCCCGCCGTCCCCGCGGACGTGGAGGACATGGCCCGCGGTCTGCCGCGGGAAGCGTTCGACGTAATTACCGCGTTCTACGTTTTCGAGCACGTCCACGACGTGGCCGCGGGGATGCAGCAAGCGTTGCGGCTTCTGAAGCCGGGCGGCTGGTTTGTGGCCGCCTTGCCGTTCATTGATTCCTGGCAGGCACGAATCTTCAAGAGAAAATGGGTCGCGGTGACAGAGGCGCCGCGGCATCTTTCGCTCCCCTCGACACGCGGCGTGTTGCGTCTGTGTGAACAACTTGGGTTCACGGAAGTTGCTTTGCGTCCCGACGCGGTGCTGACGTGTGCCGCGAATGTCGGTCTGTCGCTCTTCCCGGGCTGCTCAACCACGAATCTTTATGGCCGCGGCGGCACCCGCGCGCTGCTAAGTCGAATCGCCGCCGCTTGCATAACGCTGGGCGCACTGCCGCTGGCGTTCGTCGAGAACTACGTCGCCCGCCGGCCGGCACAGGCGTTTCTTTTTGCCCGCAAACCGGAATGACAGGGCCGATGAGCGCGACGATTTCACAAGGAACAACCAATCCGACGGCGACGCCTACGCTCGCCGGATCGGGCAGGCGCGCGCTGATAACGCTCGCGCGAATCGGCGCCGTGTTGGCGGTGTTGTTTCTTTGGCTAAGTTTGCTCGCATTCCCTGACTTCGTCGCGGGCGATGAGTTGGATCCGTCGTGGGCCCAGGCGCTCAACTACTTCTACACGCACGGCTATCAGGCAGGCGTCGATTACATCTTCACGTTCGGTCCGCTTGGGGCGTTCGCGACACGGGCATACGACGCAGACGTGTTTTGGCAGCGTTATGCCTGGGAAATCGTCGTCAAGTTTTGCGTCGCACTCGCCATCGTGACCGTGTTGCCGGCGCGACGCCGGGTGCTGTTTGCGGTGCTCCTCGGGCTTTTTCTCCCGTTGCATGGCGACGGCGTTTACACCGTGTTCATCCTCGCCGTCGGCGCGGCGCTGCTCGATGATCGACCGGGGCGGCGCGGGGTGGGAAATCTGCTCGTCATCCCGCTCGCCTGTGTTGCCTTGACGAAACTCACCTGTCTTGTCGCGGCGTTTGGCGTGGTTGTTCTTGGGGAAATGGCGCTCCGTATCCGCGCGCCGCGCGCACTCTACTCCCCGCTGCTCCTCTTTCTCGGCGCGCTCGCTGGCGCGTGGACTCTCGCGGGGCAAGGCATTCAGAACGTCGCGCGCTTTCTGTACGCGTCTTTCGAGATTACCAGGGGTTACACTTCCGCGATGAGTCTGGCCGGCAGGTCGGACGAGTTGATTTTGGCACTGATCGTACTCGCGCTGGTCGCTTTCCTCCTTGTCGATCAATTCCGCCGACATGGGCGGGCGCGGCTGGCGCCAACCCTGCTGATCGCGGCCATGCTATTTCTCGCGTGGAAACACGGATTCGTGCGGCAGGAGACGGTGACACACGCGCGCGGGTTCTTTCTCACCGCACTGGTCGCCGCCATGCTTCTTTCGCGGGACGCGCTGGCCGGCCCCCTTTTGGCGAAGCTCGTAGGCGCCTTGCTGGCGCTCGCATGCGGCGCGGGCGTCGTCCTCACGACCTACGGAGAAACCGATCTTCGCGGTTATGCCGCCGCGCCGTTCGGGCGGATCGTGCTCAACGCCCGCATCGCCGTACAACCGGAGGCACGGAAGGAAGCGCTCGACACGCACAAGGCGGGACTCGAGCAGCTCGGCGCGCTCACGAACATTTCCGCGGCGGTCGGCGCCGCGCGCGTCGATATGATCTCGTTTCAACAGGGGGTCGTGCTGCTGAATCACTGGAACTGGCGGCCGCGACCCGTCTTCCAGAGTTATTCCGCGTACACACCGTTCCTCCTCCAGGCAAACGCGGCGTATTTCGCTGCCGACGACGCTCCCGATTACGTCATTGTCCGGCTCGCGCCGATCGACGCCCGCGCGCCGTTCAGCGAAGACGGGCCCGCGCTGATCGAGCTGCTGCGACGCTATTACCCCGTTCTGTCGGAACGGCGTTACTTCTTGTTCAAGCACCAGCCGCGTGCGACAACGACGCCGCCGAGCGATTGGAAAGTCGTTATGGAGCGGACGGTACGCTTTGGCGAGGAAGTGACGCTCGACAAGGCGACGAGCGTGCTCACCTCGGCGACGATCCGCGTGCGGCCGTCGCTTTGGGGTAAGTTTCGAGGTATCGTCTATCGAACCGCGCCGCTCCGCATGCACGTGCGAACGGTATCCGGACGGGTTCACGTCTATCGCGTTGTCCCCGCGCTCGCCGAAGCGGGCTTCCTCTTGAGTCCGCTCGTGGATGAAACGGAAGACCTGGCATTGCTTTACCAAGCCCGTTCCGGAGAGCGCGTCGAAAGCTTCTCCATCACCGCCGACGAAGATGACGGCGAATTCCTCGATGACATCGAGATCGTGCTCAGCTCAACGTCGTCTCTCCCGTGTCGCCAGAACTTGACGACCCGACCGAATTGATGCCGCCCCGGAGTTCATGCAGCGTCGATCATTCCAGCTCGCCGCCATCGCGCTTACAATGTGCAAAGAAGGTTCAGAGGACTTGCAAACTATTGAGGGCTCCGCAACCAATGCAACACATCGGACACAAGCCTGCGGCGCAAGCGAAGGAATCGACGACGCCCTTTCGCTTGCGCCTCAGGCTTGTGTGGCATTGGTTGCGCAGCTGTGAATTGCATTGAGGCGGGAGATGCGTGCGATCCTCGATTTGTCGCCGGGCGAGTTTACGGAATGGCTGCAAAGCCGCGACGAGCCCGCCATGCGCGCCCGCCAGGTTCGCCGTTGGATTCTCCAGGGCCGTGCCGAGTCGTTTGCGCAAATGACCGATCTGCCGCTGGCGCTTCGCCAACAACTCAGCGTCGATTTCGAGCCGCTCGCCACGCGCTCGGTTCGGCATCTCGAGGCCCGCGATGGCACCCACAAATTGCTCCTGCGCCTCGGCGACGGGCAGCTCGTCGAGTGCGTGTTGATCCAAGAAGCGGACCGCCATACCGCGTGCATCAGCACGCAAGTCGGCTGTGGCATGGGCTGTGTCTTTTGCGCGAGCGGCCTCAACGGCGTCGTTCGCAATTTGGCGATCGGTGAGATTCTCGAACAACTCGTGCGCCTCCGCAATTTACTGCCGCCGGAGCAGCGACTCACGCACATCGTCGTGATGGGTATGGGTGAGCCGCTGGCGAATTTGGAGACTCTGCTCGACGCTCTGGAAGTCGCCGGCGCCAAGGACGGGCTCGGCATCGGGGCGCGGCACATTACGATTTCCACGGTTGGCCTGCCGGCGAAGATTCGCCGGCTCGCCGACCTTGGGAAGCAATATCACCTCGCGGTCTCGCTGCACGCACCCAATGATCCGCTGCGAAACGAGATTGTGCCGACAAATAACAAGACGGGTTTGCCCGCGATTCTGGAAGCGGCCGATTACTTTTTTGCGAAGACCGGCCGACAGGTCACGTTCGAGTACGTGCTCCTTGGTGGCATCAATGATGAGTTGAAGCATGCCTCCCAATTGGCCACGCTTCTCGCCGGACGCCAGGCGCATGTAAACTTGATCCCGTTCAACGACGTCGAAGGCTTGACGTACCGCCGCCCGACGGATGCCTCCTTGAATGGGTTCATGGAACGGCTGCAACGATCCGGCGTCAGCGTGAAAGTGCGCAAACGCAAAGGTTCCGAAATCGACGCCGCATGCGGGCAATTGCGGCGCAACGAGTTGGATGCTTCCGCGACGACCCTGCCGATGGCCGCCGCCGCCGACCGAAACTCCCTTTGATGAGAAGTGTTTAATCTTGCGGACCCGGCTTGAGTGCTCGGCGAGGATTTCGTGAGTACGACCGGCGAAACCAGCGGACAGCTTGCCCTGCGTGACCCGGACGTGCGGCTGATGCTGCGAGTCCGCGAAGACGACCGCGAGGCGTTTCAGGAACTCGTCGAGCTGTATCAACAGCGCCTCGTGGCGGTGATGCACCACCTGGTCGGCAACGTTCAGGAAGCCGAGGACCTGGCCCAGGAAGTGTTTCTCCGTGTCTATCGCTCGCGTCAGAAATACCGGGCGCGGTCGAAGTTCTCCACCTGGCTGTTCACGATTGCAAACAATTTAGCCTTGAACGCGTTACGGCGCCGGCAGCGACGTCCCGTCGTGCAACTGGACGTGCATGATTCCGGTCCGCTCGGACCGCGGCCGGCGGAGCAGTTGGTGCGCGATCGCCAGGAACCGCCGGGATACAAACTGCAACAGGAAGAACTGGCCGGCATCGTGCGCCAGGCGCTCGACGGGTTGAATGAACGCCAACGCATGGCGGTGGTGCTCAACAAATTCGAGGACATGAACTACGCCGAGATCGCCGACGTGATGGGCCTGACGACCAAGGGCGTGAAATCCCTTCTCAATCGGGCACGCACGAATTTACGGGCGATCCTCGCGGATTACATCTACATGGACGGCGAACCTACACGACCCTGATTAGCCGCCGGCAGTCTCGCGTCGGAATGGACCACGCCAACGCGAGACCGCAAGCGACAGAGACCTCCACCATGGACAAAACAGCCCCCTTGAGCGACGACGATCGGGAAGACTTGATCGCGTATCTGGACGGCGAGCTGGACGCCGGCGCGGCCGAGGGGGTCGAAGCGCGCCTCACGCGCGACCCGGCCCTGCGCGCGGAGGCCGACACGCTCAAACGGGCGTGGGACTTGCTCGACTATCTGCCGCGTGCCGAGCCGTCCACGAGCTTCACGCACCGCACCATGGAACGGCTCGCCCCGGTCAAGACCGCGTCGCTGCGTCTGCCGCGCTGGCGGCCGTGGGCTCTGGGGATCGGTTGGGCGGCGGCCGTGTTCCTGTTCGGCGTCGGCGGCTATGCGGGGATGCGGCATTTTCAAGCGGCGAAGAGCGCCGGCGCCGACGAGGAACTGGTGCGCGACCTGCGCGTAATCGACAATTTGCGTCTCTATCGACACGTCGAGGACATGAGTTTTCTCACGCAGCTCGATCATCCCGACCTGTTTGGCGACGAGCACCCGGAATCGTAGTGGGAAAGGAAGGAGCAATCGTGCAACGCGCGTGGACATACCGATCGCTGCTGCTCGCACTGGGTGTGACGGTTCCGTTCCTGGCAGCGGCCGAGCCGGCTGAGGAGCCGCCCGCGGCCACGATCGCCGCCAATCGCCATCTGTTGGACCATTGGCGCGGCGATCCCGACCACTACGCGCGCTTGCAGCGCGACATGGTCGTTTTCCGCGGTCTGAATCCGGCGAAACAGGAACAGCTCCGGCGGTTTGACCGCGACCTGCAAGAAAAGGACTCCGCGACGCAAAATCGGCTCTGGCGCGTTATGCACCGTTACGCCGATTGGCTGGAACGGTTGCCCGAAAATCAGCGCAACGACATCGATGCGGCCGCCACGCCGGCGGAACGGCTAACGATCATCCGCGATCTGCGCGACCGCGAGTGGCTCAGCCGGTTGCCGAAAGCCGTCCGCGAGCAGGTGGAAAAAAGGTTGAAGCAGGTCAAACCCGGGGAGCGGGCCGACGTGATCGCTGACTTTCGCAAGATCGAGCGGCACCGGCGGCTCGACTGGCCGCTGCCGCCGCGGATGATGGATGAAAGCCGAGGGAAAGCGAAGAAATCGGAATAATCAGCGATCAGGAATCAGGGAACAGGTGTCAGATCGACTGATTCCTGATCCCTGATCCCTGATCCGTTTTTGTTAGCCGCGCGCGTTCAGTTTCACGCTAGGGTCGCTTGCGATGTTCACCCACACGTGGACGTGCGGCTCGCCGCGGAAGTACCAGACGAACGACGGGCCTTCGAGCCGCCAGTTGTCCCATTCCTGGTCGTTGCCGATGTCGCCGTCCTTGTAGAACGCAAGGCTGCACCCATCAAGGCCGCCCTGTTTCTTGAGGCACACGAGCGCTTCGTCCTGATCCTCTTTGCGATAGGGTTCGAGCAGTGCGGTCAGTACCTTCTGCAATTCCTTCTTGTGATCCTCTTTCAGCTCCTTTACGGGAATGCCGGGGAAGCCGCCCTTGTTCCCGCGGAAGGCGACGGCCGATTCCGGCGGCCGTTTCTCCACGAGGGCCTGCTCTTTCTGTTTCTCGTCCAGCATCTGGAACACCTTGTTCGCCATCACCGCTTGATGCCAGAACACGTTGCCGGGATGGTGGACCTTCTCATTGAACCCGCTGGCCGCATGGCCATAGAAGATCGGTCCTCCGAACGCGACGCTCGACTCGCTGTTGCCGTCCGCTCGAAGCGTCATGTGGCGGCCGGTCATCACGAATTCAAACTTGCCATCGCCGGGCTTTCCGAAAATCGCGATGCTCTGATCGTCGCCCCATTCCTTGCCGCCGGTGTCGTCCTTGAGTTGCTTCAAGAACTTCGTGTACCACTCCGGATTGATGATCCCCTTGAAGACGTCATGGATGATCATCTGCTGCTTCTTCGTGTAGAAGTCGCTGCGGATGTGCGGTTTGGTGATCTGCCAGTTGTTGGAGACGTGCGTTCGCAGGAGGCCGCGCTGCGGGTCTTTGTAATCCCAATCGAAGCACACAATCTTGCGTTGCTCGTCGGTGAGGGCGTCGAACAAACCTTTCACCGCGGTCTCGGCGGCGCTGCTCGGCGTCGGCGCGGCCTGTGCGATGGGCGTTGCCCAAACCGGCACGGTGGCCGCGGCCACCGCCGCGGTGGTTTTCAAGAACTCGCGGCGGTCGAAGCCCTGCTCGGCCGCGTCGCAATCCGGACAAGAGCCTTTGCGCGTCTCCATGCGATCCTCCCTTGTGATGAAGTTGGCGATGTTTACCCGGTCGCAATGGTTTACAGGTGGGAACCGTTGATTTGTCAGCGTAACATCGGGCGTAGGCGAACGCCAGCAGCAAGTTCGGCGCGGGCTTCACTTTTCCGGACGATCACCAGCGAGCGAAACGAGACCAAAACCGTCACGTCCGAACGGATGGCCGGAGAGTCGTAATAATCTTGCCCCATTTACCACTTTTGACTTGCGTTCGGGCGGCGTGCTCCTTAATTTCGGGGCTCGGAACTGACCGGCACGCGGCCGCACACTTCCACGGATCCATCGCTCTTCGCGGGACTGCCTCTACCGAGCCTCTTCGCTGCGGCGCCGGAGAGGTCCGGCGCCGCGTTTGATCGCCGTCGCTCGGTGGAAGGACACGTTCTTCTCTGAATTCTTCGTAATGCTGGAAGCGGGCGAAACACGGGACGCCGGCTTCCACGGGAGGAAACTCGCATGGCTCTGGCTCCCTGGTTGCAATCCTGGTACCGCCGTCCAAGCGTCCGGCGGCGTCTGCGTCCAATGCCGCGCACGCGGTTAGCGGTTGAACGGCTGGAAGCGCGCACGGTGCCGACGATTCTCGGCGTCGGCGGCGACCAAGGGGCCGGCGTCGGCGCGCCGGGCGATGGCGCCGCCGCGGGTGATCCCGGTACGGACGGCGGCGACGCAGGCAGCGCGGGCGGTAATCTCGGCGGCATCTACACCGGGCCGGGACCGGGCACGCCCGGCGGTCCGAACAGCGGTAGCTCGGCTACCGACAAATTCGACGTGTTTGTCACACGGCTGTATCTCGACTTGCTGCAACGCCCGCCGCAGCAAGCCGATATCGCCTTTTGGACCAATGCGCTGCGCGCCGGCGCCAGCCGCGACCAGGTTGCCTCGGCATTTACCTCGAGCACGGAGTATCGGCTGAACCTCGTTACGGCCGACTTCAATGCCATCCTGGGCCACGATCCGTCCGCCGGCGCTGCGGCGGCGTGGGCCGGCGCTTTCAGCGCCGGATGGCAAGACGACACCGTGTTAGCCAAATTGCTCGCGTCGCATGAGTTTTACAAGAACCAAGGTCAAGTCAATCGCGATTGGGTGATTGCGCCGCCGGCCGACGACCTGCGCCGCTTGCCATTGCGGGTTCAGCCCGACCAGACGAACCTCGACTGGCTCGCCGGGGTCTACGGCGTCGTCCTTGGCCGAGCGCCCGACCAAGATGGGCTCAACTACTTCGATGGCCTGTTGAAACGAGGCGTGTCTCGCGAGGTGTTGGCGACAACACTGCTACAAAGCGACGAGGCGCGCGGGTTCGTCATCAGCGACGCATATCAGGCGTTATTGCGTCGTGCGCCCGACGCCGACGGCCACGACGCTTGGCTCTCCGGACTTCATGCCGGGCTGACAACAGCGCAGTTCCTGGGATTGATCGCCGGTTCGGGCGAGTATTACACCGACGCCTACGTGGCCCACCGAAGCGGCCCGCTCGCCGTCGTGCAAGCGCGGCCCGAGAGCGTGCCTTCGGGCGCCACGGCGCCGGGCGCCGGCTCGACGTTCTTCGTAAGCGGTACCTCGGCGCCAGACATTCCTGTTGTTATCTCCGTAGACGGCGCCGCGGTGTTGCGCACGGACACGAGCTCCGACGGTTTGTGGAAGGGCAACCTACCCGCCACCATGAACGGCGGCGACCACAAGATCGCCGTGATGCCATTCGGCCGCGGACGGCCCCCGGCGCGGCCGACTCCGGGCGGCAAGAACGGCAGCTGGTCGCCCGCTTTTCACTTCCATTTGCCGAATCAAGAATTTCAACCGGGGCGCTTCCCCGTGGTAGATGCCACAGGTGGATCGGGCAACGAATGGGAAGTAGACATCGGCATCAATCCGATCAATCCCGCGAATCTCTTCCTCGCCGCGAATGAAGACACGAGCAACGCCGGACTGTTTGCGTCGTTCAGCGGCGACGGCGGTCTGACGTGGCAGACCCGCATCATCGCGGACGGCACCGACGGCTTCACTTCCGCCTGCTGCGATCCGAGCGTCTCGTGGGATGCTTTTGGCAATTTGTTCCTCGCGTACTTAGACGCGAATGCGGCCAATGCCGTGTTGCTCCTCAGCACCGACGGCGGCCAGAGCTTTACGCAACTCACGTCGCTCACCGCGCAGGATCAGCCCAAGGTGACGACGGGCGCCGGCGAAGTGTGGATGGTGTGGAACAACGGCAATGTGACCGCTGCCGGGGCGGCGGTCGCAGGGCTTGGCCAGGTCGGCACGTTCAGCACGCCGGAAACGGTGCCGAACTCCAACGGCGGCAACTTCGGCACCATTGCCATCGGGCCTGCTGGGCAAGTCGTCGTGTCGTTCCAGAACGCCGGCAGCGGCGTCGGCCCCGACACGATACAAACGGCCGTAGATGCCGATGGACTCGGCGCCAACGGATTTGCCAACGCCACGACGGCGGCTTCGACCAACGTCGGCGGCTTCCGGCCGATCGCCCCACAACCGCAACGCACAATCGACGCCGACGGCCGAGTTGCGTTCGACCGCAGTCCGGGCGCGCACAACGGCCGGCTCTATCTTGATTACGTGAACGCGCCCTCGACCACGAGCGACGACACGAACATCTTTGTCCAGTTCTCCGATGACAACGGCGCCACCTGGAGCACGCCCGTTCAAGTCAACGACGACACGACGACCAACAGCCAGTTCTGGCCTCGGCTGGCGGTCGATCAGACGAGCGGCAACGTCGCTGTCTCCTGGTACGACGCGCGCAATGACCCCGGCAGCGGTCCCGGCGACCGCGACGGCGTGCCGAATACCGACACCGAATTCTTCGCGACCCTAAGCTTTGACGGCGGGGCGACCTTCTTGCCCAACGTGCAAATCTCTACTTCGCCGTCGAGTGCGATCGCCAATCCGAATAACGGCAACGATTACGGCGACTACACCGGGCTCGCGTTTTTCAACGGCATCTTCTATCCGGCCTGGGCCGACAATAGCGCCGACCTCAGCAACTCCAGCTTGCCAAACTTTGATATCGCTGTCGGCATTGTCCCGGTCACGCCACGGGCCGGCGCCGGCAGCGGCAGTATCCCGGACCAGCCCCCCGACGTCTTTGAATTCAACGACACGTCCGACCGCGCCACGAACTTCGGCGTCCTGCTGGCCGGCACCAACACGTTTGCCGGACTCACCGTCGGCAGGCACCTGAACAGCGGCTTGCCCGATTACGACTGGTATCGCTTCACCATCGGTCAGGCAGGGGTTTTCAGCACGAGCATCAACGACACGTCGCTCGACCTGGAGCTGCACCTGTTTACGATCGGCGCCAATAACACGCTTATTGAACTCGGCAGCGTGACGCAGCTCGGCCTGAGCACGCGCTCGCTGGCGACGCTCGTCCACGCGAATCAGACCATTTTCGTGGAAGTGAAAGGCGAACCCTTGGCGCCGGGCCTGTTCGCGCAAGGAGTTTATGACCTGACCTACACCCTTCAGTAGACGAAGGTCACACAATAAAAGAGGGCGGGCAGCGCCGTCTCGGCAATGCCCGCCCTCGTTTCGTTCCCGTCCGGCCTTGCTTAGAACAGGAATTGTAATTGCACCATCGGCCCGTGGTACAGAATGCTGCCGTTCTCGTTGATCACGTGCGCCGGCTGGGATAAGTCGAAATTCAGCTGGCTCTCGGCGTCCGGAAGGTGGACGATCCACATCAGGTCGTAGCCAATCCGTAGCTTCATCCGCTCGCTCAGAAGCACGTCGGCGAAGGCGCCGAACTCATACAGGCTGGCGAAAAACGTGTCGCTGTGATGGCTCTGTGCGCCCAGGAGGCCGTCGCCGCGCGCCAGCAAGGTGTTCATATTAAAGATATTGACGCCCCAACCCGCCTTGCCGTTCATGCCGAGCGACAGCCAGCAGCAAAGCGGATGTTGCCACTCGAAGCCGATTTGGCCGAGGACCAGATTGTTATTCACCTCGGTCTGGTAGTTGGCTTGCCGGGTCGGGTCGGGCAGATTGAAGACGAAATCGTGGACGGTCAGGCCCTCGTCATCCGTGAAGATCGCCAATCGTTCACGCAGGAACAGGTAGCGGGCGCCAAGAATCAGCTCGGCGCCGGTGACGGCTTTGTCCCAGTAGCGGTAATTCACCTCGCCGTTGGCCATCGTCGTCCTCAAGCTGGCGCGGAGGCGATCGGCTTGAGCCCAGAGCCCGTTGTTGCCTTCGAACCCAACCGGCGGATTGAAAAAGAAGGCGTCGATCTTGCCGGGCGACTTGAAGTCGACGGAGGACTCGTTCTCCGGAATGTAGAAACCCGTCACCTCAATGGAATGGTTGTCACACATGTAGCCGACGGTGGCGCTGGGGCCGAACATCATGTTGTTTTTCAGCTCGCTCAGGTTGAAGCCTGGCTGCACGTTGCGCGGCAAAATGCCGAAGGGGAAGCCCGTATCGAGGTTACTCGGGTCGATGATGCCGAGGAAGTGATTGCCAAGTTTTTGGCGTTGCAGCGCTTGCACGCCGGCCGCGGCGTACCAGGCGCGTTCAGGCGCCTCGCAGCGGTCGTCGAAGGCGCCGGGCACGCTGGCGGGCAGTCCGAGGCAGTCGGCGGGGCCGGGGGGCGCCATCTGGGAATTGAGCGGTCCGGGTGTCATGGCGCCGGCGCCCGACGGGCACAGCGGCGTCGGCTCCGGCATCGCGCCTCCCTGCGGCGCGTACTGGGCCCGCGTCGTTGTCGCCTGTCCCAAAAACAATGCGGCCACCGCCGCACCCATCCACCATTTAGTCATGGTCGCTTTCTCCCTCGAACCGCCGGAGTGTTCTGTTCCGCGGTCGGCACGGACCGGCGGCGGCCACGGTCGTTGCGCTCGTCGCCCTTACCTCTGGAATCGGCCGCAACGCCCGCAGCCTTGAACTTTTCGGTGCAATTGGGCGGACCCGCGCAGGCGACAAAAGGGTTAAAGTTTGGGCGAACGCGACGCAAGGACCCCGTCTACGTCGGCAACAAGGCTTCGACACAGCAAGTTCCGAATGCGCCGAGCTTGCACGATGCGCAAAAAGCGAACTTCGCGCCGATTTGATAATTCGAGTTGACAGTGTGGGTAGGGGCGATTAGCTTGTTCAATAACGAATGCTGGATGCGTTCTCCCCCTCAACGGATCACTGCCCTGGGGGCCGAACCAAGGATGGCGACGCGGTCCGCAAAGCCAAGCTGGCAAACGCGGCGCCGCGGGAAACGTAGCTATCTTTGCGCCATCCGGCGCCGTGCCGCGTTTCACCGCCTTTCCGGTCGTTCCTCTTCCAGCGCAAGGTATCTTGGTCGCGGTCTGCCGCCGCCCGTTCTGGGTCGGCAATGCCGCTTGGGAGCTGGAAAACATGTCTCCGCAACTGGAAGTAGTCGTGCCGCCGCCGCAGGAAGACCGGCTGGAACTCATGGTCCAAAGCCGCCTGGCGGGCCGCATTCGCGACCTGCGCGTCCGCATCCGGGCGGACGGCATCGTTCTGGAAGGCCGAGCTCCCACCTACCACGCCAAACAACTGGCCCAACACGCCGTCATGGAGCTGGCGGAGCTTCCCATCCTGGCGAACGACATCGAAGTGCGTTGAGCGCCCTTCGTGCTCCTGACCCTACAAGCTGAAGTGCGACGAGCCACCGCCGGAGGCCGGCTGTGGCTCGTGTCGTCTGTGTTCACGTCTCACGCCGTTGGGTCAATGGGAATAGGCCGCTCGCTGGCGATGCGCCGGCGAAGCCGCGACAATCGTATCGAGCCGCGCGCGCTCACCGCGTCCGCTGAGAATCCGTAGCAAGGCGGGAAGATAGACGAGGGCGGCGACCATGCAGCAGGTCACGCCCAGCGACAGGATAAATCCAAGGCTCGCCATGCCGACGTGCCGCGCGATCATAAGCGTGCCAAAGCTGACCATGTTGACGAGAGCCATGACGAAGACAGCGCGGCCGATGACGTAGCTAAGTGTGTAGGGGGAAGCGCCGCGGTGCGCAAGATAGTCGTGGACGACGTGGACGCCGTAGACGGCGCCTACGCCGAGGATCAACGGCAGTCCAATGAGGTTGGCCGGATTCAACGGCAGACCAAAGGCCCCCATGATGCCGAAAGAGAAAAGCACGCCCAGCGCCAGCGGCACAAGGGCGAGCAGCGTGTAGCGCAGTCGGCGGAAGTCGGCCCAGAAGACCAGCACAATCGCCGCCAGGGCGTACAGCGTCGCTCGCTGGAATCCGTTTTTGAGATCTTGTAGTCCTTCCAAGGTGGAGAACGGCTTTCCCGTCGCCTCAGGATCGACGGTTTGAATCTCCTGGACAAAATCGGCCAAACGGTCGAAGTCCCAAAGCGATTCGCGCGCGAAGACGCGCAGCAGCCAGGCGCCGCTGGCGCCCACATAGCGTTCCCGAAGTGAGGGCGGCAGGTCGGCGAGCGCGATCGCCTTCGGTGTGGCGACGTCGCGGAGGCGATACAGGTCTTCATTCAGATCGCTGCTCAGGCGCTCGTCAAAAGCGTGCAACCGAGCGACCGCCGCCGCCGCGTTCGTCGCGGCCAGTTGCTGCTTCAACGCTTGCGCTTCTTCCTCGTTCGCGCCGAGCAGGTTGGAAGTTGCTCCGGAACGCAAAGTCGCGAGTTGGGACAGCACGCGCTCCAGATCTCGACGTATGTTGTGTACATCCGGCAAGGCGTGCGCGACCGCGGCGTCGCGCGACGGTAGGTTCCGCAGCCGCTGTTGGATGTCGCGGAGCTGTTCAATCTTGGCGTCCTGGTCGCGCGGCAACAGCGACGCGATCTCGACCACGCGGCTCACGCCGGGCAACTTCTCGTACTCTGCCTTCAGAGCCAATGCCTGGTCCTGGTTTGCGCGATAGCTCAGAGCATGCCAACTGGCGCCCGCCGTGTGCTCGATCAGTGTCAATTCCCATTTCACGGAATCCAGTCCGCGGGCCTGCATGTGCAGCAGGTTGTGATCGTAGGCGATTCGGGAAGCGAAAACGCCCACGGCAAGCGTCGCCGCCAATCCGGTCGCGAGCACCCAACGCGGCCGGGCCGACAATGTGGGCAGCCAGGCGGTCGATTGCGGCATGCGCAATGCGCGCATCGGCGCCGGTTGATGACCAACATTCTTGCGTCCGTCGATCAGGAGGAGCAGGGCAGGGAGGACGGTAAAGCAGGCCAGCGCGCACAGCAACACGCCGCCGCCTGCGATCCAGCCCAGCTCGGCCACTGCCTGGAAGTCGGCGAGCATGGCGGCGAAGAACGCCAGCGCGGTCGCCGTCGCCGCCGTCAGGATGCTCGGCCCGCCACCCGCCGCCGTCCGCAACAAAGCGGTTCGCACGTCGCAGCCGGCCGCTCGGTTTTGGTCGTAGCGCGTCACCCACAACACGCCGTAATCGCCCATGCCAATGAGCATCACGGCGAACGTGGCGGACAGGATATTCAGATGACCTACGGTCAGCGTCAGCCAACCGAGTGCCCAGGCCGTGCCGACGAGCAGCGTGCCCACCGTCAATAATGGATAACGGAACCCGCGGAATACCACGAAATACACGAGCGCGACGCCGGTGAATGCCAGCACCGACGCAAGATTCGTATCTCGTTGCGATGCGGTCATTTCATCATTTTCAAGAACCGGCAACCCCGTCAAACCGAAGGCGAGTTCCGGAAACGAAGGTTTGACTCCGTTAACGATGGACCGCAGTGCCGCCACACTCTTCTCGGCGGACGTGAAGGAGCTTTCATTCTTGATCGGGCGAACCAAGAGGAAGGCGAGTTTGCCGTCGCCGCTGAAGAAATACTGCGGCCGGGTGAGCAGTTCTTGTTGCTGCGTCTGGGGCGTCTCCGGCATCAAGCTGCGCCAGGGGTTTTGATATTTCTGCGGGTCGCGCAACACCTGTGCGGCCGACGCCATCACCGCTTTGAGCTGTGTGAAAAACTGCTCGTCCGCCGCATGAAGCGGCTGTCCAGGCGCCAAGCGGCCCAGGCGCACCTTCGCCTCCGCCAGCAAGCTGCCCAGCGACAACGCTTGCCAGCTCACCGGGCCGAGGTCCAGCAGCATACGCATGCTCTGCAGATTGTCCTGGATTTGGCGAATCTGTTCGGCGGTGAGAAAGAGCAGCGCGCGATTGCAGAGCGGCGCGAGATCGACTTTGTAAAAGAGTCGATCGAACAGGGCGGGCTTTAAGCGAATCCGGTCGGCGAGGGCATCGAGCGAGGCCTTCATTTGTTCCGCATCGCCGCCCTGCACAACAACGACGATGTCATCATCATCGCCAAACTCATGGACGTACTCGCGCCAGCGCTGCTGCGCTTCCTTGTTGGCGCTCACCAGGTCGTTGCGCTGTGTGCGGTATTCGAGGCGAAAGGCCGCGAAAACAAGTCCCGCGACGGCGGTCGCGAGCGCGGCGGCCAACACAAGTCGCGGGCGCCGGCACACTCCGGCGACAAGCGCCACGAGCAGACGGGGAATATGCGACGGACGATCCGCGGGCCTCTGTTCCGAATCCATTGCGTTCCGCGAGCCTCCATGCCGGCGGGAGTGCAGGGCTCGCGGATTGTAGGCGAACCGGTTGGCGGCGTGCAAGGCGAACGGCCGCCGCCGGCCAGCTGGTCGGGACTTGGACCAGCCGGCTAACGCCGAGCGCTCGCCAAAGTGGTAAGAGAGGAAGATTGGCCGACTGAGGAGGCTTCGGTTCAAGACGTCTGCCGCACGTGACTGACAAGATCGTAGTCCCGAATCAACTCATCCAAACGCGGCGACAGTCTTGCAAACGTTGCGGGATCGGTTTCCAACGTCACCTCGATCCGCTCGGGCGCCGGTTCCGGTTCAACGGGCTCGTCCATCGGCTCCAGGCGCAGTGCCGCGAGGTCGTCGGCGTCAAACCCCGTCAATTCCATCTCCGGCAGCTCCTCCAACTCGGTCAGTAAATCGGCGAGCAAGTCCGTATCAAACCGTGCCTGGGCTTCGCGGTTGTTCAGCACGACATTGAGCGCCTTCTCGCGTGCCGGCGTCAAGCGCACGACCGACACGGCGACTTGCTGCACGCCAAGATCGCGCAGGATTCGCAAGCGGGCGTGTCCCCCGACCACGTAGCCGGTTTTCTCGTTCCAGATCAGCGGCTCGACGAGGCCGAATTCACGCAAACTCGCCTCCAATTTCCGATACGCCGGGTCGGTGGGCCGCAATACCGTTCGCGGGTTGTACGGCGCCGGCTTCAGCTCGTCGATTGGCAGAACCCGCATTTCCAGCTCCTGGTGACGTGACGACTTCTTCATGGCTGCGTCTCCATCCCGATTCGATCCCAGCTGCCACGGCGACCATCGCCGCGCGTGCCGGGAACGCCGGATTATGCGCTTTCGAATGCGGCAAATTCAAGGATCTGCCGCAACACGCCGCCGCGAGGGCGTCTTGCCATTTTGACCCCGGCCGTTATCATTCAGGGGAAATGGTGGGTGTAGCTCAGTTGGTTAGAGCTCCAGACTGTGGATCTGGTTGTCGTGGGTTCGAGTCCCATCACCCACCCTCGACGTAACTCGCAAGCCGAACGCATTTTGAAGCGTATCGGAGAACCTGCCCGACTGGGACCCGTTCAAGCGCCACATGCTGGCGCGCATCGCGGCGGAGAAGAAGGAAAAGGAAGCATAGTCCGTCAAGCCGAAACAAGCTCGCGGGGTGTACCGCCGCGGAGAAAGCGCTTGACGGGTTCGGGCTCCTGAGCGACAACGCTATCTAACACGTCCACATTACACGGGGCAAGCAATTCAATGCCGAGCAAAATCCCGTCCGCACTGTAGTCGGCGAAGGCGCGCCCTTCGGAGACTTCCCGCGTGTTGGCAACCTCTCCCGTGCGAATCCGCAGATAGGCAGCTCGGACGATGCCCGTCTTTTCGTCTACGGACACTTCCAGTGAAGGAATAAAGATCGACGCCATTGGTAAGCCCCTTTAGCTTCCGCGGACCACGCGCACCACGGTAATCACGACGATTCGCGACGGCTCTGCCTCGTACACCACGTCGATTGAGTGAAGGGAGCCATAGTGCCGCCGCACCCGCAGGCGACCGGGATCGGCTCGGAGCCCAGTCAAGTCAGGTTTTTGCAGAGTAGTCGCCAGCACTTGGGCTTCCGTGACGCCGCGTTCCTTCATGCGTTTGACAGCGTGTTCATCAAACGCCAGTTCGTTCCTGCCGAGCACATTCGCCGGGATGGTATGAACGACAGCCATCGCAACCGCTCAGCAGAAAAGGGCGAATGAATTCATTTCCTCATTTTTGCTCACCTTTTCCTAGATTCTACCATCGCTTGCGCTGGCAACACAACGCAACCGTTCGCCGAGAGACCCGTGATCGACACCACGGCCGAGCGCCTCTCCCGCTGTTTTTTCGCATTTCTTCGCAGCCACTTGCAATGCACCCGGCCCGCGTGTAAACTGGCTGAAATCTCGGTGTTTTTCGGCCTTTTCGGCATTGCTGCTCGTGCGTCTGTGCATCGGGTTGTCGTGGGTTCGAGTCCCATCACCCACCCTTTTTTCATTCGCCCTCATCGATGCGCAATCCTTTAACGTCGGCAATTCTAATGGGTTGGGCCGAGCCGGTCGTAATAATTCGCCCAACCCGTTTCCAACCGTTCGTCGTAACCGCATTTATGCGGTTTTCCGCGGCTGGACCCGACGAATCGGGTCACTACGAACGGGTTGGGCAAACGAGCCGGCCCGGCAACTGATCCTGGGCGTTCGGCCCCTACTCATTCAGAGGAGCTTCCTATGTCAAGCGGCGCGAGAATACTGGCCGTTGCGGTGGTTCTTGCCCTCGGCGTCGCGGGCTGTGACAAAGTGGGTCGAGGGGATGGGAAGCAGGCGCCGTCCGCACCGACGGCGCGCGCCGAAGAACGCCAGGGGGCATCTCAACCCGTTTCAAAAGAGCGAACCGAGGAACGCGGCGCTGTGACGCGCCTGCGCGTGCCTAACGGCGGCATTCAACCCCAGGCGGTCGCGGACGCCAACGGCACTCTCCACCTGATCTACTTCAAGGGGGAGAACGCGGGCGCCGGCGACCTTTTTTATGTCCGCCGCGACGCCGGTAAAGAGCGCTTCTCCGAGCCGATTCGGATCAACAGCCGACCGAACAGCGCCTGCGCAGCAGGCAGCGTTCGCGGCGGTCAAATCGCCCTCGGAAAAGGGGGTCGCGTTCACGTCGTCTGGAACGGCGTCGGCTCGGACTACGCGCGCATGAACGACGCGGGCACCGCGTTCGAGGAACAGCGCAACTTGATGCGGCAGACGAATCACGCGGACGGCGGCTGCACCGTCGCCGCCGACGATGCGGGCAACGTTTACGTGGTGTGGCATGGCCATCTGAAGGGCGACGACGGCGAGGACCAGCGCAAGGTGTGGCTGGCCCGCTCGACGGGCGACGGCGAGACGTTCGCGCCCGAGGCGCCGGCCTGGAAGGAGCCGACGGGCGTATGCGCCTGCTGTTCCACGCGCGCCTTCGCCGACCACAAGGGCGTCGTGTATTTGCTCTATCGGTCGGCCACGGCGAAGGTCAATCGCGATACCTACCTGCTTGTCTCGGACGACCGAGGGCAGACTTTCCAGCAGGCGCTGGTCCACAAGTGGAAGGTTCCGGGCTGACCGATGAGCACGATGGCCCTCGTTGAGGGTCCCAGCGGCGTTGTCGCAGCCTGGGAAACCGACGGACAGATCTATTTCGCCGGCGGCAAACCCGGGACGACGAGCTTTACAAAACCGCAGCCTGCTCCGGGGGACGGCAAGAACCGCAAACACCCGACCCTTGCGTTCAACGCTCGCGGCGACATGATTCTCGTCTGGACCGAGGGGACCGGCTGGCAGCAGGGCGGCGCGCTCGCCTGGCAGGTCTTCGACGCCAGCGGCAAGCCCACCGACCAAAGGGGACGAGTGGACGGCGCCATTCCGGTCTGGGGACTGCCGACGGTGACGGCATCCAATGGCGGTTTTACCATCATCCATTGAGAAAGCGGCGCGGGGAGAGTCGCGAGGCGACCGGCGGATTTCTACACGGTGCGTCCACGACGAGGGTAGCGCTTCCACTCCGAACGAGGGGGCGACCCTCGGGCCGTTGCCAGCCGAAAACGGTGAAAGGCAATTCTTTGGCGCCTCACATTCTGGCGTACTCATCGTCGCCCCGGTAGAATCATTGTTCGTAGATGGAGAAGCGCATCGGTCGGCCGCCGCGGCAGTTAAGAGGTTGTTCGACCCAGCGGGTGAGGCCGCTCCCGACGGCTTTTCTATTCGAGAGTAAATCCGCACCCGACGCCAAAATGTAGCGAGGCATGCACGCGATGGAACCAAGCGCCGCAACCAGCGAGAAAGAAGCTCCTTCGAAAGAGGCAGCCACGAAAGAGGCCCCTGCGCGAGAGCCTCTGCCGAAAGACCGACATTTGCCGCCGATGGTCCGGATCGGCGACATAATTGCGCCGCGCGCGCCGCAAGATGTTGCCGGAGCGCGCCTGGAGGAAGGCATTCTAACCGAGCTGGCTGTGCGGCTCGTGTACACGATTAACCGCTTCACCATCGAGTGGGTGAGCAAGCGCCTGCACATCTCGATAGCGCTCGCGGGGGAAGTCATCGAGCAGCTCTGCCGCGAAGGCGTGGTCGAAGAGACCATGATGAGCAGCCAGGCCAGCAAGGCCCAGTACCGGATCACGCAACGAGGGCGCGAACACGCGATCCGTGCGATGGACGTGTGCGCCTACCTGGGGCCGGCGCCGGTGAGCCTGGAGGCATATTCGGCGATGCTGCGCTGGCAATTTGCGAGCACGCCGCAAGTGAAGCCGGAGCACGTGACCGCCGCCCTCTCGAGTCTGGTGCTGACGCAGAAAGCCATTCAACTGGCCGGCTTGGCCGTGTCCTCCGGGCGCAGCCTGTTCGTCTTCGGGCCGTCAGGCAACGGGAAAAGCAGCCTCGGCCGGCAGATTCACGCAGCCCTTTCGGGCGATTACTGGATTCCTTATTGCATCAGCGTGCGCAACAACATCATCCGCCTGTTTGATGAACAAGTCCACCAGCGCGTTGATGTTCCCGACAAGACCGGGTCTATCGATCAACGCTGGGTTCGGATTCGCCGTCCGCTGGTCGTCGTCGGCGGCGAATTAACGCTCGAGTTTCTCGATTTGATTTACAGCCCCTCGCTGCGCTATTACGAGGCGCCGCCGCATCTGAAGGCCAATGGCGGCGTGTTCCTGGTCGATGACTTCGGCCGCGAGCGCGTGTCGCCGCACCAGTTGCTCAATCGTTTCATCACGCCGATGGAGCACCACATTGACTATTTCACGCTGAGCACGGGTCAGAAGATCCAGGTGCCATTGCGCCACGTCCTCATCATCGCCACCAACCTCGACCCGGAAACGGTCACGGACCCGGCCTTTCTGCGGCGCATGGGCTATCGGCTCTGTCTGGAAGCGCCCAACCCGGAAGCATACTCCCGGATTTTCAAGGCCTACGCCGAGCGCCACGGGGCGGCGGTCGCTCCCGAGGTGCTCGATTCGCTCCTGGAACGCTACCGCTTACAGAAGCGAGAGCTGCGCGCGTGCGAGCCGCGCGACCTGATCGAGCGCGCCCGCGACATCTGCCGCTTTCAAGGGAAGCCTTTGGAATTGACCCCCAAGGTGCTCGACCTGGCCTGGGTCGGCTATTTCGGCAGTGAGCTGCCCGGAACGGGGGAAAGCGAAGAAGGCGGGAAAGCGCCGCCGAGCTGATCCGTGATTCTCGGGAATATGGACATGAATGACGCCCCTGTTGCTCTCGAATCCGCCGTCATGGACCGCTTCGCGGCGCTTGCCCGTAACCCGGCCCAGGAGCGGGGATTCCCTATTGGGCCGGACAGCGCCAAGCGCTTGGGCTACTGCGCCGCGGAAATCGACTCCCTTGCGTCCGCCGTAACGGAATCGTTCGCCGGCGTCGGGAATCCATTCGCGCTCGGCGAGCTCCGGCCGGGCCAATGTGTGCTCGATCTTGGCTGCGGCGCCGGCATGGACAGTATCTTGGCGGCCCGGCGCGTGGCACGAACGGGCAAGGTCATCGGCGTGGACATGGTGGAGGAGATGTTGGCCAAGGCGCGGCGGAACGCACAGGCCGCGCGTGTCTCCAACACGGACTTCCGCGCCGGCCGTGCCGATGCGCTGCCGGCGCCTGCCGGGTCGGTGGATATCGTTATCACGAACGGGGTCTTCAATCTCTGCGTGGATAAGCCGAAGGTCGTGGCGGAGTTGTTCCGCGTGTTGCGCTCTGGGGGACGCCTGCAAATGGCCGACATCCTCCTGGAGCCCCACGTCACCCCGGAAGAATTGGCCGGCAAAGGCACTTGGTCGGACTGAGTGTCGGGCGCCATCTGGGAGCGGTCGCTCCGAGAGATGCTGGCGGCTGCTGGTTTCGTTGACGTTCGGTTCCACGGGTGGACCGGCTACCGCACGTCCGGCTATACGCAAGGGGCGCTGGTGTCGGCGGCGAAGCCGGCAGCGTAAGTTTGTCGCGAATCTTACTGAAAGAACTCCTTCGCTTCCTGGTAATAGCGCATGTCGAGCAGGCGCGTGGCGGACACCGCGGCCGCGAGCGGCACGGAAACGATGTCGTTGCCGCGAAGGGCGGCCATCATGCCGAACTTTCCTTCCAGCACCAGTTCCGCCGCCATGATCCCGAAGCGGGTCGCCAGAACGCGGTCGTAAGCGCTCGGCGGGCCGCCGCGTTGCAGGTGGCCGAGAATGACGTGCCGCGTCTCGATGCCGAGCCGCCGTTCGAGCAGGCCCGCAACGACTTCGCCGACGCCGCCCAGTTTGACGTGGCCGAACTCATCCACGTCGGCGGCATCGGCGACCATGCCGGTGTCGGGCAATTGGGCGCCTTCGCTGACAACCACGAGGCCGTACATCTTTCCTTGTTCGCGGCGACGCTTCAGCACCCCGCACATGTGCTCGATGTCTACCGGCGCCTCGGGGACGAGGATGTAATCCGCCGCCACCGCTATGCCGCTGAGGCAGGCGATCCAGCCCGCGTGCCGGCCCATCGTCTCGACGACCATGACGCGCCGGTGCGATTCGGCGGTGGTGCGCAGCCGATCCACCGCCTCCATCACGATGTTGATCGCCGTGTCGAAGCCAAATGTGAAATCGGTCGCGGACAAGTCATTGTCAATCGTTTTCGGCACGCCGACCAGCGGCAGTTGGAAGTCGGTGAAGAGCCTCGAGGCGACGCCTAGCGTATCATCCCCGCCGATGGCGACCAGCGCGGTCAATTCAAGACGGCGAAACGTGTCCACCGCCCTATGGACCTGTTCGGGGTTCTTATAGGGATTGGTCCGCGACGAGCCGAGTATGGTCCCGCCGCGCGCAATGATCGCGTCTGTTTCGAGCACAGGCAGTTCGCGCGTATTGCCCTCGACCAGGCCGCGCCAGCCTTCCAACAGCCCGATACACGTTCCGCCGCCGTTATCGATCTTCCGTCCGACGGCACGAATCACGGCGTTCAATCCGGGACAATCGCCGCCGCCGGTGAGGATGCCGACTTTGTGTGCCATGTTCGGTCCCTCGTGCATTTCAGATCGCAGATTTCAGATTGAAGAATTCCGAGGGAAATCTGAAATCCGCAATCTCAAATCCACTACCCCTTCTGCCAGGTCCGCTCAATAAACGTCGTGTCAACACGGCCTTCGATGAAGGCGGAGTTGTTGAAGATTTCGCGGTGCAGCGGGATCGTCGTCTTGATCCCTTCCACAACGAACTCCGCCAAGGCGCGGCGCATGCAGGCGAGCGCTTCGGGGCGGCTCGGCTGGTGGACGAGGAGTTTCGCGACCAGCGAGTCGTAGTTGGGCGGCACGCGGTAGCCGGCGGCGGCGTGGGTGTCAAGCCGCACGCCGGGGCCGCCGGGCGCTTGCCAGCGTGTGATCGTTCCGGGAGAGGGTCGGAAGTCGGCGGCCGGGTCCTCGGCGTTGATGCGGCACTCAATCGCCGAGCCGGTCTGGTGCACATCATCTTGCGTAAAGCGGAGCGGTTCGCCGGCGGCGATCCGAATCTGCTCCCGCACCAAGTCGATGCCGGTCACCAACTCGGTCACGGGGTGCTCCACCTGAATGCGCGCATTCACTTCGATAAAGTAGAAGCGGTTTTGCTTATCGACCAGGAATTCGCACGTGCCGGCGTTCTGGTAGCTTGCCGCCTGAATGAGCCGCACGGCTGAACGGCAGATCTCGTCCCGCACGTCCGACGGCAGATGGGGCGCCGGCGACTCCTCGACGAGCTTCTGATGCCGACGCTGCAAGGAGCAATCGCGCTCGAACAGGTGAACGGTGTTGCCGTGGCGGTCGGCGAGGATTTGCACTTCGACGTGGCGCGGCTGCTCGATGTATTTCTCGAGGTAGACGCTGCCGTCCTTGAACGCTTTCTCGGCCTCTTGTTTGGCTTGCTGAATGCCGGTTTGGAGGCTGATGTCGTTGCGGGCGACGCGCATGCCGCGACCGCCGCCGCCCGCGGCTGCCTTGATAAGGACCGGGAACCCCATCGCGTGCGCCAGCCGCAGGGCTTCGCCGTCGTTTTCAATCAGGCCTTCGCTGCCGGGGACGACCGGGACGCCGCTCTGCTGGGCGAGTTTCCGCGCCTCGTTCTTGTTGCCGAGCAGCCGCATCGCCTCCTGCGGCGGGCCGATGAATTCAATGTTGCACGAGCGGCAGACCTCCGCGAAATGCGGGTTCTCCGAGAGAAAGCCGTAGCCGGGATGAATCGCTTGCACGTCGGCGATCTCGGCGGCGCTGATGATGCGCGGGATGTTGAGGTAGCTCTCGGCGGAGTTGCCCGGACCAATGCAAATGGCGTCGTCGGCGACGTCGAGATACGGCGCATCGCGATCGGCTTCGCTGAAGACTGCGACAACTTGGATGCCGAGGTCCTTGCACGCCCGAATGACGCGCAGGGCGATTTCGCCGCGATTCGCTACGAGGATACGCTGGAACATAGAGAAATTTCGATTGTAAATTGCAGATTGCGGATTGCACGGTCAAATCTGCAATCTGCAATCTGAAATCAGCCGGCGGGATCTACCTTGAGCAGCACTTGCCCGTACTCGACCGGCTGCTGGTTTTCGACGCAGATTTCGGCGACGACGCCGGTACACTCGGCCTGAATCTCATTGAAGATTTTCATCGCCTCGATGACGCCGACGACCGTGGTCGGCGTGACACGAGCGCCGGCTTGTACGAACGGCGGGGCGCCGGGGTTGGGTGACGCGTAAAACGTGCCCGGCGTCGGGCTCTTGACCGAGATCAGGTTTCTGGCGGGCACATCGGGCTTTGCGTCGCCGCTGGGAGCGCCGGCAGGCGCCGGAGAGGCGTTCGGTGAGACGATCGGCGTCGCGGTGGCGAGGGTCGGGCCGAGGGTTTGCACAGCGATGCCGCGCGGGCCGCGCCGCAGACGAATGCGCAGGTCGCCTTCGCGCAGGTCGATTTCGCTCAAGTCGTACCGGCCCATGAGCGCGACCAGGTATTTGATCGTCCGTAGGTCAAAGGGACTCGGAATCTTCGCATCGTCCGCCACTCGCATCTCCTCAGCCGTAATCCCGTTGAGCCGCCGGGCCTACCAATCGTGGCCTCATGGTGAGGCGAACACTTGAATCGAGTCCAAGCGCTTCGGCAGGTGGGTGAGGATTTCGCAACCCTCGGCGGTGACCAACACGTCGTCCTCAATCCGCACTCCGCCCCAGCCGGGCAGATACACGCCGGGCTCGACGGTCATCACCATGCCGGCCTGCAAGACGAAGTCGCTCTCGGGCCGCATGAACGGCGCCTCGTGGATTTGAAGACCGATACCGTGGCCGAGGCCGTGTCCAAAAAAATCGCCGAAGCCCGCCTCGGCGATGGCGCCACGGGCCTCGGCATCCACGTCGTGCGCTTTCACTCCTGCACGAATCTTACCGAGCGCTCTTTCCTGGGCGCGCAACACAACCGTATGAACCTCTTCCAGTTTCGGCGAGATTCTACGAGTGGCTAGAACACGCGTCAAGTCGCTCTTATAGAAGCGGCCGCTGGCGCCCCAATCCACGAGCAGCACGTCCGCCGACCCAACCGCGCGATCGGTCGGCGGCGCGTGCGGCAGCGCCGCGCGCTCACCAGCCGCGACGATGCTCGGAAAACTCGTTCCTTGCCCGCCGACCCGCCGCACATAACTCTCCAAAGCGTCGGCCAAGTCTTTCTCGCGGTCGTCCGGACGCAGCAAGGTGCGAAAGACGGTGAAAGCCCGCTCGGCGAAGTCGATCGCCTCGCGGATCGCCGCCAATTCTGTGTCATCTTTGATGATACGCAAACGTTCGACACAATCCTTGACTGGTTTCCATGAGACCGTCTTCGCGAGACTCTGCAACTGTGCAAACTCGCCGACGGTCACATGCATGGCTTCAAAGCCGACGGAACGGTAACCGAGCTTGGTGACTGCGTCCGCCGCGGCCTGTGTGACCGTTTGCGCCGGCGGGCGAATGTGGGTCGGTAACTCGGGGCATTCTTCGGCTAACTGTTCGATGAATCGAAAGTCGCTGACCAGCAAGGCGCGATCGTGAGCGAGAATCAGATAACTGCTTTCGCCGCTGAAGTTGGTGAGGTAGGAGACGCTCAAAGGGTTGGTGAGAAGTAGCGCGTCGAGCGCCTCCGCTTGAAGGATGTTCGCCAGCTTCTGTCGTCGTTGCGCGAAGGTGTCCATGCAGCCGGCTCCCTGTGTCGGGACTATTGTTGCGAAGTGGGGCGTGTCCGGCAAGCAACCGCCGGCAGCAGCGATGAGGAAGCGCTTTTTGATCGCACAGGTTCCGCATCTTGGCAGCCGGATTTTTCAAGTGATTCCTTTGGGCCGGTTGTAACGTCTCTGGTTTCTGTTCGCACTTGACCTTTTCCGCATTTTCCCGACAAGCCTCGCTACTCTTGTTTAACTGTCTCGACAACCCGAAGCGTCTACATCGCGCGGACTGAAAACTCCGGGAAGGCGCATAACATGTCCACCATTATCCAGCAGGGAAGCATCGAATCAGAAGGAGGTCGTCGCGACAAGCTTGTCGCCGCGATTGAGCGTGGCGAACTGGTGCAGCTTCTTGCGGCAGTCGATCTAGGTCAGTTGCGCTCGGAGGAACGTGAAGCCGCGCTGGAAGCTTACCGAAAAAAACACTGGGCTAGGCAGCTTTTCGCTGGGTTGCTGGGCCAGCGGTCCGGGTAGACCACCACAATAATAGCGAGCGCGCTGTCGGCCGCAATTCGACCCAAGTTTGCTGTGACGTGCCGCCAACCCTGGTCGGGTTTTCGGAAATCGGCGTAGGCGGGGCGCCTGGCTCATTCGCTCGTGCCCGCGCGCAAATGGTGTCCGGCCCGGCTGCTGCGGTAGAAGGTGCAAGCTTGTCCGTACATGTGGTTCGCCGCGGGGCTGATGTAGCGGCCAATGAAGCCCCATTTGCTCTCGAGGAGAGGTCCTTTCGCGTCGCTGACGGCGACGACGATGCCCGAATGGCGGATGATCCCCGCGTCGTCGCGATAGATGGCGAGGTCGTGCGGCTGGGGATCGTGGACGGGATAGTAATGGTTGTCCTGAAGGATGGCGTCCACGTCTTGGCCGTCGATGAGGTGCCGGCCGCCCGTAAAGATCCAGCCGTGGCAGTCGTAGCCCGGGTCGGGGGGCGCGGTGCGGATCATGCCGTCCGTTGGGGCGAGTTCCTGGCTGACCGCGGCATCCAGTTGTTGGCCGCGCATCCGTAACTTTTCAAACTCGCTCGGGTCGATCGCCAGCGTATAGAGAGGAATGGAACGCCCGGCATCGGTCACAACAGACACGGACTGGCGCTTCCACGGGAGCCGCTGCCACGCGACCGCCCTCGTGGCGGTCGCCGGGGCGCCGAGCCCCGGCGCCGCCGACGCCGGATGTTCTTTCTCGTTTTGCCGGGCGAACGAAATCGCCGTGATGGGTCCGCCAACGAGCGCGGCGGTCCAAAGCACGGGCGGGACACAGGCGATGCGCACGATCCACTCGCGGAACCGGCTGGCCGGAGCCGATACCGAGAGGCAGCCGATCAACCAGAGAAGAGTAAAGGCGAGCGATGCCGCGGCCAGGCGTGTCGGCGGCGCTTCCCAGGCGAACGCCGCGAGCGCGGCGATCCCGAACATGACGCCGAGCGCATCGCGCAGCAACCGCCAGAGGCGGCCCGGCGGGCGTAGCCAACCGAGCAAGCCGGCCGCCCCCATCACGCTGCCGCCAAGGGCCAGCGTCCAGAAGCCAACCGTTTCCGGTCGCAACCCGATAGTTTCCGTAGCTCTTCCCCAGTGGGCGGCGGCCACGGGGTGAGGACGTGGCGCGAACCCCGAACGTACGCGGCATAGCGCCGCGATGATCTTCTGAGTGTAAGCCATGCGCCGATGAGAGCCGGGTGAGAGGCCCATGAGAATAACCGGAAGCGGATCGCGCACACCGGACCGGCGCTCGCCGCCGGGTTTTTGGTAGAATCGTCCCTTGAGGGGCCGCGCCCGTCGCCGCTTTGAGGAGCAATGCCATGACGCACGATCGGGCCATTGACCGCGTGGTCGATCTGCTGGACCCGCGGAAGAACGTTTTATTCAACGCGACGACCGAACAGGCCCGGACGTTGCTCGCGGCGGGCGATGTCGACGCGCTGCGTGATCTGGACGGGCATTTCGCGCTGGTGGCGACCCGCGGCCAGTCTGTCCTGCTGACTCGATCCTTGGGTCGGCCGTTGCGCTACTTCATTGCTAAGCGCTCCGCGGGACCCTGCCTCGTCGCCGCCGACCGCATCGATGTGATTCATCGCCACCTCCAGGACGAGGGGTTGGCGGACCAGTTTCATCCGTCGTATACGCGCATGGCGCCGGCACATTACGTGACCGAAGTCAAGTTGCTCGGCTGTCCCGATCCGAACCCGACCTACCGACGCTTCTTCACGCCCTCACCCGGTACGCTGCCGCCCGACATTCCGACGATCGGCCGCGCTTACATCGCCGCCCTGTCGGACGAGATCGCGAAATGGCTCACGCAGCAGGCGACCGACGGGCCCGTGGGGGTCTCGTTCTCCGGAGGCATCGACAGCGGCTCGGTGTTGCTCGTGACGTACCACGCGATGCTTCGCCTGGGGATCAGCCCGGCGCGGTTGAAAGCGTTCACGCTGTCCATAGACGGCGGCGGCGAAGATCTCGCGCAGGCCCGGCGGTTTCTCGAAGAGGTCGGACTCGCGTTTCTGCTTGAGCCAATCGAAATTCGCAGCGCGGAGATCGACTGGCGGGAGACGGTCCGCACCGTCGAGGACTATAAGCCGCTCGACGTTCAGTCGGCGTCCATGGCCCTGGCGTTGTGCCGCGGCATCCGCAAGCGCTACCCCGCTTGGCGTTGGCTCCTCGACGGCGACGGCGGCGACGAGAACTTGAAAGACTACCCAATTGAGGAGAACACGGAACTCACCATCCGCAGCGTGCTGAACAATCGGTTGCTCTATCAGGAAGGCTGGGGCGTTGATTCGATCAAGCATTCACTGACGTATTCCGGCGGTCTAAGCCGCGGATACACGCGAACCTATGCTCCGGCGGATCGCTTCGGCTTTGCCGGTTTCAGCCCATTTACGCTGCCGCGCGTCATCGCCGTCGCCGAGGCGATTCCGTTCATCGAGCTGACGGGTTGGAGTCACGATCGGCTTTACGAGCTCAAAGGTGAAATCGTCGCGGCGGGCGTGGAAGCGATCACCGGGTACAAGATGCCGATCTACCCGAAACGGCGTTTTCAGCACGGGGCGGCGGCGCGCTTCGACTTCGAGCGGCTGTTCCCGGCTCGCGAATCGGATTACCGTCGAGCCTTTCATGCCCTTTATGAATAAGCCGACGAGCCGCTGGGACGACGCACGCATTCTGGCGTTCCGTCCGCCGAAGAATCCCGTCGATCCGTCGCGGCCGTACGCCTTCCTCGTCGAGTCGGAGCGGACGCGTGCCGGAGCGGTCGAGAACACGGCGGTCTTGTTCCTAACGAATCGGGAATGCCCGTTCCGTTGCTTGATGTGCGACCTCTGGAAAAACACCACCGACGCGCGCGTTCCCGATGGAGCGATACCGGAGCAGATCGAATTCGCGCTGGGCCGCCTGCCGCCGGCAAACCACGTCAAGCTTTATAACGCCGGCAATTTCTTTGACGCCCAGGCCATTCCCCCGGCGGCTCGGCCGCGGATCGCGGAGCTGGTCGCGGGCTTTCAGACCGTGGTCATTGAAAGCCATCCGCGCTTGATCGGCGATGATTGCCTGACATTTCGCGACCTCGCTCGCCCGGAGCTCCAAGTCGCCATGGGGTTGGAAACCGTCCACCCGGAAGTCCTACCGCGCCTGAACAAACGCATGACGCTTCGCGACTTCGAGGCGGCGGCGCGGTTTCTGGTCCGCCACGACATCGCGGTGCGGGCCTTCATCCTGTTGCGGCCGCCGTTTCTGAGCGAGGACGAAGGAGTACGCTGGGCGAAAGAGTCGCTGCGCTTCGCGTTTGATGTCGGCGTGGAATGCTGCGTTATCATCCCGACGCGAACGGGCAATGGGGCGCTGGAGGAATTACAGCGCCAGGGACAGTTCACGCCGCCGTGCCTCGATTCCCTCGAAGAAGTCTTGGATTATGGCATCCGCCTCAACAGCGGCCGGGTGTTCGCCGACCTTTGGGATGCGGAGCGTTTCTTCCGGTGCGAACGCTGTGGCCCGGCGCGGGCGGAGCGGCTGCGCGCCATGAATCTGACACAACACGCGGCGCCGCCGGTGGTCTGCTCGTGCGAGGGTAATCGATGACGCCCTGGGGGGAAGCGGACGTTTTGATTATCGGCGCCGGGTTCGCCGGCGCCTTGATGGCACTCGTCGCCCAGCGGCTGGGTTTACGTGTCGCGCTCGTGGAAAAAGGCAAGCATCCCCGTTTCGCCATTGGCGAATCGTCCACGCCCATCGCCAACTTGGTGCTTGAAGACTTGGCCCGCACGTACGATTTGCCGCGGCTGCTGCCACTCTACAAATACGGCCGCTGGCAAACGGCTTACCCGCATCTGGCTTGCGGTCTCAAGCGCGGTTTCACCTTTCTGCGGCACGAGACGGGACAGCCGTTCCAGCCCCGTGCCGACCACGCCAACGAGTTGCTGGTCGCCGCCAGCCCCAACGACGTCGTGGGAGACACGCACTGGTTCCGCGAGCACTTTGATCAATTTATCGTGGAAGAGGTACAGGCGGCCGGCATTCCCTATTACGACCAAACGCAAATCGTCGCCCTTGAGCATCGTGACGGTTGGCGGCTGCACGGCGAGCGTCTCGGCGGCGAGCTGCGAATCGCGGCTGCGTTCCTTGTCGATGCCACGGGTCCGGGAGGCGTTGCGGCGCGCGCGCTCGGCATCGACAGCGGCCCCGCAGGCGTGCGCACCAATTCCTGGAGCGTTTATTCGCACTTCGCCGACGTGGGTTGGTGGCGGGACGTGCTGCTCGAACTTGGAGGCCGGATCGACGACCACCCCTACGCCTGTGACCATGCCGCGCTGCACCATGTTCTGGACGATGGCTGGGTCTGGGTGCTGCGCTTCAACAACGGCGTGACGAGCGCCGGCGTGATGTATGACGGCGAGCGACGGCCGCCCGACGATGGCCGCGGTCCGGAAGAGGAGTGGGCAGCGCTTCTGGGTCGCTACCCGTCGCTTCGCCGGCAGTTCGCGCGGGCGCGGCCGGTGCAACCCTGGACCCGGACGGGACGCGTGCAAAGACGCGCCCGGAATGTGGCGGGCGCCGACTGGGCGATGCTAGCACATGCCGCCTACTTCCTCGATCCGCTCTTCAGCAGCGGCAACGCCCACACGCTGCTCACGATCGAGCGGCTGGCGCGCGCCTTCGCCGCCCATTGGGGTAGGACGTCGCTCGCCGATGAATTAGCGAGCTACGAAACGACTCTGCTGCGCGAAGTGGACTTCGTCGATCGACTGGTCCACGGAGCGTATCAGGCATTCGCTCACTTTGAGTTATTGGCCTCGTTCACGATGTACTATTTCGCCGGCGCCATCTTCTCCGAGGAGCGCCGGCGGCAAGGCCGGGCGGACGAGCGCGACGAGTTCCTTATGTCGCACGATCCGCACTTTCGCGCGAGTCTCACGCGCGGCTATGAGCGCCTTCTGGAAATCGTGGAAAACGCCGGCCCCGCGACAACGGCGGAGTTTGTGCGCCTAGTCGCGAACGACATTGCCCCGTACAACACTGTCGGTTTGTGCGATCCGGCGAAGCAACAGATGTATCCGTATTCATGACGGAGCAACTGGTTTCGTTCTTGTACAACTCGATCCCAATGCGCCTGCACGCGCCATTCTCGGCCTGAGCAGCACGGCATAGCAGTTGCAACGTTCGTGGAAACTCTGGACGACCGGAGCCGCCGGCAGACAAGACGGTTGGGCAAGCACGAGGCAGCGATGCCCCAGATTTTCCATCGCGGCATGAACACGCTCTCGAAGGTGAGCATCTTCGGATCGCTCTTCTTCCTGGCGTTTGTGCTCTGGGTCTGCGTCGTCTACACGAAATCGTCTTACGGCACCGAGGAGCGCCTCGCGCGCTTGCAGCCGGCGGCGTTCAGCCATGAACACCATGTCGGCAAGCTCGGCATCGATTGCCGTTATTGCCACACCGATGGGGAAAATTCCTCATTTGCGGGAATCCCGCCGACGAAAACGTGCATGAATTGTCATGCGCAAATCTGGGTCGGCAGCGAAATGCTCGCCCCGGTGCGCGACAGTTACCGCACGAATGCGTCCATCCGCTGGCAGCGGATTTACAATCTCCCCGGCTTTGTTTACTTCGATCACAGCATCCACCTTCACAAGGGTGTCGGCTGCGCGTCGTGCCACGGACAAATCGACGAGATGCCGTTCACCGTTCAAGCTCCCTCGCTGCTCATGGACTGGTGCCTCGAGTGCCATCGCCATCCGGAGCGGCACGTTCGGCCACGGGAGCAGGTTTTCAGCATGAAATGGCAGGCCGCGCATGAGCGCGACGCAGCCGGCCAACCGCTGGACCAACTCACGCTCGGGCGCAAGCTCGTTCAGGACTACGGCATCAAGGATCCCGAACGCATCACCAGTTGCTCGGTGTGCCATCGATGAATAGCCGCAAGAACCTCGCTTCGGAGTTGGCTGCTTTGCAGGAGCGCTTGGCATCCAGCCACGGCAAACGATACTGGCGCACGCTGGAGGAATTGGCGGACAGCGAGGCGTTTCAACAGCTCATGCGCCGTGAGTTTCCCTCTCAGGCGGCGGTCTGGCCGGACGGGTTGAGCCGGCGGAAGTTCCTGACGCTAATGGGCGCGTCGCTCGCCCTCGCGGGGGTCAGCGGCTGCTCACCCAAACCGGCGCCGGCGACGCGCTTCGCTCCGTATGTCCGCGCGCCGGAAGAAATGGCGCCGGGCAAGCCGCTGTTCTTCGCGACCGCGATGACGCTCGGCGGCGCCGGCGTCGGCTTACTCGTCGAAAGCCATCTAGGCCGGCCTACGAAGATCGAGGGGAACCCCGAACACCCGGCCAGCCGCGGCGCGACCGATTTGTTCCACCAAGGCTCAATCCTTACCTTGTACGACCCGGACCGCTCGCAGACGCCGACCTACCTCGGCCAAACTCGGACCTGGGAGGCGGCGCTCAACGCCGTGCGGCGAATGATGCGCGCGCAGCGGGCCAAAAAAGGCGCCGGGCTACGGCTACTGACGGAAACGGTTGTCTCCCCAACGCTCGGAGCGCAGCTTGATGATCTCTTGCGAGCGCTGCCGGAAGCGAGATGGCATCAGTACGAGCCGCTCGGTCCACATTCGGCGCGCCGTGCGAACCAGCTGGCGTTCGGGCAACCGCTCAATACGTACTACCGCTTCTACGACTTTGAAAAGAAGCAACGGACGGCCGACATCGTGCTCTCGTTCGACGCGGATTTTCTCACGTGCGGACCCGGCAGTCTTCGCTATGTCGCGGAATTCATGGCCGGCCGGCGTGTGCGAACCGGCAAGGAAGACGCCGCCAACGCACAAATGAATCGGCTCTACATGGTCGAAACCGCGGTGAGCAGCACCGGCGCGAAGGCCGATCACCGCTTGGCGCTGCGCGCGCAAGACATCGAGCCGTTTGCCCGCGCCGTCGCGGCGCAGCTCGGCATGGCGGTCGAAGGCGGCGACGCGCTCGGCCACGAGCGCTGGATCGCCGCCGTTGCGAAGGATTTGCAAGCGCATCGCGGCCGCTGTGTCGTGCTCGCGGGCGAACGACAATCTCCCGCCGTCCACGTGCTCGCTCACGTACTCAACGATCGCCTCGGAAATGTCGGTCAAACGGTCTTCCACACGCCGTCCATCGAGACCCGTTCGGTGGATCAGATCGAATCGCTGCGCGAGTTCGTAAGCGATGTTCAAGCCGGACGGGTGGAAACGCTGATCATTCTCGGCGGGAACCCGGCGTTCACCGCGCCGGCCGATGTCGAGTTTGTCCGGCATTTGCAAAAAGTCCCGCCGGAGGGGCGCTTGCATCTGAGCCTGTTTCAAGATGAGACGTCACGGCAATGCGGCTGGCACCTGCCGGAGGCACACTTCCTCGAAATGTGGAGCGACACACGCGCGTTCGACGGTACGGCATCTCTGGTCCAGCCGCTCATCGCGCCGCTGTACGGCGGTCGTTCCGCTCATGAGTTGCTCTCGGTCCTCATGAACGAACAAGAGATTCCGGGCCGTCTGTTGGTGCGCTCGTACTGGCAGCGCTTCTGGGAAGAACACCGCCGCTCCGGCGACTTCGAGGAGTTCTGGGAGGTCGCGGTTCACGATGGGATTGTCGCGGGGAGCGATTACGATTTCCGACACAAGTCCATTCCGTTTCAGAACGGCTGGGAAAAACAGCTTCAAAGCACAACGAATTCGGCGGGTGGTCAGGAACTGGAACTGGTTCTTCAGCACGATGCCACGATCTACGACGGCCGTTTCGCGAACAATGGCTGGTTGCAGGAGCTACCGAAGCCGATCACCACGCTGACCTGGGACAACGCCGCCCTGATGAGTCCGCGGACAGCAAAACAACTGGACGTGGGGCTGCGCGGTTACGAACACGGCGGCGAGCATGGTGGCTTCCAGGTGGATGTCGTCGAGCTGCGCCTGGGCGACCGGTCGGTACAAGCTCCCATCTGGATCGTGCCCGGACACGCGGACGGTGCGATCACCATTTCGCTCGGTTACGGCCGCGACGCGGCGGGACGCGTCGGCGGCGATCGCGAAAATAAGGTCGGCTTCAACGCTTACGCTCTCCGCACCTCCGAACGCTTATGGTTCGCGCCGGGTCTCAGCGCGGCGAAGACAGGCGAACTCTATCCGCTCGCTTGTACACAGCAGCACCAGTTGATGGAGAACCGCGACATCGTTCGCAGCGCCACGCTGGACCAGTACCAAGCGAACCCCGCCTTCGCCGCCGTGCCCAACAAGGCGCACCGCAAGAAAGACGTGAAGGCGCCGGCCGGTCGCATTCCCTTGGAGCAGGCGAACGCGGAGAAGCGATCGAACCCGTCCCTGTTGCCGGCGCACGACTATTCGCCGCCCAAGAAGAAATGGGGAATGGTCATTGACCTCACGGCGTGCGTCGGCTGCAAGGCGTGCGTCGTCGCGTGTCAGGCCGAGAACAACATCCCGGTCGTGGGCAAGGAGCAAGTTCTTGCCGGCCGCGAGATGCACTGGCTGCGCATCGACCGCTACTCCAGCGGATCGTACGAGGAGCCGGAAGAATTCCACTTTCAACCGCTCCCGTGCATGCACTGCGAAAACGCGCCGTGCGAGTACGTCTGTCCGGTAGAAGCGACGGTCCACAGCTCGGACGGTCTCAACGACATGGTCTATCAGCGCTGCGTGGGCACGCGGTTCTGTCAAAACAACTGCCCGTACAAAGTCCGGCGTTTCAATTTCTTTCATTACGCCGACTTCACGACGCCCAGCTTGCGCTTGCAATACAACCCGGACGTGACGGTGCGTTCGCGCGGCGTGATGGAGAAGTGTTCCTATTGCGTGCAGCGCATCCGCCGAGCGGAGATCGACGCGGAGGTCGAAGGCCGGGCGATCGTGGATCAAGAGATTCTGACCGCGTGCCAGGCGGCGTGCCCCGCCGAGGCGATCGTTTTCGGCGACCTGAATGATCCGCAAAGCACCGTCAAACGGTGGAAAGACACACCGCTGAACTACGGCCTGCTCACCGATTTGAACACGGAACCACGCACCACGTACCTGGCGGCGCTGCGCAATCCGAATCCGGAATTGGAGACGAAGTAGCATGGCGACGGAAGCGCCGCTGCCGACGACCGAGGCCCGGCCCGATCACTTGCCGAGTGACGAGCCGAGCTATCTCGCGCCCGGACACAGCTTCCGCACCGTCACCGACAAGATCAGCTCGATCGTGCTCGCTCGCCCCACACCGGCGGCGTGGCTGATCTGCTTCGCGATCAACCTCGCTCTGCTGATGTTGCTGGCATACGCCGTCGTCTACTTACTTGTGCGCGGCGTCGGCATCTGGGGCATCAACATCCCGGTAGCCTGGGGCTTCGCGATCACGAACTTCGTTTGGTGGATCGGCATCGGCCACGCCGGCACGCTCATCTCGGCGATTCTGCTGCTGCTCCATCAGAAATGGCGAACGTCGATCAATCGGCTCGCCGAGGCAATGACGATTTTTGCCGTCATGTGCGCCGGTCTCTATCCGCTGCTGCACTTGGGCCGGCCGTGGTTCTTCTATTGGCTGGCGCCGTACCCGGACACGATGGGGCTGTGGCCGCAGTTTCGCAGCGCCCTGGTGTGGGACGTGTTCGCGGTCGGAACCTACTTCACGGTATCACTGCTCTTCTGGTACATGGGGATGATCCCGGACTTGGCCACGCTGCGCGACCGCGCCCGCAGCCGCTTCGCGCAGATCGGCTACGGCATCCTGGCGATGGGCTGGCGCGGTTCGGCCCGGCACTGGTATCGCTTCGAAACCGCGTACCTGCTGCTCGGCGGGTTGGCGACGCCGCTGGTCGTGTCGGTACACTCGGTGGTCAGCGCCGACTTCGCCATCGCGGTGTTGCCCGGCTGGCACGAGACGGTGTTCCCGCCGTATTTCGTCGCGGGCGCGATTTTCTCCGGCTTCGCGATGGTGCTGGCGCTGTGCATCCCGCTGCGGTTCTTCTACGGTCTACAAGACTTCATCACGGACAACCATCTGGATGCGATGGCCAAGGTTCTCCTCGCAACCGGGTTCCTGACGAGCTACGGGTACTTCATCGAGCAGTTCATGGCGTGGTACGGGACCAACCCGTATGAGCGTTCCGTCTACACGAATCGCGCGTTCGGCGACTACGCGGGAATCTATTGGACATTGATCTTCTGTAACGCCGTCGCCATCCAGATCCTCTGGTTCAAGCGCATGCGCCGCAGCCCGCTCGTGTTGCTTTTTGTGTCGTACCTCGTGTTGCTCGGCATGTGGCTGGAACGGTTCATGATCATCACGTCCAGCTTGCACCGCGACTTCCTGCCGTCGTCGTGGGGCGTGTTTCGGCCGACTTTTTGGGACTATGCCACGTTCGCCGGCACGATCGGTCTGTTTTTCGTGCTGCTGCTCGTGTTTCTCCGCTTGCTGCCGATGATCTCGATTTCCGAGATGCGCGCCCTGCTGCCGGGGACGCACGCCCATGAGGAGGGACGATGACGCAGCCCAGGCCGATCTACGGACTGATGGCGGAATTCAAGACGCCGGAGCAAATCCTGGCGGCGACGCAGGCGGCGCACGCAGCAGGTTATCGGCGGATGGACGCGTACACCCCGTATCCCGTCGAGGGATTAGCCGAGGAACTGGACTTGCCGCGGACGCGCGTCCCGATGGTGGTGTTGATCGGCGGCTTGGTCGGCGCGGCGGGCGGCTACTTCATGCAATGGTGGGCGGCGGCGCACGATTATCCGCTCAACGTCGGCGGCAGACCGTACCACAGTTGGCCGGCGTTTATTCCCATCACGTTTGAGCTGATGGTCCTGGTGGCGGCGCTCGCTGCGATTCTCGGCATGTTCTTCCTCAACAAGCTGCCGGAGCCCTACCATCCGGTATTCAACGTGCCGCGCTTTGATCGGGCGAGCCAGGACCGTTTTTTTCTCTGCATTGAAGCGACGGATTCGCACTTTGACGCAGTCGCGACACGTGCTCTGTTACAGAGTTTGCAGCCGGTTGGCGACGTTGTCGAAGTGCCGTATTGAGGTTTTGCCGCGATGGGGATGGGCCGAATCAACGCGTGTTTCGCCGCGGGTTGTTGCTTGTTGTTCTCCGCCTGCCAGCAGGAGATGGCGGGCCAACCTAGCTACAAGCCGCTCGATCCGAGCGAATTCTTTCCCGACGGCCGGTCGGCCCGGCCGCAGATTGACGGAACGGTTGCGCGCGGGCACTTACGCACGGATTACGCGTTTTACACCGGCCGGCGCACACGAACGTCGTCCGAACCGGCCCGTGCCGCCGCCCTGCTCGGCGCGGCGGCGGCCGGCGATTGGCTTTTGGCCCTTGCGCTGCGCAGCAGCGAGGACGCCGACTACGTGGATCGCTTTCCGTTCGCGATCACGGAGGAAGCTCTGAAACGCGGTCAGGAGCGCTACCTGATCTTCTGCGTTGTCTGCCACGACCCGCTCGGCACGGGCCGGGGCAAGATCGTGGAGCGCGGCTACACGCCGCCGCCGTCGTTTCACATTGACCGGTTGCGCGAGGCGCCGGTGGGCCGTTTCTTTGCCGTAATCACGAACGGCTACGGCTCGATGCCCGATTACCGCCAGCAGATTCCGCCGCGCGACCGCTGGGCCGTCACCGCTTATGTCCGTGCCCTGCAATTGAGCCAACATTTTCCCGAGAAGGAGTTAACGCCGGAAATGCGTACCGCGCTGCAAAACCAGGAACGTGCCGTACAGACGGGAGAGCCCCTACCATGAGCACGCTGCCGGTTGAACGCCGAGCGGAGCTGGACCGCGTGCAATGGAGCGCACTGGTCGTCGGCGCCGTTGCCCTCGCCGTGTGCGGCGTGGGCGCGTTCTTCACTCCGACGCAGTTTTTCCGCTCGTACCTGGTCGCGCACCAATTCTTCCTCGGCATCGCGCTCGGCAGCATGGCGATTCTGATGATCTATCATCTGACCCGCGGCGCGTGGGGCTTCATGATCCGCCGGCTTCTCGAAGCGGCGATGCGCACGTTGCCGCTACTCGCGGTGCTGTTCGTTCCGGTCGCGTTCGGCGTCCGCTACGTCTACCCGTGGGCCCAGCCCGGGGGTGTCGAACGCAGCGAGGAACTGGAGTTCAACCCGATTTACCTCGATGTGCCGTTCTGGTGGCTTCGGGCCGCGGTGTTTTTTGCGCTTTGGATCCTCCTCGCCGTCGTGCTCAGTCTCTGGTCGCGGCAACAAGACCTGACCGGCGAGCCCCATTTGCCGCGCAAGTTTCGCCTGTTCAGCGCCCCCGGCCTGGTGGTCTACGGTCTCACAATTACCTTCGCTTCCGTCGATTGGGTGATGTCGATCCAACCGTCGTTTCACTCGACGATGTTCGGCGTGTTGTACGCGGTCGGGCAACTGTTGTCGGCGCACGCGTTCGCGCTGGTCCTGCTCACCCGGCTCGTGTCGAGCCCGCCGCTCGTCGATTTCGTTTCGCGCGACACGCTGAACGACCTCGGCAATCTGTTGTTTACGTTCCTGGTGCTCTGGGCGTATCTGACGTTCGCGCAGTTCATGTTGATCTGGATGGCAAACCTGCCGGAGGAAGTGATCTGGTATTTGCCGCGCGTGCGCGGCGGCTGGCTCGTAGTGACGTGGGCGCTCGTCGTATTCCATTTCGCCGTGCCTTTTTTCGCCCTCCTGATGCGCGACGTCAAACGCAATCCGCAACGCCTTGCAAGGGTAGCCGGGCTACTGCTCGTTATGCAGCTTGTCTTCCTGTTCTACCAGATCGAACCACCCTTCCAGGGCACGACGTTCGCCGACCATTGGATGGATTTCCTCACGCCGTTCGGCGTCGGCGGCATCTGGTTGGCGTTTTTCCTCTGGACGCTGCGGCGTCGGCCGGTGCTGCCGCTGCACGATCTCAACCGGGCCGAGGCGCTGCATTTGCGCGCCCGAGCCGAGGAACTCGGCGAGCGAAGGGAGGCGGCAAGCCATGCCTGACGAACGGCATCCCGACACGCGCACGGAAGAACCAACCGTGCGCTATGAACGCCGCGACGCACCGCTGCGGCCGGTGTTGATCATTCTCGCCGCCGCGATCGGCTTTGCCGTGATTCACTTTTGGATTGTTTCCTGGTTCATGCGGCGCAGCGAGGCTCGTCAGGCAGCGATCAAGAGATCGGACTTTCCGTTGGCCGCGTCACAAACGCGGAGCCTGCCCCCGGAGCCGCGCCTGGAAATGATCGATCGTTTGGAGAACGACGCAAACATCGAATCCCGGCTGCTCGCTCAGGAAAAGGCGTTGCACAGTTACGGACCGACCCAAGAGAACGGCTACGTTCGCATCCCTATCGACGAAGCGATGAAGCGCGTCGCGGGACAATTGCCCGCGCGCGAAGAACGGACGGAGACGAGGAGCAATGGGCTGGTCGATCATGGGGCGCCAAATTCGGGACGCATGTTGCAAAGGACCCCGCCATGGCAAGAGCGCTGATCTTTGTCGTCTGCATCTTCTTTCTTGGCGGCCGCCGGGCAACGGCGGAGACATCCTTGCCGCCCCTGCTGCGCGACGTGCGCTTTGAGCAGCGCTTGAACGAACAGACGCCGCTGGACCTGGAGTTCAAGGATGAAGTGGGGCAGAACGTGCGCCTTGGGAGATACTTCGGAAAAAAGCCCGTCATCTTGGTGCTCGCCTATTTCCGTTGCCCGAAGCTGTGTACGGAAGTGTTGAACGGCCTGGTAAGGGCGATGCTCGACATGTCGTTCGACGCCGGCAAGGAATTCGAGATCGTCACGGTCAGTTTCGACGCGCGGGAAACACCGGTGATGGCCGCGCTCAAGAAGAAGACTTACGTCGAGCGTTACGGCCGACCCGGCGCCGACGCGGCGTGGCATTTCCTGACCGGCGACCAAGAGGCGATCGACCGCCTTACGCAGGCCGTCGGTTTCCATTACATGTACGACGCGGCTCACGATCAATTCGCGCACGCGAGCGGCATCATGGTGCTGACGCCGACCGGCAAGATTTCGCGCTACTTCTACGACGTCCATTACTCGCGGCGTGATTTGCATCTGGGTCTCGTGGAAGCGTCGGAGAATAAGATCGGCTCTCCCGTGGACAACATCCTGCTCTACTGTTTTCACTACGACCCCACCGCGGGGAGATACGGGCCAGCCATTATGAATATCCTCCGCGCCGCCGGCGTGCTGACGGTGCTTGGAATCGGGGCGTTTCTCACCATCATGTGGCGCGGCGAGCCGCGGAAGGCGCGGTTGGCTGAGGAGCAGATCGCGGCGCGCTGAATGACGGTTTGGCAAAAAGCCCCGCCCTGCGCGAATCAAGAATTGTGTGAGTTGCCTATGTTCGCGGACGTTGCCTGGTTTCCGGAGCAAGCATCGACCACGGCGGAGCACGTGGATCACTTCTTCTATTTCATGGCGATCGTCACGGGCTCGGTTGGGCTGCTTGTCGCCGGGTTGCTCATCTATTTCTCGGTCCGGTATCGTCGTCGGCCCGGTCAGGTCGCGCCGCCGCCTTACAGTCCGTCGTCGCGTGCCCTGGAGTGGTTCTGGACCATCACGCCGATTTTCGTCTTTCTAGCCATGTTCACTTGGAGCGCGCTGATTTACCACGACGCGTTTCGCGCGCCGGACGATGCCACGCCGATTTACGTCGTCGGCAAGCAATGGATGTGGAAAATGCAGCACCCGGAAGGGCAGCGCGAGATCAATGAGCTGCACGTGCCGGCGGGCCGAGCGTTCAAGCTATTGCTCACTTCCGAGGACGTGATCCACAGTTTCTTCTGTCCCGAATTCCGCATCCACATGGATGCATTGCCGGAGCGCTACACGTCGGTTTGGTTTCGCGCCACGAAACCGGGGACCTATCACCTATTTTGTTCGCAATACTGCGGCACCAACCACTCAGGGATGGTCGGGCACATCGTCGTGATGACGCCGCGCGATTACGAAGACTGGCTGGAGCTGCACGCGGAGGGCTCGCTGGCGCTCGAAGGACGCAAGACGTTCCTTAAATACCGCTGCGTCAGTTGCCACAGCGGCGACGGGGCCGCCCGCGCCCCGACGCTCGAGGAGCTATACGGCCGCCCGGTTCCCTTGACGGATGGCCGCACGGTGCTCGCCGACGAAGATTACCTTCGCGAGTCGATCCTCAACCCAAGCGCCAAGATCGTGGCCGGCTTCCAGGACATCATGCCGACGTTCCGCGGACAGGTGAGTGAAGAGGAGATCATTCAGCTCATCGCCTTCGTGCGCATGCTCCGCCGGGGCGACACGCCGCCGCGTGTGGAGAGTTTCCCGCCGCCGACCACGACACCGCCCATCAACCCCCAGCAGCCACGACCATGAGCACTGCCACGTTAGAACCGCGCCAGCTTCCCCCTCCCGCCGCCGAGGCGCCGCGCGAAACATACCTCAACATCGCCTATGGCGTGAAGTCGTGGCTCTTGACCAAGGACCACAAACGCATCGCGTTGCTTTATCTGGTTTCGGTGACGCTGATGTTTTTCATCGGCGGTTTTGCCATCACAATCGCCCGCCTGCACCTGATGACCCCGGAAGGCAGCTTGGTTGAAGCGGATACGTACAACCGCCTGTTCACGCTGCACGGCGTCATCATGGTGTTCTTCTTCCTGGTGCCCGTCGTCCCGGTGGTGCTTGGCAACTTCATGTTGCCGATGATGATTGGCGCGAAAGACCTGGCGTTCCCGCGCATCAACCTCGCGAGCTGGTACCTCTACATCGTCGCCGCGGGCTGGACGCTGTACGCCATGCTCGCGGGCGGGGTCGATACCGGGTGGACGTTTTACACGCCCTACACCACGCAATCGTCGCGCTACAACGTCGTCCCGGTGTTGATCGGCATCGTGATCTCCGGGTTCTCGTCGATCTTCACCGGCCTCAATTTCATCGTCACGATCCACAAGCTGCGCGCTCCGGGTTTGACATGGTGGCGGTTGCCGATCTTCGTCTGGACGCTGTACGGCACCAGCTTCATTTTTCTCCTTGCCGTTCCCGTGCTGGCGATGGCGGTGATTCTAGAGGCGATCGAGCGGGTGTTGCACATCGGCATCTTCGATCCGTCGCTCGGCGGCGATCCGTTGTTGTTCCAGCATCTCTTCTGGTTCTACTCGCACCCGGCGGTCTATGTCATGATCCTGCCCGGCATGGGCATTGTGAGCGAAGTCATCCCGTGCTTCGCCCGCAAGAAGCTCTTCGGTTATTCTTTCGTCGCCATGTCGAGCTTCGGCATCGCGGCGTTGGGCTTCCTGGTCTGGGCGCACCACATGTTCGTCGCCGGCATCTCGCTTTACGCCGCCCTCATCTTTTCCAGTCTCAGCTACCTTGTGGCCGTGCCGTCGGCGATCAAAGTGTTCAACTGGACGGCGACGCTTTACAAGAGCTCGATCTCGTTTCAGGCGCCGATGCTGTTTGCCCTCGGCTTCGTCGCGCTATTTACGATGGGCGGGCTCACCGGTCTGTTCCTGGCCGCGCTCGGCCTGGACATGCACGTTCACGACACGTACTTCGTGATCGCGCACTTCCACTTCATCATGGTGGGCGGCATGGTGATGGCCTACATGGGCGGGCTGCACTACTGGTGGCCGAAGATCACCGGGCGGTTGTACGCGGAGGGGTTGTCGAAGCTGGCCGCGCTCATCATCTTCGTCGGCTTCATCCTCACGTTCTTACCGCAGTTTGTGCTCGGCTACAACGGCATGCCTCGCCGATACCACCATTACGCGCCGGAGTTTCAGGTGTGGAACGTGCTTTCGTCGGCCGGCGCGTCGATTCTCGCGGTCGGCTACCTTTTGCCATTCGGCTACTTCTTGTATTCGCTGAAGTGGGGTCCGAAGGCCGGACCGAATCCGTGGGGCGCTACCGGGCTGGAATGGCAGACACCCTCGCCGCCGCCCAAGGACAACTTCGAGGCAACGCCGGTCGTCGTCCGCGGGCCGTACGAATATCACTTGGAGAAGGCGCAAAATGAGCCCTGATCGTCAGGAATCAGGAATCGAGATTCAGGAATCGGCAATCGTGGCGCCCCATTCCCGATTCCGGATTCCCGATTCCCGGCTGGAAGAGCAATACGAAAACCTCGAACAGCAGCACGAAACGGCGACGCTGGGGATGTGGATTTTCCTGGCGACGGAGGTGATGTTCTTCGGAACGCTTTTCCTCGGCGTGGTCGTCTACCGCCACCTCTACCCGTTGGAATTCGAGAAGGCGAGCGAAAAGCTGAATTGGATGATTGGCGGCATCAACACCGTGGTATTGCTGGTCAGCAGCTTGTTCATGGTGCTCGCGGTTCATGCGGCGCGCGTCGGGAAACAAAAGGAGCTGCTCACCTACTTGATGCTCACGGCGGGGCTCGGTGTCGGGTTTCTTTGCTTCAAAGGCTACGAGTATTACACGGACTACCGCGACAACCTGATCCCCGGCTGGCGGTTTGAGGAGTCGGAGTGGATTGCCAAGGAGGGTTTGTCCGCCGCTCAGGTGCCGCACGTGAAGCTGTTCTTGCTTTTCTATTGGGTGATGACGGGCACGCACGCGGTCCACGTGACGATCGGCATCGCGGTCGTTGTTTGGATGGTTGTCCTGGCGAAGCGCGGCCGCTTCTCGCCGGCGTACTATTCGCCCGTGGACGTCACCGGCCTCTACTGGCACTTCGTGGACACGGTATGGATATTCCTTTTGCCGATGCTCTACCTGCTCGGCACCCATACGGCGGCGGATATTCACTTTTGAGGACAAATACCGATGACGCACGCACCCCTGTCGCCGCGCACGTACCTTCTTGTTTGCGCTGTTCTTGTCCTCCTGACTTTTGCGACGCTCGGCGTCTCCCTCGCGCCGCTGCCGGGCAGCTGGCACCTCGCGCTCGGGTTCACCATCGCGTTGCTAAAGGCAGCGCTGGTGGTGCTGTTCTTCATGCACGCGCTGCACAGCTCCGCCGTCACGCGGATCGTGATCGCCGTCGCGACCTTCTGGCTGTTGCTGCTGTTCGCCCTCACGTTATGCGATTATTTCACGCGCGAGCTGCGTTGAACGGCAATAGAAGTGTCCGGTTTGAAGCCAGCGGCGGGAAACGAATCGATCTCTGGCGGTGGAGTAGCTCAGGGGCGTACCAACGCGGCATTCACATCGTCGCGCCCGATTCTTTCGGTTACTTTCCTGGCGCAGCCACGCGCTTTTCAAACGCGTTCACCAGCCCTTTGAAATCCGTAACGAACTCGTGCGATACATCACGCGGGTACTTCAAATCGACGCGGAGATGCCGATCGAGCTTCGCGGAGTACGGGGCCATTACGAGGTGGAGGAAGTAATGCTTGTCGAGCGCTTGAGGGACGTCCACTTCTCCCTTGTACTTACCCGGAAGAAGCTCAAGATCGCCATAAAGGCCGTCTCTCTGAGGTCCCTTTTCCTCGATCGCTTCTTGCCAAGTTCCGTCGGGCCTTGGCGCGTGGATCTTGAATGTGCGGACGTTGAATCGAATGCGGATCGATTGCTTGTCCAGGGTCACGTCCGCCTTCGGGTAATGTTTCAGCACGAGCTGCCGGATCTCCGCACGAAGCGCATTGAGATCGGGCCGGATCGTTTCGTCGGCCGCGGCAGATTTTTCGAATTGAAAAAACGCGCAGACACATGCTGAGGCAAGCGAGCACCCGAGCGCTCTGTTGTTCATCTGCTCTCACCAGTCCAGTCGTTGGCAAGGTTTCCTTCGCCGCGGCCATTCAATTCGATCCGGCCAATGTGGTTTTCAAAGTCGTACGCGAGTTGCATGAACTCATGCACAAATTGGGCGGGGACATCACTCGGACAACTTAAACGGTACTTGATGTAATGATTGAGCCGCTCAGAGGCCCGCGTGTTCCAGTGGAAGATGAAATAACGCTTGTCGCGGGTTCCACCAGGGAATTGCACGTGACGCGTATCGCCAGGCACCAATGTGAGCGACCCGCAAATGCCGCCCTTTTCGGGCCCTTCTTCCTCCCAGGGGTCTTGCCAATACCCGCCGAGGTCCGGCTCGTGGATCCAAAACTTCCGGGTATTGAATCGGAACGACATACCTTTCTCGCCGATGGTTATCTCGGCGTTCGGATAGTAGCTCAGCACCAATCGGCCGACTTTTTCAAAGAAGGCCTTTGAAGTGCCGTTCGGCGTTTCGCTGGCCGCGACACGAGGAGGCTCGGACAACGCATCGTTGTCCAAGCGTAAATAGACGAGCAGGCCAAGAACGGCTGCTACGAAAAGGGCAAGGCCGCTGCAACTGAAAATCAAGAATGCTCTCATGTTGTTTTGGCCAACCTTTCACTCGGTTCACCCGACGTCTACTCATGCACAAAGCAAACTCGCAGTCTCGCCATAAACCGAGCCGTTGTTAACACATTCCTCAACCCGAAATTGACCTTTGACTGGCGTCGTGTCAAGGAGAATTCGTTCCATTCGGCGCGGTCTCTCCTACGCCGACCGCGTTGCCCGCTCGGCCGGCGCTGGAATCAGCGTTGCGCCGGGCGCCGGGTACACGGCTTGAACCGGCACGACGCGCAGACGCTGGACCCGCAGTCGAATCTTTCAGCCATTGCTGAACAAGATCGCGTGTGTCCAGGAAGCCTCCTTGCCGCGAACCGGCTGAATTTCGTCGTAGAGCCAGTCGGTGTGCAAAGTGCGGTGTTCGGCAGGAAACGCGGCCGTGCGGATTATCGCGGGACCGGCAAGCTGGTAGGTCAGGATAAGAACTTGTTGCGGCGGCGGGTTGAGGCAGAGCACGATGACGAATGAGTGGTCCCGCCTCCCCATGCTGAGCACCTGCGCATCATGCAAGTGATACTTCCGCAGGAGCGCACGGAAAGAGGCGGGCAGTTCGGGCCGGAGGCGTTCCAAGTGCCGCCTATACCGGACAGCGGCGCGTTCCCAATCTTGCTCGCTTGCGTTCATCGCCGTATTCGACGAGAAATCTTGCAGTCGTAGGTATCGCTCGGGAGTGAAGAACTTCATGACCCATCTAGCCGCCTAATGGCGAGCATCCTGCTGATCTGGCGGCGTTCGCAACGGCGGCAGTTCGCGTGGCCGCCCTGCCGGACGTGGCGTCGGCTGGGATTCGGGGGGTGGTTCGCCGCTATCGTCCTCGAGAAACTCAATTGGCACCGAACTGAATGTCTCGGGGTTGCCCTGATACGGTATTGGGTTGTTCATAATCGGTCAGTTGGGCCACCACGCACATTTTTCTCAGTCGGTACGGATAAGCGGCGATTGGTGGCAAAATGACGTCGTCAAAAACCCCAAGAAAATAAACCTTGCCACTGTTTGGGTCACGCAACAATTCATCGCAAAGATAGGCGACTTTTCCCACCGGATTCAGCGACGCCATTCACCCCTTCGCGTCTCAGTAACGCGCTCTGGTTATCCCAGATTTGACGCCATTCCTCAAGTCGTTATGCTGATTCCATTCTTCCCTCCGACCCAAGGCGACCCCTCATGGGTTTTCGCACCGCCGCGGCCGGCAACCGCGGCAAATGGATGGCGCTCACCGCCGCCCTTCTCGGCTGGATGTTCGACGGCTTCGAGATGGGCCTGTTCCCCGTCGTCTCGCGGCCGGCGTTGCAAGAGCTCCTTCGTCTGGCCGGCGCGGACGTCACCGATGAGAACATCAGCTTCTGGAACTCCCTCGCCACCGCGGGCTTTTTGATCGGCGCGGCGACAGGCGGCGTTTTGTTCGGTTGGCTCGGCGACCGGCTCGGTCGCGTGCGGGCGATGTCGCTCAGCATTCTGACCTATGCCTTGTGCAGCGGGGCGGGCGGACTGGCGCAAGCGCCCTGGCAGATGGTCGTCATCCGTTTCATCGCCGCGCTCGGCATGGGGGGCGAATGGTCGCTCGGCGTGGCGCTCGTGATGGAAGTGTGGGAAGGTCGCTCGCGTGCCCTGCTTGCCGGATTCATCGGCGCGGCGGCGAATTTTGGCTATCTCTTCGTCGCGCTGTTGAGCATCGGGCTCGGCTTGGTGCGCGGCGGCCTGACTGCGCTCGGCATGTCCGGCAGTTGGGTCGAATGGCGGCTGCTGATGGTGTGCGGCGCGTTGCCGGCGCTTTTGACGTTCTTCATCATGCGCGTCGTGCCGGAATCGGGCCGGTGGGAGCAGGAACGCCAGCGCGGCGCGACCTCCTCGTGGGCCGGTCGCGACTTGTTGGCCGTCTTGCTCGGCGTCGCGGTCTGTGCGGCGTTGCTTGGGGTGTGGCAATACGTTGACGTGCTTGCGGTCCGCCTCGCCGCGACGGCAGTGGCACTCGTCTTGGTCGCCGCGTGTTATCTCTTTCCGATTCGCGGCTATTTGTTGCGCTCCCGGGAGCCGGCCGCCGCGCGCCGGGCGATCCTGGGGAGGATGGTTCTCGCCGCGGCGCTCAGCGGCGTGCCGTTGCTGGCGACCTGGGGTTCCGTGCAATGGGCGCCGGTGTGGGCTCACCGTCTCGGCGAGCAGGCGGCGGCGCGAACGCCGGAGCTGAAGGAATCGGTGCGTTACTGGAAGGAATACACGCAAATGACCGGGGCGTTCGGCGCGGTCGTGGGCTGCCTGGCCGGGGCCGTGTTCGCCGGCTGGGCGGGCCGACGCGTTGCCTATGTGCTGCTGTGTCTGACCTCGCTGGGCTCGGTGCTGTTCTTTTACCGCGGCAACGATTCGTTCGACGGGATGTTCCTCTTTTCCATGTTCCTGGCCGGCGGTTTCTCGGCGGCGTTTTACGGCTGGCTGCCGTTGTACCTGCCGGAGTTGTTCCCCACGCGCGTGCGGGCCACCGGGCAGGGCTTCGGGTTCAACTTTGGCCGCATCCTCGCCGCCGTCGGCGTGTTGCAAGTGCCGGCGCTCATGGGTCAACCGCCCGACTACGCCCGCGCATGCTCGTCGCTGGCGCTCATTTACCTTGTCGGCGTCGGATTGATCTGGCTCGCGCCGGAGACGCGCGGCAAACCGTTACCGGATTGAAACGACGACGCGCCGCGCCGCGGCGGTTTGTAACGCATCACACCTCCACCAAATCGCGCGCGAATCCAAAATCACGGTAAACAAGTGCCGTTTCAAGCGATCGGCGCACGAGGCGCCGCGCCGCTCACTCACAGCCGCACGAAATACTCATCCGTCGCGCACAGAATCGCCACCAGTTGTTGATCGCGCAGAATGTGGTGTTGCAAGATGCCGGCCCAAAAATCGCGGCCGGCCGCGTCGGCAGTCCGGCTTAGGTATGTCGTATACGCGCTTGCCGCGATGTTTTGGTAGTACTCGAAGCTGCTCATCAAGACGCCGGCGAGCTGCGTGCGGTCGAGAACATGGCGTTGCAGCAGATCGAGGAAGAACGCTTGTCCGCCGCTGTCCAAGGTGCGATGGAACAAGTCCTGGTAGAGCGCGGTCAGGTAGCCGTTATTGGTGCTGCCGGCGTGTTGCTGGAAATACTCGTCGGAGCCGGCGAGAACCGCTTGCAGTTGTTCGACGGTCACGCCATGCAATAGGGTGTTTGCGAAAAACACCTTGCCGTCGATGTCGGCGTCGCGATGAAGAATGAGGCGATAGGCGGCGTTGACGACAACCTCGCGGTATTCGAGCGAGGTCTGGAACGTGGCGATCTCCTGCGCTCTGGCCCCGCCGCGATCCAGGAAGCCGGACCAGAACGCCAGGCCGCCGGCGTCCACGCGCCTGCCGAGCAGGTCAGTGTATAGCTCCGAGACGAAGAGCTGATTCGGCGTGCCGCGGGTGCCGTCGGGCATGGCTTCTTTGACCGCGACCGAACCGCCGATGAGCGTGCTGGTGATCGCGTCGTCGGAGACGGCCACGGAAATGGAGAAGGTTCCTTGCGTGGGCCCTTCCTCGGTGTAGGTGTGGCTGCCTTGCACTTGATAGCCGCTGCCGGTCGCGCTAATGACGCCGCTGGACGTGGTCCCGTCGCCCCAGTTGATTGTCGCCGCGAACTCGCCGATCGGCTCGCTGTTGTTGCCGTGGGTGAAGGTCGCTACCACGACGTTGCTCAGCGCGACGCCGTCGAGCGCATTCAGCGTTTGACCGCTTCCGGTGGTGGCGGCTTCGGCGGGAATCGTCACGCCGCTGCTCGTTCCCGTCACCGCGCTGGTCGTGGTGTCGGTGGCGCTGACGGTCTGCGTGCCGGCGGTGCGGAGGGTGACGGCCTGTGTGAAGGTATGCCGGCCGGCATCGCCGCTGGTGAAGGTGTAATTCGCCGGCAGCGTGGCAAGCGGGTCGGTGCTCGTGAACTGCACCGCGCCGGTGTAGCCGCTGGCCACGTTGCCGAAGGAATCAAATGCCGTCACAGTCATGTCCAACACCGTGTCTTCGGCGATCGGTCCGCTCAAGGCGACGGTAAACCGATTGGCGGCCACCGGAGTTACGTTGGTGGCGCCGCTCGCCGTGAGCGCGGCGGAAGCGGTGTCGGTTGCGGTAACGCTTTGCGAGCCAATGGTCTTCAACGTCGCGGCGAAGGCATGCGCGCCCGCGTCGGTGCTCGTGAACGTATAGTTGGCCGGCAGCACGGCCTGGGCGTCGCTACTGGTGAAATGGATCGCGCCGCGGTAGCCGGTCGCGGTGTTGCCGAACGCATCGTGCGCCGAAAGGGTGAATGTTGCGGCCGTCCCCGCCGCCACGGACGCGGGCAAGCCGGCCAGCGTCAGCCCGGACGCGGCCGCGGGATTGACCAACAGCGTGCCGCCGCTGGTGAGCGCCGCGTTGGCCGTATCCGTCGCACCAAGCGATTGTGTCCCCGCCGTCTTCAGGCTGAACGTGAAGTTGTGCAGCCCGGCGTCGGGCCCGGTGAACGTGAAGTTCGCGGGCAAGACCGCCTGGGTGTCGCTGCTCGTGAAGTGGACGGTACCGGTGTAGCCCGTGGCAACGTTTCCGAACGCGTCTTTGGCGGTGAGCGTGAAGCCGCCGGACGTGCCGGCATCGAGAGCCGCGGGGAGGCCGGTCAGCGTCAGGCTGGCGGCCGCAGCGGGGCCGACATTGATGCTTCCGGAGGCGGTGAGCGCGCTGTTCGCCGTGTCCGTCGCCGTCAACGTGGCAGCGCCTGCCGTCTTGAAGACGAAGGAAAAAGTATGCCGGCCGGCGTCGCTGGGCTGGAAGGGGTAATCGCCGGGCACGCTCCCCTGTACATCGCTGTTCGTGAAGTGGACCGTGCCCGTGTAGCCGGTCGCGGTGTTGCCGAAGGGATCAAACGCCGTAAGGATCGCCGACACGGCGTTGCCCGCGTTCGCGCTGGGCGGCAGGGTGAGAGTGATCGTCGTTGCGGCGGCAGGCGTGACGACAATGCCCGACTGCGCGCCGCTAAGCCCGGCGTTCGCGGTGTCGGTCACGGTGAGCGAGCTCACGGCTGCGGTCTTGAGCGTGACGTTGAAATTGTGCGTGCCGGCATCGGCGCCGATAAACGTGTAATCGGCCGGCAGAACCGCCTGACTGTCGTTCGAGGTGACATGGACCGTGCCCGTGTAGCCCGCGGCAACGTTGCCGAACGCGTCCTTCAACGTGACGGTGAGCCGGCCCTGGACGCCGGCCGTAATCGAAGCCGGGAAGCCGTTGGCGAGGAGCGTCACGGCCGTGGAGGGGTTCACCGTAATCCCCGCTTGCGAGCCGGTCAGCGCGCCTTGAATCTTGTCGGTGACGGTGAGCGATTGCGTTCCGGCGGTGCGGAGCGTCGCGGTGAAGATGTGGCTCCCATTGTCGCCGGCGGTGAACGAGTAATCGGCGGGCACGGTTGCCTGCGCGTCGCTGCTGCTCAAATGGACGCCGCCCGTGTACCCGGTCGCCGTGTTGCCGAATGCATCCCGCGCAGCGACCGTGAAGCCGCCGGCGACGCCCGCCACGACGGGCGAGGGAAACCCGGTGACGGCGAAGACGGTCGCGGTGGAAGGATTGACCGTGACACTCCCGCTTCCGGTGACGGCGCCATCCGCGGCGGTCAGCGTGCGGTTGCCGGCGGTCTTAAAGGTGACACTAAACGTGTGTTGGCCGGCGTCGGCGATGGTGAATGGATAATCCGCCGGCAAAACGGCCTGCGAATCGTTACTCGTGAAATGCACGGTTCCGGTGTAGTTGGTCGCGGTGTTGCCGAAGGCGTCGGACGCGGAAACCACGGCGCTGAACGCGGCGCCGGCCGTGGCGGTCGTGGGCACGTTTACGCCGAATTGCGTTACCGGTCCGGGACTGATCGTCACGGTGGTGTTGCCGTTGATGGAGCCGAGAGCCGTATCCGCCGCGGTGAGTGTTTGGCTTCCCGCATGGCGGAAGACGACGCCGCCCGTGAACACATGCTGGCCGGCGTCGGTTGCGGTGAACGTGTAGTCCGCCGGCAGAGTGGCGGCGAAATCCGTGCTCGTTACATGCACCGTTCCGCGGTAGCTCGCCGCGGTGTTGGCGAACGGATCGAGCGCGGTGATCGTCAACGTGAGCGGATTGCCTGCGAAGGCGCTGCCCGTGAGCGTCACTCCGAGGTGCGTCGAGGCGAGCGGGTTGACGACAATGCCGGATTGCGTGCCGCTAAGCCCGGCATTCCCCGTGTCTGTTGCGGTGAGCGAGTCGGTGCCGGCTGTTTTCAGCGTCGCGCTAAACAGATGAAGCCCCGCGTCCACCGCCGTGAACGTGTAGTCGCCGGGCAGCACGGCTTGAGCGTCGCTGCTGGTGAAGTGCATCGTGCCACGGTAGCCGGTGGCGGTGTTGCCGAATGCGTCCTGTAAGAAGACGCGGAAACTGGCCGAGGTCCCGGCCGCGATCGGCGACGGGAAACTATCAAGCGTGGCGGTGCTCGCCGCTCCCGGACTCACCGTGATGTTGCCGGAAACGGTCAGCGCGCCGTTCGCCGTATCGGTCACGGTGAAGGTCTGGCTCCCCGCCGTCTTGAAGACCGGGCTGAACGAATGCTGGCCGTTGTCGCCGGACTGGAATGTGTAATTGCCCGGCAGCACCGCTTGTCCGTCGCTGCTGGTGAAATGAACGGTGCCGGCATAGCTGGTGGCGGTGTTGCCGAAGATGTCCAGCGCGGTGACGGCCGCAGATACGCCGTTGCCGGCCGTGGCGCTGCTTGGCAGGTTCAGCGTGAAATGGTTCGCCGCTGCCGCCTTGACGACGATGCCGACTTGGCTCCCGGTCAAGGAGCCGTTGCTTTTGTCCGTCGCGGTGATCGACTGCGTGGCCGCCGTCACGAGGGTGATGCTGAAGCTGTGCGTGCCGGCGTCGGTAACGGTGAACGTGTAGTCCGTCGGGAGTAGCGCCTGGGCGTCCGAGCTGGTGAAGTGTACCGTGCCGGTGTAGCCGGTCGCCGTGTTGCCGAACGGATCCATCGCCGCAACGGTCAGTGTCGCGCCGTTCCCCGCCGTGATCGGCGACGGGAAACCGGATGCGCCGAGCTGGCTGGCGGCAGCCGGGGTGACGTTCAAGCTGTTGCTGGCGCTCAGCGAGTCGGCGGCGTCCGTCGCCGTGAGCGAACGGCTGCCCGCGGTTTTGAACGTGACGGAGAAGTTGTGGCGCCCGGCGTCGCCGGCCGTGAACGTGTAATCGCCCGGCAGCACGCCCTGTGGATCGTTGCTGGTGAAGTGGACAGCGCTCCGGAAACTCGGCACCGGGTTGCCGAAGTCGTCCAGCGCATACACAGTCGCCGTGAACACCACGCCGGCGACGCTGCTCGTGGGCAGACCGACGGCGAGGTGCGTCAGCGCCCCGGCGGTGACGGTGATGGTATTGCTGGTGCCGGTGATGCTGCTGGTGACGGTGTCCGTGGCGGTGACGGTTTGATTGCCCGCGGTGACCAGGATCACGCCATTGGTGAAGGTATGGACGCCGTTGTCGCCGGCCACAAACGTGTAGTCGGCGGGGACGACGACGCCACTACCGCTGTCGCTCGTGGTGAAATGGACGGTCCCCCGGTAGCTGGCGGCCGTGTTGCCGGCCGTATCCAGGGCGGTCACGGTCACGCTGAAGGCGCTGCCGGCGGTGGCGCTGCTCGGTGCGCTAACCGTGAAGTGGCTGGCCGCGGCGGCGCTGACGGTGATGCTATTGCTGGTGCCGGTGATGCCGCTGCTTACGGTGTCCGTGGCGGTGACGGTCTGGTTGCCTGCCGTGACCAAGGTCACGGCATTGCTGAAGGTATGGCCGCCGTTATCGCCGGCCACGAACGTGTAGTCGGCCGGCACGGACGAGCCGGCGCCGTTGTCCGACTTGGTGAAATGTACGGTTCCGCGGTAGCTGGCGGCCGTGTTGGCGAACGCATCCAGGGCGGTCACCGTCACGCTGAAGGCGTTGCCCGCGGTGGCGCTGCTCGGTGCGCTCACCGTGAAATGGTTGGCCGCGGCGGCACTGACGGCGATGCTACCGCTGGTGCCGGTGATGCTGCTGGTGACCGTGTCCGTGGCGGTGACGGTCTGATTGCCCGCGGTTACAAGGATCACGCCAGTGGTGAAGGTATGGACGCCGTTGTCGCCGGCCACAAACGTGTAGTCGGCGGGCACGGAAGAGCCGGCGCCGTTGTCCGACTTGGTGAAGTGGACGGTGCCGGTGTAGCCGGTCGCCGTGTTGTTGAACGCGTCCAGCGCCTTGACCGTGACGCTGAAGGCGCTGCCCGCGACGGCGCTGCTCGGTGCGCTGACCGTGAAGTGGCTGGCCGCGGCGGGGCTAACAGTGATGCTATTGCTGGCGCCGGTGATGCTGCTGGTGACGGTGTCGGTGGCGGTAATGGTCCGGTTGCCTGCCGTGACCAGGATCACGCTATTGGTGAAGGTATGGACGCCGGCGTCGCCCGCCGTGAACGTGTAGTCGGCGGGCAGCGTCGCCGCCGCGTCGGTGCTCGTAAAGTGAACTGTGCCGGTGTAGCCGGTGGACGTGTTGCCGCTCAGGTCTTTGGCGGTGAGCGTGAAGCTGAACGGCGCGCCCGCCGTGGTGCTGGTCGGGACGCCGCTGAAGGACAACGACCGGGTCTGGCCCGCGGTGCTGGTGTTGAAAAGCAAGCCGACGAGATTGGAGGCGTGGGCGACAATCAGGTCCGGGGTGCCGTTGCCGTCGAAGTCGCCAACCGCAAGGTACTGGCCGCCCGGGAGATTGGTCTGCGTGTCGTACGTGCCGGGCGAACCGGGCGTGAATGTTCCCGTCCCCGTCCCCATGTAGACGGACACGAACGCGGGCGGCGCCCCGGCTTGGCCCCCATAGTTGACCGCCGCGATGTCCTGCTTGCCGTCCAAGTTGAAGTCGGCGACTGCGACGGCGAACGTCCCATGACAGTTGGCCGTCAGGCTGTTGGTGAAGCCGAAGTTCACGCTGCCCCCATTACTGCTGACATTGAGCAGCACCCCGACGGAGTTGTTGAGGAACTCGGGGGAGGCGTTCGGGTCGCCGGCGTTGGCGACAACGAGGTCCGGCTTGTTGTCGCCATTGAGATCGGCGGCCTGGATGTTCAACGGCAAGGCGCCGCCGGTGTCGTACTGGTTGGGGGTGCCGAACCCGCCGCTGCCGGTACCCTGGAAGACGTAGATGCTGCCGTTCGGCTGCGGCGCGCCGGTGTCCGCCGGCACGCCCGGGACGACGGCGGCGATGTCTTGGATGCCGTCGCGGTTGAAATCGGCGACGGCCAATGCCGTCGGGATGAACTGAATCCCTGGGGCCAGGGTCGTGATCGGGCTGCTGGAATAGGTGAAATTCCCGTGCCCCTGGGCGTCGGCGTTGCCCTGGAAGATGGTGACGTTGTTGCCCACGATGTTGTTGCCGGTCCCGTCGTCCCTGCCGAAGCTGCCCACCACCACGTCGAGGACGCCGTCGCCCGTAATATCGGCCAGCCCGACCCAGGACGGGTTGTTGCTGAACGTCGAGAACGGCGTGCCGACGAGCGACAGGTTGCCGGCCCCGTCGTTCTGGAACACCGACACGCTGCCGGTGTTCTGCTGGTTCGCGTTGACCACCACAACGTCCGCCCAGCCATCGCCGTTGATGTCGGCGATGGTTGCGAAGGCGACGTTCCGGCCGCCGGTGGTAAGCTGAAGTTTGTTGAAACCGCCGCCCGCCTTGCCGTACAGGACCGTGATCGAGTTCCCCGCCCCGCCGGCGTAGTCCGTGCCGAAGTTCGTCAGAACGGCGTCCTCGAACCCGTCATGGTTAAAGTCGGCGACCGCGACGCACCCGTTGTTGTTTAGCCCACTGAACGACAACGGGCTTTGGACGTTGAACAGGGCCGGGGTGATCCGGTCTTCTAATTGTTCACACCGTGGCCGGACGAACGGGGCGACCTTCGCCCCCCGGCGCCGCCGCGGGGCCGGGGTGGAGATGCTGTGGCGAGTCGATTGCGGAGCCATAACTGCCGCCTCCCGGAATAAGGAAACGATGATTTGGAATCCGCCCGTGGAAGGCGATACGGACCGCGGCTGTCTCCCAAGCGATCCCCATATGCGGATCGCCGTGGGCGAAACGGATTGCACCGCGGACCGTCCAAGATGAACGCCTTCTAGTAGGGCTAATATGCGACGGGATTAGATGAGGTTACCATCCCGATGGGCTACTTGCAACGATTTTCCGGCGTTAACGAGTCTGCGCAGCCGACGGGGAGGAAAAAGACTGCCCTACCGGAATCGTGCTGAAGCCTTGTGGGACGCGGATCATTTTCTTGATGGCTCATGGCGAAGGGCTTGGCGCCGACGCTGCAAGAGTTTACCCGGTCGAATGCCCCGCGGCGACATGAGCCGAAAAAGGGGACGCGGATCAATTCACGATTTGATCCGCGTCCCCTTTTCCGGCCACCTTTTCCGGCCTTTTCAGGCCCACCCCAATCCTCGGCAAGCTGCGCCGGCGTTCGAGGGCCCTTGACTCCTGTACGATAATTATGTACACTTACTCTCGGCAAGTTCGCCCCCTCTTTCGATCACCGTTCGTCGCGAGGAAAAGCATGAAAAGCCCAATAAACATCATGTCCGGTAGGATATTGCGTGTTGCGATGCAACTCCTTATCAGAAAACGAGAAATGACAAATGTCCGGTTTAAAAACCGGACAAAAGCGGACACGCAAAAGCGGGGATGCGGCAGCAGCGCGGTCTCTCTCACCACGCCTCACACGCAAGATCCTCGCCTCTTTCGATCAGGGATCGATTCGAGGATCCGCATGAAAAACCCAATAAACATCCTTGCCGGTGGCATATTGCCATTCCCGATGCAACTCCTTTCCAGAAAACGACAAGTGAAGGATTGCCGGTCGGAGAAACCGGAAGAAAGCGGCAATGCAACGCGGCGCTTCCAGAGCATCGACGAGAGCGCGTCGGTCACCTCGCCCGTGGTGGTGTGTCGGATTGAAGCGTTTTCGCTGCGGTGCGACTCGACGAGCGGCCCGCTTCGGAGAAACATGGATCAAACTGGCCAAGAGCGGGTAGCAGTGAGGGAGACGGGGACCGAGGCCCAAAGCCGGTCCTCCGACGAAAAGTCAACGCTGGAGGGTTGGTTCACACGCTCACCGCGGACCGGCGCCGTGGAATCGAGCAGTGGGCCTACTTGCGCGACCTGCCGACGCGCTTGCCGACCACGCCGAAGGAGCAACGAAAGCTGATCTTCCATAAAACGAACGCATCGAACGCTTCGGCTTGCTTTGCGCTGGCGCCACGGAGCATCCCCATGACAAACAGACTCGTTTTGACGCTGCTCGCCTTGTCTTTGATGATGCCGTTTGCACGGGCAGCGGACATTTCGCCATTGATTGCCCGCATCCGCGCCGTCGGCCGTGAAGGCAGCGGCAACGCCGAGGCCGCCCAGGCCTGGCGCGAGCTGGCGCAATCCGACGCGTCCGCCCTCCCCGCGATTCTCGCCGGCTTCGACAACGCCGACGCGCGCGCCGTCAACTGGCTCCGCGGCGCCGTGGACGCCATCGCCGAACGGGAACTGGCCGCCGGCAAGAAGCTGCCCGCGGAGGAGCTGGAGGCGTTCATCAAGCAATCGCAACATCACGGCTCGGCACGCCGGCTGGCCTATGAGTGGCTCGTCCGCGTCGATCCCAAAGCACCCGACCGGCTGCTGCCCGACATGCTGCAAGACCCGAACGTGGAATTGCGGCGGGACGCGGTGGCGCGCGTGATCAAGGACGCCGATCGCGCGCTCGCCGCCGGTAACAAGGCGGACGCCGAGGCGGCATTTCGCAAGGCGCTCGCCGGCGCTCGCGACCGCGACCAGGTAGACGCCGTCGCGAAACAACTCAAAACGCTCGGCGTGTCGGTCGATCTCGCCGCCCATTTCGGCTTCATCAAGAGCTGGCAGCTCGCGGGGCCGTTCGACCACGTCGGCGGCGTCGGCTGGACGAAAGATTACCCGCCGGAACACGGCGTGGACTTGACCGCGACCTATCCCGGCAAGAAAGATGCGGTGAAATGGCTCGCGCACACCACGGGTGACGCCTATGGCACGGTCGATTTGAACAAGGCGATCGGCAAGAACATGGGCGCGGTCGCCTACGCTTTCGCGGCGGTTGTGTCGCCGACGGAAAGGCCTGTCGAAATCCGCGTCGGCACCACCAACGCGGTCAAGATCTTCCTCAATGGCAAACTGCTTTTCGCCCGCGAGGAATACCACCACGGCATGAAGATGGACCAGCACGTTGGCTTCGGCACGTTGAAGGCCGGGCGAAATGAAATTCTCATCAAGATCTGCCAGAACGAGCAAACCGACACTTGGGCGCAAAACTGGTCATTCCAGTGCCGGCTGTGCGACGCCGTCGGCAGCCCGGTGCCGTTCGTTGTCGCGAATGAGACCACGACGGGAGGAAAGTAACATGCCGGCTTGCCGTTTCGCGCTCGCAGTAACCTTGCTGTCGGTCACCGCGCTGTCCGCGACTGCCGGCGATTGGCCGCAATTCCGTGGCCCCAACGGCGCCGCGGTCGCCGCCGACACCGGCCTGCCCGTGAAGTGGTCCACGACCGAGAATGTACGCTGGAAAATCGACCTCCCCGGGCGCGGCGTCGGCAACCCGGTGATCGCCAACGGCCACGTCTTCCTGACGGCAAGCAGCGGCTGGCAGCAAGACCGCCTGCACGTTCTTTGTTACGACGTCGCCGACGGCAAGAAACGTTGGGAACGCCAATTCTGGGCGACCGGCAACACGACGAGCCATCAGAAAACGTGCATGGCCGGACCGACGCCGGTGACCGACGGCAAGAACGTCTATGCCCTGTTCGCCACCGGCGACCTGTTCGCGCTCGACGCCGACGGCAACCTCCTTTGGTACCGCGCCCTCGTTCGCGATTATCCCGACATCACGAATCAAGTCGGCATGGCCGCATCGCCGGTGCTTTGGAGGGACACCTTGTTCGTGCCGATGGAGAATGCCGGCGACTCCTTCGTCGCCGGTCTGGACGTTCGCGACGGCACGAATCGCTGGAAGGCCCGACGCAAGAAGGACATCATCTGGACCACGCCACTCGTCGTGCCGAACGGCGACGGGGCCGATGTGCTCTTCCTTTCATCGAAGGACCTGACGGCGTTTGACGCCGCCACCGGCAAGAAGATGTGGGAGATCACCGACAAGGAAATGTCGCCCGTGTCATCGGTAGCTGCCGGTAAGGACGGCACGGTGCTTGTCCCCGGCGCCGAATTCCTCTTGCTTCGCCCCGGCGGCGCCAAGCCGGAAGTCGTGTGGAAGACAAACAAGTTGAAGAACACGACCTACGCCTCACCCCTGATCTACCAGAATCGCATTTACAACTACAGCAGCATCGGTTTGACGTGTGCGCGCGCTGCCGACGGCAAGGTGCTGTGGCAGCAGCGGCTCAAAGGCCCGTTCTCGTCGTCGCCGGTCGGAGCGGATGGGAAGGTGTACTGCGTGAATGAAGAGGGGACCGTGTTTGTGCTAGAAGCCGGCGACGAGGCGAAGGTGTTGGGTGAGAACGCGATGGGAGAAGTGATCCTGGCGACGCCCGCCGTGGCAGATGGGGCGATTTTCTTGCGGTCGGATCAGCATTTGTATTGCATTGCGGAAAAAACGAAGGACAGCGTCGGAACCAAGGCGCCTATTCCGCGCGATTAGCTTTCGCCGCCAATTGCTGCACGAATGACGCATGTTCGGCGCTCTGCAAACCCTCCTGTGCGAAGCGGTTCACCGCCGCCAAGTCGCCGCGCACAAGAGCTTCGGCGTCGAGCCACAAGCCCGGAAAGACTTCGCTCCGGTACCGGCCCTGTTCATCGCGCCGCAGCCGCTCATAACGTTCGCCCCGGAGTATGAACCAATCGACCGCCCCGTCGGGAACGCGCCAGACTAGGTACTCGCGGACACCGTTCCGTTGATACACCGGAAGTTTCATGGTCAGATCGAAGTTGATGCTGCTCAGCGCAACTTCGGCGGCCAACTCCGGAGCATGCTCCACGTACCCCTGGATGTTGATGCGCGATTGCCCTCCGTGGGATTCGAGGATGCGCAGGTGCGCGTCGGGCTGAGGCACGTTTCCGAGGTCCAGACGGATCGTGCTGTTATCTCCCCCTACGACGCCTAGCGTCGACACTTGGTAATGGTACAGCCACCCCACTACATTGAAATGTGAGTGGCCGTGGTCGGCGAGAACAGGCGAAGGCATGTAAACCACTCCTTCAATCAGTTCTGCTTTCTTGAGCTCCGGCATCGCCTCATAGCGGCGCATAAACTCGTCGGCCGTCAGCCGATCGCCTTGCCGAAGCGGCGGCACCGGTGCGTTCGGCGTTAACGGCGGCGAGAGCGGCGTTGACTTGAGCGTCGTCATGGCGGTCCTCATTCGGTCGGCGAATCATTTCCTCTTATCGTACACAATCTTCCCACCCACCATCGTCATCACCACCTCCGCCTCCGCGATGTGATCCCGTTCCTTCGCATCGAGAATATCCCGCGACAAGACGACGAGATCCGCTAGCTTTCCCACTTCCAGTGAGCCTCGATCCTTCTCTTCAAACCCCGCGTAAGCGCTGGTTAGCGTGTAACCTTCAATCGCCTCCGCGACGGTGATCTTTTGCGCCGGAAACCAGCCGCCTGGGTCTTTGCCGTCGAGCGTGCGGCGATTCACCGCGGCATCGATACCCAGGATGGCGCTGATCGGCGCCACCGACCAATCGGAACCAAACGCCAACTTCGCGCCCGCGTCAAGCAGCGAACGGTTCGCGTAGGACGATTCACAGCGTTTCTTCCCGATACGCCCTTCGGCCCAACGGCCGTCATCAATGATGTGGTAAGGCTGCATGGACGCGATCACGCCGAGGTCGGCGAAACGTTTGTAATCCTGTGGGCGCAGGTGTTGGGCGTGTTCGATGCGGAAGCGGCGGTCGCGCGGACCGTTTTCCTTCGCCACTTCCGCGAAGATGTCGAGCATCTCGGCGTTGGCCCGGTCGCCGATGGCGTGAACGGCGACGGAAAGGCCGGCCTTGTCGGCCTCGCGGACGTAATCGCGCATCTTGTCGAGCGGCGTAACGAAAACGCCGGTGCTGTCGGGCTCGTTCAGGAACGGCTCGAACATTTTCGCGGTGCTGGAGCCGAGCGAGCCGTCCATGAAGCCTTTCAGGCCGCCGATGCGCACCCAGTCGTTGCCGAAACCTTCCTCGACGCCAAGGGATGCGAGTTGCTTCCACTGGCTGATCGGCCAGCGGACGTTGATGCGGCAAGTCAACTGCCCGCTGCGCGCGAGTTGTTGATAGAGACGAAACAGCCGGCGGCGCGTTGCGTCGTCGCTGCCGTCCATGTCCTGCACGCTCGTGACTCCTTGCTGGCGAATCTCGATCAGCGCGGCATGGACCGCTTCGACGATTTCCGCGTCGGACGTGGCCGGAATCTTGCGATCGGCGAGGTCCATTGCGTTGTCACGCAGAACGCCGCTCGGCTCCTTGCCGCCGGGCTTGCGATAGATCACGCCGCCGGCGGGGTCAGGCGTTTGAGCGGTGATGCCGGCCATTTTCAGAACGAGCGAATTGACCACCGCCATGTGACCGTCGTAGCGGCGCAGAAAGACGGGGCGCTTCGGCACGTATTTATCGAGCAGCGCGGCGGTCGGCAGCACGCCGTTGAACGTCCGGTCATGGTCCCATTCGCCGCCGAGCAGCCAGCGGTCGCGCGGCAGCTTTCTGTCGAATTCTTGCAAACGCCGACCGAACTCCGCTTCGTCCTTCGCATCCTTCAGCGCGACTTCCGCCAAACGCAGGCCGGAACCGAGCAGATGCACGTGGCTGTCGTAGAATCCGGGCACGACCCGGCGGCCCTTCAAGTCGATCATCTGCGTATTCAGACCGAGATAGCCGCGAATTTGCTGGTCGGAGCCAATGGCGAGGATGCGGTCGCGGTAGATCGCGAGTGCTTGCGCCCCCGGCTGCTTTTTGTTGACGGTCCAAATCTTGCCGTTGAGAAGCACCAGGTCTGCTTCGACATTTGGCCGTTCGGCGACTTGAAGAAGGGCCAATGCCGCGGTGAGAGACGCGAGGAACATGGAGAAGTCCTTCATTCATGGATGAGGAGATGCCTCAAAGTAAACGAGCGATTCACCGAGAGCAAGCCGGTGTCGCCGCAACCGCAACGGCGGCGTGGTCTTGGACCGAGTTGTTGCAGCGTTGCGTGTGCAAACAATCCATCCGGCCACTCTGTGGCGGCCCTCAAAAGCGCCCTCGCATGGGCGCAGTGCGCGGAGTATCATGTACGCGCTGGTTTCTGGTCGTTGCGAGGGACCCACACATGTCACGAAGGATCGGCGGCGTGCTTGTCGCACTGGCGGCGCTGGGAGCGCTGGGCGGTTTCCTCATGCTCAAACCGTGGAATCAAATCGCAGCGGAGCCCCCCAAACAAAAGGAAGAGTTCGCCGCGGACCGCGAGGCGCCGAACTTCGTTTTCGACGCGAAGCGGGCGATGAATTATTTGGAGGAGCTTTGCAAGATCGGACCGCGGATCAGCGCCACCGCGGGCATGAAACAGCAACAAGAAACGCTCAAAAAGCACTTCGAGACCCACGGCGCCAAGGTCGAGCTGCAACGCTTCACCGCGAAGCAGGTCAGTCAAAAACAGCCCGTCGAGATGGCGAACCTGATTGCGTCGTGGTTCCCGGAACGGACCAAGCGAGTAATCCTTTGCTCGCACTACGACACACGGCCGATCGCCGATCAGGAGCCGAATCCGCGCCGCTGGCGCGAGCCGTTCGTCAGCGCCAACGATGGCGGTTCCGGCGTCGCTTTGCTCATGGAGCTGGCCCACCACGTTAAGGACATGAAGAGCGAGGTCGGCATCGACTTCGTTTTGTTCGACGGCGAGGAATACATCTTTGAGCCGCGGAACGATAAGTACTTCTTCGGCTCGGAGCATTTCGCCGAGAACTATAGCAAATCGCGGTTGAACTTTCGCTACGGCGGCGCGGTCTTGCTCGATATGATTGGCGGGAAGGACGCCAAGTTTCCGAAGGAGCCGAACTCTGTTTTCCACGCCGGCAAGTTGACGGACGACCTGTGGAAAATTGCAGCCGAGCTGAATTGCGCGGCGTTCGAGAACGGGTACTACGGTCGGGAAGTGCTCGACGATCACATTGCTCTCAACCGGGTGGGCATACCCGCCGTGGACATCATCGACTTCGAGTACACCCACTGGCACCGGCTGAGCGACGTTCCCGCCCAGTGCTCCGCCGAGTCGTTGGAGCAGGTCGCCCACGTGCTCATGGTGTGGGTGCAACGCATCAAGTGAGCGAGAGAGGGCCGCGGCCGTGGACGAGTGGCAGCGTTACCTGTTCGGCAGCGTGATGGCCGCCATTATGGTCGCGCTCGCCGTTTACTACGCCTGGCGGGAAATCCGCGCGCTGAAAGCGTTGAAGCCGGCCGCGGAGATGCCGCCGGACGAACACGACTTTGTAAGACGCAAGGCGCGGCGCCGGTTGATTTGCAGCGCCTTCATGCTGGTTCTTGCCGGACTGCTCGTCGGTTCCTTTTTCTTGACCGAACCGGCCGGACATGACGAGCCCGTCGCGGACGCACAAATCCAGAAAGACCTGACACGCATTTACGGCGTCTACTGGATCGTCTTTCTCGTCGTGCTGCTCGTCATTATGTCGCTGGCCGCGCTCGACCTGTTCGCAATCCGCCGGTACGGCCTCACGCAGCATCGGAAGATCCAATCCGACCGCCGGGCGATGATTGAGCATCAACTCGCACGCATGCGCCGCGAGCGGAACGGGTATCAGTGATCCTTCCAAGGCCGTGGTCCCGCGCTCTTTTGGCCTCCTTCTTTATTAAATCCGTTTGACGCCGCGCAGCGGCGTTCCCACAATGGGATGAAGTGCCGCTTGTCCACCGCTTACCGCCTCCACGTCCGGCCGGCGGGCCGTCACCTGCGCAACGCCGCGGCAAGGAAGTTTTTTGGATCGGAACAGCGCCCGTTTGCGTCTATGGATGGAGAGTCCGGCATTCGCCTTCAGCCGAAATCGAAATAGGGAATCCGCCGCGCACGCGCGAGCGTCTGTTCGCCCGCGCGGGCGCATCGGGCTTGTTGGTCGCTGACCGCCGCAACTTGGAACGATCCCTCAGGAGGTCTTGGGATGCACGTCGTCTTCGCCGCCCGATGGCTCGGGGTTTTCTTTCTAGCGCTCATAATGCTTGTCGTCTCTCCGTCGGAAGCCGCGGCGCAAATGACGCCGGATCAAGCCGCCGACATGGTGTTGCAAAGCGCGCGGCGGGCTTACAACGAGAAGAACTATTCCTTCGCCATCGCTCGCTTTCGGGAGTTTCTCGGCAAGTATAGCAATCACAAAGCCGTCCCGTCCGCTCGCTTCGGACTTGCTTTGGCGCTTGTTGAAAGTCCGGAACGCGATTACAACGCAGCCGTCGAACAACTTCAACCGCTTGCCGGCGATAAGAACTTCGCGGAACACGCGCAGGCGCTCTATTTTCTCGGATTGTCTCAGCGCGGCATCGCCTTAAAGGAACTCGCGCAGATTTCCGTCAAGCCGCAGGAGGCGCAGCAACGGCGCACGGCCGCGAATCAACGCTTCGAAGAAGCGGGCAAACAATTCGCCGCCGCGCTCGCGGCGTTTCTCGCGCGCGTGAAGGACCTCGACACCAGCGCGAAAGAACTGCCGCTTGATCTCGAATGGGCCTGCCGCTCCCGCTGTGATCTGGCGGAAATGCAGCTCCGCACACAGAAACTCAAAGAAGCGCAGGCGACGGCGGAGCCGTTCGTCAAGAACGCCGTACTGGCCAAGAGCCGTTACCGGCCGCAAGGTCTCTACTACCACGGTTTCGCGAGCTTTTTGCTCAAGGACTATCTGGCAGCAGGCCGGTCGCTCAATCAATTGTCGCCGTTCACGGACGCGGTGGTCGGCGCGCACGCCCGCTATCTTGTCGCGCGACTTCACCACCAGAACGGCGAACGACAGGAAGCGGCCCTGCACTACGACGGCGTCATCGCGGAATATGTCAAGCAAAAGCAGGCCGCAATAGAAGCCCTGAAGCAACTTGACAAGCTCAAAACCGATCCCAACGAGAAGCTGCGCCTGGAAGCGCTGACGAAAGATCCGCCGCCCGAATACGTCGCGCGGGCGACATTCAATGGCGCCGTCTTGCTCTACGAAGATGGCAAATTCGCCGACGCCGCGACGCGTTTCACCGCATTCATGCAGGAGTTTGCCAAGCAGCCGGCGACCGCGTCGCTTGCCGGGGAAGCGCAACTCCGTCTCGGTTTTTGCCAGGTGCAGCAACGCGATTTCACCAATGCCCAGAAAACGCTGCAACCGCTCGTCGACAAGGAACCCAAACTTGCCGATCAAGCGTTGCTTTGGCTCGCGAAAACGCAAATCGGCGTCGCCGATCCCAACAATGCCGCCGCCTACGAGCAAGCGCTGAAGACGGCCCTCGACACCCTTCGGCGCGCGGCCGAGCGCGCTCAGCAAATCAGTAGCACGGACGCCGATGCCAAGGCCCGCCGTGGCGAAATTCTGCTGGAGCTAGGCGATACGCAACAACTCGCGAAGCAATTCAAGGACGCGGCCGGGACATACGGCCAAATCACCGCCGAAAAATGCCTGCCAAACCGCGAAGAGGAAGTGCTTCAACGACAGGTCGCCGCCTTGCACCTCGCGGGCGATTACGCTGCTTCCGATCAAGCCGTCGCGCGGTTCATCCAGACGTACCCGAAAAGCACGCTGCTGCCGGCAGTGCTGTTCCGTCACGCGGAAAACGCCGCTTTCCAGGCGCTGGCCGTGGAGAAGAACGCCAACCTGCCCAATCGCGTGCCGGAGTTGGCCCGCCTCCACGACGAGGCGATCAAGCGTTACCAAGTTATCGTCGCGAAGTATCCAGAGTTTGCCTTCGTCAGCCTCGCCCGCTTTGGCATCGCCCAAGCTCTCTACAAAAAAGGCGACTTCGAAAAAGCGAAGGAGGCGCTCGAAGCGATCCCGGCACAGGACCGAAATGGCGACCTCGCCTTCGTGCCGTATCTGCTCGCCGACTGCCTGATCCGCTTGGCGCCGACGAAAGCCGACGACGCGATCGCCGCGGGCCGCATGGAAGAACAACTAAAAGCCGCCGCGGACCTACTCGAGGGCTTCGTCGGCGCTCAACCGGCTGGCCCGCAAACGCCGGATGCACTGCTGAAACTCGGCTACTGCCAACAGCGTCTCGGCGCCCTGCACGTCGTACCGCAGGAACGTGCTCCCTTCGTCGCCAGCGCCCGGGCCGCCTACGAGAAGCTGATTCAGCAGTTTCCCAAGCACGAATTGCAGGCGCAAGCCGTCTTCGAGAGAGCCAAGTGCGTCGCGCTGGCGGGCGATGTAAACGGTGCGATCAACGAGCTTCGGCGTTTCACGAACGAGCCTCTCAAAAGCGCGCCCGTCGCGCCGCTGGGCGTGCTCGAACTGGCAACGTTGCTTCGCGGTCAGAATAAATCAAGTGAAGCCGCGGACTTATTGCAGCAATGCCGCCAACAGCACGAACAGAAACTGGCGCAAGACCCGGCGCGGGCCGGCTGGGTGGCGCTTCTGCAATATCACCACGGCGTTGCACTCAAGGAAGCCGGCAAGTTTGCCGAGGCAAAGACCGTGTTGAATCTCGTCTTACAGCAATCCCCCAATCGGCCCGAGGCAATCGAGGCGGCGCTGCGTTGGGGCCAATGTCTGAAGGACGATAGTATCCTCAAACTGGAAACTGCCCGCAAGAAGTTGGCCAGCCCAAACCTCAAGCCTGAAGAGATCGCCGCCGCAAACAAACTACGCGATGAGGGTTTGAAAGAAGTCCGCGAAGCGATTCAATTCTTCGACACACAAGCGGACCACCTGAAACAAAAACAGCCGGCGGCCGAAGCCCGCGCCCGCATGCACTACGACGCGGCGTGGTGTTGCCGAACACTCGCCGAGCAAGAGGTCACGGCGGCTCGGGCCAAGATTCAGACCGAAAAGTGGCAGAAACGAAAGGACGAGGAGGGGAAGAAAACGCCGCCGGGTCAGCGGCCGCGGAGCATACCTGCGCCCGACATGCCGCTGTCCGAAGTGCCGCTTCAGCCGTCGGAGCTGAAGACGCGCGCGGAGTATCAGGCGCTCGTCGCCGCGTTCCCCGATCTGCCGCTGGCGGCCGACGCGCGGTTTGAGTTAGCCGAATTGCACGCCGACCGCGGCGAGCACGACACAGCGATCAAGCTTCTCCGTGAGGCGCTCGACAAAGAACCAAACCCGGAGCTAACCGACAAGATTCGCGTCCGCCTCGGAACGTGCATTGCCGCGAAGGGCGATCCCAAAGCCGCCCTCGCCCTTTTCAACACGGTCGCTCAGAATCCAAAGAGCCCTCTGGCGGGTCAGGCACATTACCGCGCGGGGGAGTGTCTCCTGCAGACGGGCGACGCCAACGAAGCCGTTAAACATCTTGTAATCTTCCGCGACCAACCGCCGTTTCAGAATCTCCCCGGCGTCAGCGACCGTGCCTTGCTTCGTCTCGGTCACGCGTTCGCTCAACTGAAACAGTGGGATCAGAGCCGCGACGCGCATGGACACGTTATTGGGCGGTTCGGCAATAGCCCCTGGGTTCACGAAGCTCGCTACGGCGTCGGCTGGGCGTGGCAGAATCAGAAGCAATTCGACCATGCCGTCAACGCTTATCAGCAAGTGACATCGGCGACCGCGAGCGAGATCGGCGCCAAGGCCCAATTGCAAATCGGCCTGTGTCGCTTGGAACAAAAGCGTTACGCGGAAGCGACCTCTGCCCTCCTCGTCGTGCCGTTCACCTACGACTATCCCGAGTTGAACGCCATCGCCCTGAGCGAAGCCGCCCGTGCGTTCGTCGAGAACAAGCAGCACGAGCACGCCGTGAAACTGCTCGAGCGCGTCATCCGCGAGCATCCCGATACCAAGTGGGCGGACGCGGCCAAGGAACGGCTGGCGACGTTGACAAAGAGCTAACCACAGAGCCGCGGAAGCACAGAGACAGCGACCTGTTGAGGACTGCGTAACCAATGCAACACATCGGACACAAGCCTGAGGCGCAAGCGAAGGAATCGACGACGCCCCTTCGCTCGCGCCTCAGGCTTGTGTGGCACGGGTTACGCAGCTGTCAATAGAAGGCGAAGGAGATAGACCATGGGAGCCCTCGCGACCCGGAAACGCACCGCCCGAACTTTGCTTCTTTTTGTTCTCTCTTCTCTGTGCCTGGGTGTCGCAGTCGTTGCCTCTCGCGCCTACGTTGAAGCCCCGCACAGTCTCGGGCTCGTCATCCAGCTCTCGACGAACGTGATGATCGTGAAAGTCGAGAAAGTGGACAAAGAAAAAAACCTCATCATCTATCGCAAGATCAAGGATTTGAAAGGCACGCACCCGACCGACGTCATTAAGCACAACATCGGCCGCGGCGGCTTCCATCCACGCGAGTGGCAATATCCGATGGAGTGGGCGGAACCCGGCAAGACGGCGATTTTCTTCCACAACGGCGGCGCGAGCGAGATGTGCATCGGCACCTACTGGTACCAGGCCTACGCCGGCGGCGAGTGGTGGAACATGAGCCACGGCGAACCGTTCCTCCTCCGTAGCTTCGCCGGCAACGTGGACAAACTCGCCGCCGCGGTTACCGAAATTGTCGCCGGCAAGGAAGTCGTTGTGCCGTGCATGGTGGACGGCAACAAAGACGATCTGCACCTGCGGCGGGCGAGGATTCAGCGACTCAAAGCAAGCCTCAAGCTGCAAGATTACAACCCCAAGCGCGATTTCGTCGGCTGGGGCGGTGAAGACTTCCGCCGGCTCGTCGGCATGCCCGGTTTCACGCACATTTCCAGTTTGTCCCGGGTCGATCCGGATGCGCAAGCCATCTCGGCAGTCGATTTCGACGGCGACGGCAAGATCGATCTTTGCTTGATCGGCGCCGGCAAGGTCGTTGTCCTGCAAAACGGCGGCGAAGCGCTGAGCGAGATTAGCCTGCCGCCGGGCATCACGGGTTGCCGGGCCGCGGTGTGGGCCGATTACAACGGCGACGGTAAACCCGACCTCTTGCTCGCCACGCCGACCGGACCGAAGCTGCTGACCAACCTCGGCGGCAGCTTCCGCGATGATAGCCACCTGTTGCCGAAGGAAGCGTGCTACGATCTCACCGCCGCCGCGTGGATCGATTACGACGGCGACGGCAGACCGGACATCCTTCTTGGCAACGGCTATCACGGTCTGCGCCTCTATCGCAACAAGGGTCTGCCGAACGTTCGGCCGCCGGGAAAGGCGACGCTCGGCAAATGGCACGTGATCGGTCCATTCGACAACAGCGGTCAGCGCGGCTTCGATACGGTCTATCCGCCCGAAAATGAAATCGACTTCGCCAAGCAATACGATGGCAAAGGCGGCGAGAAGGCGCTTTGGCGCGACGCGGCTTTCAACGACGCCGCCGTCAACGACCTGGCCGCACTCTTCAAACAGAAAACCAATGCCGTCGCGTATCTCTATCGCGAAATCGACTGCACGGGCCCTGTCGAAATGCCGCTTTCCTTTGGCAGCGATGACACGCTGACCGTTTGGCTGAACGGCCAGAAGATCATTTCGCAGAACGAATACCGCGCGTGTGCGCCGGACCAGGCGAGCCACAAGGCGCATCTCAACGCCGGCAAGAACAGGCTGCTTTTGAAGATTTGTCAGGGCGACGGTGAATGGGCGTTTTACTTCGCCGCCGGACAAGGTACGCCCGCAGCGCCGCAAGGGCAGTGGTTCGAGGACATTTCGATGCATGTCGGTCTCGGTTCGGATGGCGTTGGCGGCAACCTCCGCGGCGACACGCTCACCGTTTGTGACGTCAACGGCGACGGCCGGCCTGATTTTCTCTACGGCGCCGGCACGGGGCTGCTCGTCCTGAACACGCCGCAGGGTTTTGTCGCCGCTCCGAACTCCGGCATCGTTTATCAACCCGGCGGTGTTGGTCCGGTGTTCGGCGACTTCGATGGCGACGGGCTGCCCGACCTGTTCGTTCCACAACACGGCGCTTGCAAGCTGTTCCGCAACGACGGCGCCGGGCACTTTACCGACGTGACCGCACAGGCAGGCGACTTGGCGAAAACCAGCGGCGATTTTACGAGCGCCGCGTGGGGCGATGTGGACAACGACGGCAAGCTTGACCTGGTCGTCGGCTGCTTGCACGGTCCCAATCGCTTCTTCCGCAACAAGGGCGACGGCACGTTTGAAGACGCGACGGAAGCGCTCGGTCTGCATCAGCGTATTTTCAACACGCAGGCGGTCTGCCTCGTCGATCTCAACAACGACGGCGCCCTGGATATGGTGTTCAACAACGAAGGACAGGAATCGGCGGTGCTGCTTGGCAATCCGACCCAGGGGCCGCGCTTTCCCGTCACCTTTAACGTCGCCGGCAGCAGCGCCGTCGGCAGCCGGGTCCGCCTCCTTGACCTGGCAGGGAAACAGCACGCGGCCCAGTTCCTCTCCGGCGGCGACGGCCGCGGCGGCCAGGCGTCTTCGCAGGTTCGTTTCGCGGTGCCGCCAGGCCAATACCGGTTGGAGCTTCGCGACTCCTCCGGCATGACGCGCATGAAGGACATCAAGGTCGCCAATGCGCCTGTTCGCGGGGTAATCGAATAATATCTATATCTCGCACGAAAGCGCCAAGACGCAAAGGAATATGGCATGCGTGTGTTGTTGGCGATCAGTTTGGCGTTCAGTCTTTGCGTGTTCACGCCTTTGCGCGAGGCGTCTTCGGCCGAACCGTGGGCGACGTATCGTGGCAATCTCCGTCGTACCGGGAACGCCGACAACACGGCCGGACCGGCGAAGCCCAATGTGCTCTGGGTCATGAAATCCCAGGAACATTTCGTCGCTTCGCCCTTGCCCGTCGGCGACCAACTGTTCATCTCTGGTCTGGGCGCGTTTAATGTTTCGACCTTCTACTGCCTCGCCGCCGATCCCAAGGCGGCACAGCGTGTCCTCTGGTCGAAAAGCACGCCGTTCTTGAAACTCCCAACCGTCAGCTCGCCCGCGGTCGCCGACGGCAAGCTGATCTTCGGCGACGGCATGCACCAAACGGACGGCGCGATCCTTCATTGCCTGCGTATCGACAAGGGCCTACCGCTCTGGCAGCTTCCGCAGCCGGGCAAGCTCGTCCATCTCGAAGGATCGCCGACCGTGGCCGACGGCCGGGTTTACCTCGGCGGCGGCGCCGCCGGGGTGCTCTGCGTCGATATGAACCGCGTCACGCTGGAAGGCAAGGAACTTGATCTCGGGTCGGTACAGAAGGTCCTCGACCAGAAATGGTCCGAGTTACAGGCAAAGTACGAAGCCGACAAGAAGAAAGACCCCGACTTCGCCGTGCCGCCCAATGAAGATCAATTGCCGAAGCCGGCCCCAACGCTCGTTTGGCAACAGGGCAAAGACAAGTTGCACGTCGATGCTCCCGTGGCCGTGGTCGGCGACCGAGTGCTTGTGGCGTCGGCATTTCTCGACAAGGAGCAAGTCGGCGACCGGGCGATCTATTGCCTGAATGCCAAGACGGGTTCGGTGCTGTGGCGGACGCCGCTCGGACTCAATCCTTGGGGCGGGCCTTCGGTCACGGGGAACCTCGTGATCGTCACCGGCAGCTCCATCGGCTACGATCCGAAGGCCCTGAAGGGGGCGAAAGGCGCGATCGCCGCGTTCGACCTCGTCGATGGCAAAGAGAAATGGCGAAAGGACCTGCCGGGTGGCGTGGTTTCCTGTGCTGCCCTGACGAACGATTTGGCGATTGCCGCCGCGACGGACGGCAAAGTACGTGCCTTTGATCTTACCGGCGAACGCCGCTGGGTCTACGACGCCAAAATGCCGCTGTTCGCCCCACCTGCGCTTGCAGCGGGCGTCGTCTATGTCGGCGATTTGCGAGGCGTCGTTCACGCGATCGATGTCACGGACGGGTCGGCGCGTTGGAAACTCGATCTCGGCGCCCATCCCGACGTAAAAGCGCCCGGCATGGTCTATGGCGGCCCCGTCGTGCAAGGCGGTCGCGTGTTCGTCGCCACGTGCAACCTCGAAGGATCGTCCGCGCAAAAGCCGACCGCCGTGGTCTGCATCGGGGAGAAGTAAAAACAGGAGGAGTCTGCTGTGATTCGCTTCCTATTCTTCGCCGGCGTCGTCCTGATGATAAGCAGCTCAGGCCTCGCGGCTGACGCGATCGTCGTGGACAAAGACAAGCGGACGATCACGGTCCCCTGCAAAGTGGCGCCGCGAAAGATTGACGATCCGCGTTATCAGAAACCTGACGGCCTCCCGTATCCGATCGAAGTTGTCGCCTGCTGGCCGTTCCCCAAAGGGCAAAAGGCCCATGAAACCGTGGTCACGATTGACATCAAGCCAAGCGAAGTACACAAGGCGTTGGAATCGCTCGGCCTCAAACCGGGAACGCCGGTCGCGCAGGACGGCAAGACGCCGTCCGGGCCGAAGGTCAACATCTATCTGGAAGTGCCCGGACCTGACGGCCAACCGAAGCGCGTGCCGATCGAAAAGACGCTCATCGACCCGAAAAGCGGTAAGTCGATGCCGAAAGTTGAATGGCGTTTCACCGGCTCCGTGATGTCGAAGCCGGACCCGAACAAGGACGAAATGGTTTATGGCGCTGACGCAACAGGCACCTTGATTTCCATCTTCCCAGTTACGGACCAAACGGTATTTCAAACGAACTTGACGCTGAAAGAAGAGAAGTACGTAAAGCTGGAAGTTGACCAAAAAGTCGTGCCCGCGATTGGGACGCCGGTGAAATTGGTGATCGAAGCGCCGGTGGGCAACTGATTCGAGGGACTGCGATGCGTCTCGCGCTATGGATGACGATGGGTTTCGGCATGGCCGGGCTTGCCGGGTGTAATCGGCCCGCGGCGGCGGAACTGCCAAGCCAGGATGTTACCGCGGAGGTCTCTGCGCCGGTCGCACAGCGGCCACGCGAAGCACAGCCCGCGGAAACCGCGCTTGAGGAATTCCGCTTTCCCGACGATCGCGCCGGGCGACTGCTCGCGCGCTTGCTGCAACCGCAAACGCGGATCGCCTTTTATTCGGCCGACGTCGCCGCCCCGCGTCGGGCTTCGCCTTCGGCCATCGACCAGCCGAGCGCGCCCCTGCTTCCCGCTCAAACTCCGCCTGTACGACTGCGCCTGGACAAGGGCCCTGGCCCGCTGCGCCCCGGTCCGCTGCCGGGGGAAGTCGTGCCGAACGGTCTGATCGACACGCGGCTTCCCGAACGCATCCATCTTCCCGCCGGCGACCGCGTTCGGTTGCCATCGCCGGATATAACGTCGCCAGCACCGTTGCCCCTTGTCGGTCAGGCAGTGACGGATCGCGTATCGCTGGACGACCCGACGGCGGACCTCTCGCTGTCGGCCGCACTCACGGCGCCAGCACCGAAGCGTACCCAGCCTGCTCCGTTTATCCGTCTCAGCGTGCCGGACCCGTTTGAGAATCGCAAGCTGGTGCAAAGAAGGGACGAGCCGGTGGAAGAAATGATTGCGCCGATCGTGCCGGCCGTGCCAACGAAGAAGTGGACGACAACGGGCCGGAGTGACGGTTCACCCCGGCCCGCTATGCTACGTGATCTCATGTCGCGAACGCCTAGTCCTTATACAAAGCGTGGCAATCGGAGCAGCTTGCGTTGGCGCGCATGGCCGCGTCCTTGACGCCCTTTGAATCTTTCGCCTTGGCGGCTTTGCCGAGATCGAGCGACGCCTTTTCCATCTCTTGGGTCCATTTCTTCCAGTCCTGGAGTGCCTTCGCCCCCTTCACTTTGGAAGACGGATTGTTTGACGCGATTTGAGCGATCGCCGCGGTGCGATTCGCCATTTCCGCGATCGCATCCGCTTGGGCTTTCATGTCGTTCGCGCTGAGCGGCTTCTTGCCAAGATTGATTAGCTTGGCCTCGATACCGTCCGCCGTGTTGCTCGGCCCTTTCTCGCCGAATCCGATTCCCTTGTCTTTGCGTAACTTGAAATTGTGCATCACGTCTTCGAGATCGAGCCCTTTGGCGATGGTCGCGGCTTCCTTGCGGGCGGCGTCCGTTTTGCCGTTGGCGATCATGTCCGCAAGCTTCAGAACCGCGGCCCGTTCCTTGTTCTCCTCGTCCGCGGCGACGCCTCGGTTCACGACGGCAAGGAACCCCAGAGCCATCATTCCGACGGCAGTACCAGCCAACCAAAAACGTACATACCTGCTCATGCGGCACTCCTCAGGTAGTGAAGGTTTTCGGCCCGCACACGGGCCGCGGCAAGGGGGAGATCAAGGCGGGATACGGGGGTGAGCGCCGGAAACCGAACTCCGGCCGAAACAGTCCTCCCTCCCTTGGCGCACGTTCATCATAAGGTGAGGCAACGGCAAAGCAAGAGGGCGGAAATCATTTCAGAAGCCCGCGGACCGCTGGTTTCCGAGCTGCACGCGGTCTTGACACACGCTCTCATAAAGCGTATGAGCCCCCCTCCACTTTTACGCAAGAGAGAGACGCGCTTGCCCGCCCGACGCGGCGGCCAGCGCCGGCGCCGGACTTGGGAACCCGTCGGGGTTCTTGGGTCCGCGACGGCATTGGGGCCAACGTGGGTACGGCAAGCGCATAACGGCACACGTTGCGGGCCAGACGCCAGGCCCGCGAACGTGCAGATGGGGCGCCGTATGCACATGGGCCAGAAAGGTCCCGTGTCCGGGGGAGCTGCTTTTCCGGCAGCCGGTCCGGCGCCGTCGATTCGCCGAGCAGGTCCGGTCGAGCGGGGAGAGGGATGAATGCGAATCGTGAAGCTTTTGTTGCAGGCCGGACAGCGAAGCGGTCGATACTGAGGAAAGCGTGCGGCCTCTTCAGGGCCGCATCGGACGGGGTTCGGCAAACGGGGTCGGGTAGCCCAATCGGGGGGCCGCCACCGAAAGAGGACGTGGTTCGGGAACGACCGGGGGCTGCCGTCACCCCTCACCCTATCCTCTCCCTTCTAAGGGGAGAGGATAGGGTGAGGGGTGACGACGGCTGCGAGGGCGGGGGCCTTCGCGGAGATCGTTCCAGCCAGTCCACGTTGAGTCCGGGTTCGCGGACGAGCCAAGGAAGGCCATTACCGCTCTACTTCCCTTTCACGGGGAACGCCGCGGGGCCACATTCTCAACCATCGGCTCGCCACGGGGGACTGCGGGGTATTGACACCTCGCCGCCTTCTCAACCCGCTCTTCCGGGGGTTCGTCAAGCAGCTAGTGCCGCCATACCGCTCACGCTGCGGCTTGCCGTCAGCGCGCGGCCACGGCACCGAGTGACTGCTTGCGGCAGTGGGGCACTTTGACAGCGCTTGCCAAACATCAGGGAGGAGTCCATGGTGACGCATGTGGACGTGGACGTCCAGCAACTGTGGCGCGACTACCGGGCACAACCCACTATTGAGCTGCGAAATCAGTTGGTGGAACTCTATCTGCCGCTCGTGAAATATAACGCGGAACGCATTTGGTCCCGCTTGCCGGAAGGGGTGGATCTTGACGACTTGATCAGCGCGGGCGTGTTCGGACTGATGGACGCGATCGACGCATTCGACCTGGAACGCGGCGTCAAATTCGAGACCTACTGCGTGCCGCGCATTCGCGGCGCCATGCTCGATGAATTGCGGACCATGGACTGGGTGCCGCGTCTCGTGCGCAGCAAGGCCAGCAAGCTGGAAGAAGCCCGCAAGTCGCTCGAAGCGCAATACGGTCGCCCGCCACGGCCGGACGAAATGGCGGAACGCCTCGGCGTCACGCTCGACGATTTGCACAAAATGCAAGGCGACGCCACCGCCGTCAGCCTCGTCAGCCTGAACAAGAAGTGGTACGAAACGGACAGCTATAAGGATGTCCGCGAGATCGACATTCTCGAGGACAAGAAAGCGGAAGATCCAACGCACCGGTTGCAAAACCGCGACCTGATGCGCCTCGTCACTCGCGGTCTCAACCGCAACGAACGCCTCATCATCATCCTCTATTACTACGAAGACATGACGATGAAAGAGATCGGCGCCACGCTCGATCTCAGCGAGTCGCGCGTGAGCCAGATGCACTCGAGCATCGTCGCTCGGCTGCAAGCGCAACTGGCACAGCGGCGGCCGGAGTTTAGTAACTGATCGCGGCGCACGATCAAGATACGCCGACGACCTTTTCTCGCGAACGCGAGAAAAGGTCGTCGGTGTTTGGAGGATGCATGCTGGCCGAAATCTGGAAGCGCCTGGGACGAACATGAATTTCACTTTCTCTTCCGTTGAGCCGTTCGGCTCGTTCCCTTCTAGCCGTATCGCTATAATAATGCCCTACCGGCCTTTCGCCGGCTTGCTTCACGGGAGTTGAGCGTGCCAGCATCCGCACCGACGACGAGCCCAGCACCGCCGCGCGTCCTCATCGCCGACGACAATCCGCAAGGCGTCGAGCTGCTGGAAGCCTATCTCGCCGGGTGCGACTATGAGGTGCGCACCGCGGCGGACGGCGACGAGACGCTGCACCAGGTGCAAGGCTGGCATCCCGATTTGATCCTCCTCGACATCATGATGCCCAAGATCAGCGGCTTTGAGGTGTGCAAACGGTTGCGCGCAAATACGGCGACGCGCGACGTCGCGGTGTTGATGATCACCGCCCTCGATCAGCCGAGCGACGTGGAGCGCGCCGTTGAGGCCGGCACGGACGACTTTCTCACCAAGCCCATCAACAAAAGTGAGCTGCTGCTCCGCGTCCGCTCGCTGCTCAAGAGCCGGCAGAACAAGCGCGAATTGGATCGCGCCCTCGCCTACATCGAGGCCGTGGAACGCGGGGATTCATGAGCCTGCCGCGCGTCGTTTTGCAAGCCCGCCGAGCGCGTCCCTTCTACGGCCGGCATCCCTGGGTCTATCCCGGCGCTATTTCCGCCGTCGTCGGCGACCCCGCCGACGGCGCCGAGGTTGACCTGTTTTCCCACACAGGCAGTTTCGTCGCACGCGGCTTGTACAACAGCAAAAGCAAGATCCGCGTCCGTCTCTATTCGTGGCTTCCCGAAGTGCCGCTCGATCGCGCCTTTTTCCGTGATCAGCTCGAAGCGGCGCTTCGATTGCGCGGCCCGATTCTTGGACTCGACGGCCCCGGCCGCGCCTGCCGTTTGGTGTTCAGCGAAGGCGACGGCCTCTCTGGATTGACGGTCGATCGCTACGACCGTTGGCTCGTGGTCCAATTTACCTCGCTTGGCCTGGCGCAACGCCGCGCGATGCTCGCCGAGCTGCTTGTCGAGCTCGTTCAGCCCGAGGGGATTTACCTGCGCACCGAGCGCGGCATCGGCCGGCTGGAAGGATTGGAATTACAGGACGGTCCGCTCTGGGGCGCGGTTCCCGCCGAGCCTGTTGTGATTGACGACGCCGGCGTTCGTTTTCATGTCCATCTCGCGGAAGGGCAGAAGACCGGTTTTTACCTGGATCAGCGGGATAACCGCGTCGCCGTCGCGCGCTTCGCATCCGGCCGGCGCGTGCTCGACGCGTTCTGTTACACGGGCGGCTTCGGTTTGCACGCCGCGAAGGCCGGGGCGCGCGAGGTGATCGGAGTGGACGTATCGGAGCCCGCCTTGGCCCTTGCCCGCCAAAACGCCGAGTTAAACGGACTCGCAAACGTCTCGTTCGCCCGCGAGGATGTATTCGCGCATCTCGATCACCGAAATCAGGCCGGTGAACGGTTCGATGTAATCGTGCTCGACCCGCCCAAGTTCGCTCGCGAGCGCAATGCGATCGAAGAAGCTCTGCGTGGCTATGAACGTTTGCAGACGCTCGCCTTGCGCCTGTTGAATCCAGACGGCATTCTCGTCACCTGCTGTTGCTCCGGCTTGATCCGTGCCGAGATGCTCGACGACCTGCTCGCCCAGCTCGCGGCGGCGGAAAACCGCGACGTGCAAATCCTTGAACGGCGCGGCCAGGCGCCGGATCATCCCGTGGCCGCGACGTGTTTGGAATCGAACTACTTGAAGTGCATCATCAGCCGTGTACGTTGACCCTTTCGCGGCGCGCGGCTCCGCGCGTGGCGACGCTGCTTGACGGCTCAACCTGCGGGCCGAAAACATTGGCGCGCCTGTTCGGGGATACACGGAAACGCCTCGTATGGGCTTTGGCAAAGGATTCCCCCGTCGCATTCTTTTGGAGGCTGTGATTTCCATGCGTCGATTGCGTTTTCTACTCGTCGCCTCGTTGGCCGCCGTCTCACTTGCGGTGACGGCGCCGGTCCATGCCGCCGACGTTGATCCCTTTCTTCCCAACGACTCGGAAGCGATCTTCGTCCTCAATATCCGGCAATTGCTTGATTCAAATCTGTTCAAGAAATACGGCGTGGCGGAGAAGGCCGTCGCCGCGCTGAAAGAAGAGCCGATGGCGGTCCAGGTATTGAGCAGCCTCGGCATCGACCCGCTCAAGGACATCGACAGCGTCGTGATCGCCGGCGGCACGGATCCTGACAAGGGCCTCGTCATCGTTCACGGCCACTTCGACGTCGCGAAGTTCAACGCCACCGGCGAACAGCACGCCAAAGACCATCCGGACAATCTCAAGGTGCAGAAGATTGGCGCGACGACCGTGTTTGAAGTTTCCGCGCCCGAGCTCGACAAGCCGATGTTCGTCGCCGCCGCCAGCAAGACGACTCTCGTCGCCGCGGGTTCCAAGGATTATCTCGCCGAGGCGCTCGATAAGGCGGCGGGCAAGAAGAAGACCGCGCTAAAGAGCACACAGTTCGCCGACCTGCTCGGCAAGGCCGACGCGAAACAGAGCATGTGGCTTGTCGTCGGGGGAGCGGCGTTGCAGCAGGGTCTGGCGAAGGTCGAGCAGGCAAAAGAGGTGGTCGCCAAGATCGAGAACCTTACCGGCGGCGTGACGCTGACGGATGACGTGAAGATGAAGTTCGTCATCAGCACCAAGGACGCCGACGGCGCCAAGGCCTTGAGCAAAATGATCAGCGACGGCATCAACGCGGCGAAGGGGTTCGCCAGCCTGATCGCGGCTCAGGAGAAGGCTGCTGCCCCGTTGCTCGAGGTGTTCGACAGCATCAAGGTCGACGCCGCCGATAAGACGGTCTCCATCACTGGAGGCGTCAGCGCGGAGCAAATTGATAAGGCGCTCAAGCGTTAGGGAATGAAGCCCGCCTGCTTGCGGCTTTACGGGATAAAAAAAGGGGACGCGAGCATTGCGTCAGTGCTCCCGGCCCCTTTGTTTTGGATCGCCAAGCCGCGAGCGGCGTTTTTCTGTCTTGAAACCCGTCGCGCTCGGCCATCACGGCGCCGTGTTCCGCAGCCGCTGCACGGCCGCTTTCGCGTCGCGCGTGAGCCGGGCTTCGGGCACACCTGCCGCAAATTGGTCGAGTGCCGTTTGCGCTTCTTTCGTGCCGATGTGCTCCAACACTTCAATGGCACGCAGAGCCCGTATTGTGTCGGGCGTATAGATCGCATCTTGAATGCGCGCGAGCATTCGTTCCATGCGCAACCTTGCCTCCGGTGAGGGGCGCTGCTCAAGAGCCAGCCGAATGGCGGGCTTGGCGAGCTTCTCCATCTGCTTCAAATCAAGCGTGGCTTGCTGGCGGACTTGGAACAGGTTGGCGTCGAGGTTGGCCAGGAGTTGATTCAGGCGCCGGGGATCCGTCGGGGTGATGGGCCTGACACGCTCCGCCAGAAACGGCACGGTCTTCGCCGGGTCGCTGACCAGCTCCCACAGGGCGAAGTATGCCGTCGCCGGGTCTCGGCCGGCGAGGTCGTCCCAGAGGATACGCAACCGTTCCGCGCTGAGCGCTTGTGCCGGTCGCGGCGCGGCGGCGGTTGGGAATACGCGCTCGGGATCGAATACTTCATCGACAAATACGTGCGGGAGATTCTGGGCCGAACGCTGCTCCCTGGCCTTCAACAGCCGCACCTTGGCGCCGTCGTGCCGGTGTAGATATAGGTCGCCGAGAACTGCATCGACCGGCGCGCAGTCGATGGCACGCACACGCAGCCGGCTCTTTGGCGGCAACGCGAGGATGATCGGCCATCCCTTGTACGTGCAACTGTCCCCGGTCTCAATACTGCGGAAGTGATCATCGTCGATGAATAGCTTTCTGCTGCCGACGCTCAGCTCCAAATCGTCGTCCACGACGATGCGGTCCGTAGGACTCGGGCCGCCGCTCAGGATGTACTGGCCAGGCTGCAATGGGAACGGCTTCTTTACTTCCGCCTTGTTTTCCCCCTTCGCCGGCGTGAAGCCGCCCGCCAGCACGTAAGCGCCGGGCGGGAACATTCCGGACTTAGCCGGCGCGTCGCCGAAGCACGAATCGCCGATCGCGACGCCGAGAAAGCTGGAAAGCGCGACAAGGATCGGAGTTCGCATCGGACGCTCCTCTCTTGGTCAGGAACCTTCCAGGCTACAGCGACGGCGCTTCACGCTCTAGCGCAGATTTGTAACAACGTATCCAGGTTGCGCCGCGGCCGAGACAACCGCGTCATGCAGGTTCAGGGCTACGTCCGCGCGCGTGCCTGTTCCAGCAAGCGGCGGACATGGTCGTTGCGTGGATCGAGCCTCAGCGCTTCTTCGAGGTGCAAAATCGCCTCTGCCGCGTTGCCGTCGGCGATCAATAGTTCTGCGAGTTTCAAGTGCGCGGCGGTCAAATCGGGGCGCAAACGCAGCGCTTCGCGAAACGCGGCGGCGGCCTGACTTTGCTTGCCTTGCTTCAATCGGCATTCGCCGAGATTGTGATAGGCCAGGCCGTAGGACGGCTTCAGCTGGATGGCACGCAGGTAGCTTCGCTCCGCCGCGTCGTAATTGCCCTGCGCCAACGCAGTCCCCGCGAGCAAGAAATGCCCTTCCACCAGTGCCGGATTCACCTGCAGCGCCGCGTGCAGCTCTCTCTCCGCCCCGTCGAGCGTGCCCGCCCGGATGAATACGCGTGCGAGCGCCAGGTGCGCTTTGTCGGAGTCCGGGTGGTCGTTTACGACGCGGGAAAGGAAGGCCGTTGCTTCCTCAACGCGCCCGCCGGCGAGCAGTTCCAAGCCGTGATCGAGGCTCGGTTTCAGGCCGGTCTGAAATTCCTTCGCCTGGAGGAGGAACGGGTCGGGCCAGCGAAGATCGTTCGGCGCTTGTTCCGCAAGCCGCCGTTGCCTGTCGGCTTCCGCATCATCGCCCAAGCGGTAATAGGCCTCGGCCAACGCAATTCGTGCCGCACGCCGGGCGGTGGGATGGTCCGCGATCTTCCGGAGCACCGTTACGGCTCCTTGCCAGTCACCGCGGCTCGCCAACACCTGACCGTGTCCCAGCAGAGCGCGTGGATTCTCGGGCTGCTCGGCGAACAAAGCGCGGAAATGCGCGTCGGCCTCATCGACGCGACAGAGTTTTAGAAGTTCCTCGGCCAATTCGAGGCGCACGGAAAATGTTCCCGACGGCAACGTCGCGGCGCGCTCAAGCGCGGCGACGCCTTCGTCGGGCTGTTGCTGGATTAGCGCCAGGCCGCGGAAATACGGCCAGCGCGCGTCGGCGGGATCCAACCGTTCTGCCGCGGCGAACACCGGAACACTTGCTGCGTACAACTCGTGGGCAAAAAGGACCATCCCGAACCGGCCCCAAGCGCCCGCGGATTGCGGTCGCGCCGCCACGTCGCCACGGGCTTTGGCGATGGCGGCAACCACGTCCGCATCCAAGCCTTCGGTTGGAATTGCTGGGACGGTCGGCACGCGCATCCACCAAACGACGGCGCCGGCGACGCCGAGGGCCGCAATCGCAAGTACAACGCACAAAAGCAGACGGCGACGCTTGAAATGCAGCGAGGCAGAAGTTGGCGGCGCGCTGGTCACATCGGGCTCATTTCCGCGGTGCGAACGAAGTCGGCTTTCCCTCACCCCGGCGCAGCTCCACTTGCCGATCCGCGGCGCCGCCGGGAAAAACCTCGGCGCTGCCGTTCGGCCAGAGAACGTCAATCGCGTCGTAGCGCTCGTTGGACCCCAGGCCGAAATGGCAGCGCGGGTCGTTGCTGCTGCAATAACTGTAGCTGGGATTGAGCAAGCGCCAATACATTCGGCCCCCCGCGCGCACCGTAACTTCCGCGCCATAGGCGTCGCGTTTCGCTTCGGGCAGGAGCGCGCGGACGGTGAGCCAGTGCCCATTCGCGGGGGCGACGTTGCGCAGCAGCCGAGCCTTGCCGCCGGCCGTTGTCAGGAGCAAGTCGGGTGCGCCATCGTTATCGAAATCCCCGACCGCGAGGCCGCGACCCACGTTCAGCACCCGGCAAAGGGCGGGGTTCGACGCGGAAATATCGCGAAACTTGCCCTGCCCGACATTGGCGAAAAGCTGGCTGTACTGCGCGTACTGCATCCAGAACGGATCGGCGACGCCCGCGCCACGGTTGCGCACGACGCCGCCGTTGACGAATACGAGGTCGGGCCAACCATTGCGATTGAAATCGACGAGCGCCGTGCCGAAGCCGGTGCTGCGGACGGCGGCCAAGCCTGCCGCCGCGGTTCGGTCCTGAAAGAAGCCGCGCGTCTCCTGCTTCCACAGCGTGTGGCTCTCATCGACGAGATGGGTCACGAACAGATCCGGCAGACCGTCGCCATCGACGTCGGCCCAGGCGACGCCCATGTTGGCGGCGGCCGCGCCGCCCACGCTGTATGCCACGCCGCGCAGCAACGCCTCCTCTTTGAATGTGCCGTCGTGCTGATTGATCCAGAAGTGATTGGCCATCTGATCGTTCGCCACAAAGATGTCGGGCCAGCCATCGCCATTGAAATCGGCACAGAGCACGCCGAGGCCCTTCCCGCGAACCGAATTCAAGCCGGCTTTGCCCGTCACGTCCTCAAAGCGTGCCCCCGGCAGAGGGCCGCGATTGCGGTAGAGCCGTGCGACGGTTCCGGGAAACATCCGCGGCCCGCAGAAATCCAGCTCGCCGCCCGCGCTGCGGCAGCGGACGGACGCGTCGTAATCGAGGTAGTTCAGCACGACCAAATCGAGCCAACCATCGCGATCGAAATCGCAGAACGCCGCCGCCGTCGCCCACAGCGGGTTATCGAGCCCGGCTTCTTTGGAGATGTCCACAAATCTGCCGCCGCCCTGATTGAGGAACAAATGCGTGCCGCCATATTCGGTGAGCAATACGTCGGGCCGGCCGTCATTGTTGACGTCACCGACGGCGACGCCCATGCCGTAGCCGGCGACATCCAAACCGCTGCCGGCGGACACATCGCGAAACGTGCCGTCGGCCTCCTGGTGGAAGAGCTGATTTTTCTTGCCGCTGGGGCCGCCGTTGTGAATCAAGTAGATGTCGAGCCGTCCGTCGCCGTCGAAATCGAGGAATGCGCACCCGGAGCCCATGATCTGCGGCATGAAATAATCGGGCCCGACGGGACCAGGATCGTGCGTGAAATCGAGGCCGACTTTCTCCGTAACATCTTCAAACCACGGCGGCTCGGTTTCGGCGTGGGTTAGTTCGGCCGCACGCGGCGAACAGCCGGCTGCCACGACAAGAACGACAAAGGCAATGAAATGCCGCGGCGATGAAAAGAGCATACCTTTCCGACCCATGTTGTCCATGCGTTCGCGACTCCGGCCGACGCGCCTGACCGGCACTCTACTCCGCCCGCCGGCCGCGTTCAACTCTTCCGTGATTTTCCCTGAGCGCGCGGCTCATCGACACGAAAAACCGCGAATTTCCTTGACAACGTCTTGCGGCCTTGGGAAACTCCTTAGCTAGGGAGGCGGGACCGCACGCGCCTGCCTTTCGAAATGGCCTCTTCTCTGTTCCGGCCTCGCTGGATAACCTCACGGATATTCAGCGAGGTTTTTTCATGCGCGGAGCCGAACACATGGCCGCGTTCGAGTTGCAAGGACACCGTGGCGCACGCGGATTGAAGCCGGAGAACACACTGCCGAGTTTTGAAGCGGCCATGGATTGCGGCGTGTCCGCCATCGAGACCGATGTGCATTTAACTGCGGACAATACGCCCGTCCTCTTCCACGATTCCCGAATCACCGAACGGCTCTGTCGAGTCCGAGCGCCGGCCAGCGTCCCGAGCCCTTCGAGCCGACCGCTGATACGTTCCCTGCGGGTGGAAGAAATCCGCAGCTACGTTGCCGATCAAAACCCTGACCCGGTTCGTTTTCCAACACAGGACGCGACGCCGACGCCGCTTGCCGCATTCCTCGCGCGCACTTTGCACATGGATCCTTTCTCTCCCCCGACGCTGTTCGACCTTTTTATGCTCGCCGATCTCTACCAGGGCGAGCGCGCCGCGAAAGGACGTGAGGGGGAAGAACAAAAGCACGTTCGTAAGCTGCGGCTTGATCTCGAAATCAAACGCGTTCCTTGGAATGCCGATGAGGTTGGCGGCCCCCTCGACGGGACCGGGGGGCTTTTGGAGGAGATCATTGAAGATGCCATCCACCGCAATTCACGATGGCTGCCCAACATAAACGTGCGCAGCTTCGACCATCGCAGCGTGCGGCTTCTGCGCCAGCGCCGGCCTTTGCTCACCGGCGCCGTATTGATCGAGGGAACGACGCCCGTGGACCCGGTCGCCATCGCGCGCGCGGCCGACGCACAGATATACTGCCCGGAGTACCGATTCCTGGACCGAACGATCGTCGACCAGTGCCACGCGGGGGGCATTCGCGTCATCCCCTGGACGGTCAACGACGAGGATGATCTTGTTCGCCTACTCGAATGGGGTATTGACGGCGTGACGACCGATTACCCGGACCGGATGGCGGACCTGCTGCGCCGGCGGGAAATTGAGTTCTAGTGAATCCACCTCGGAGGACGCCGAGGGACGCAGAGAGATGGAGGAATCTACGATGCGACTTTGGCCTGCTCTACTTCTTTTCTGCGTTTCCTCTGCGTCCCCCTGCGTCCTCCCCGGTGAGCCTTCCTTCGATTGGCCCGCGCTCGCGCAGCAGCCCTATGCGAAGGCGACGATTCCGGATCTCGGTCTCAAACCACTCCTCGTGACGCCGGACGGCAAGCCCATCACGACTCACGCCGAGTGGTACAAAGCGCGCGACGGCCTCCGCGCCGCCTGGCGGGAGCGCCTCGGAAAAGACGCTGAAAAACCCGCGAACCTAGACACGCGCATAGAGCGAGTCGAAACACTCGACGGCTACACCCGGCAGCTCGTCAGCTTCGCCGCCGAGGGGGACGATCGCATGCGCGCATACCTCCTTATCCCCGCGCGATTGAAGGACGGCGAAAGGCGGCCTGCGATCGTCGTGTTCCACCCGACGACGCGCGACACCTTAAAGGAGCCGGTAGGCCTCGGTCAGCGTGCCGACATGGCGCTGGCGTTGCAACTGACGCAGCGCGGCTACGTCACACTCAGCCCGGAATGCTACATCCTCAAGGACCCCGTCGGTTGGGCGAAGGGGCAGGCCACGGCTCTCGAAAAACGCCGCCCGGGTTGGACCGGCATGGCCAAGATGACGTTCGACGCCGGCCGCTGCATTGATTATCTCGAAACGGTTGCCGCGGTGGACAAAGCGCGCATCGGCTGCATCGGCCACTCACTCGGCGCCAAGGAAGTGCTCTACGCGATGGCGTTTGACCCGCGCTATAAGGTCGGCGTCTTCAATGAAGGCGGCATCGGCCTGCGCATGAGCAACTGGACGGATGCGTGGTACCTCACCGAACGGATGAAACCGAGCATTCCCGCACTGGAGCATCACCAATTGCTGGCCCTCATCGCGCCGCGACCGTTCCTGATCATGGGCGGCGATGACGCGGACGGCGACGCCAGTTGGCCGTTCGTGCATGCCGCTTTGCCGGTGTATCGACTCTTGGGAGCGGGCGAGCGGGTGGGGGTGTACAACCACAAGGGGAAGCACAGCTTTCCGGCGGAGGCGCGGGAATTGGCGTATCGATGGCTGGATCATTGGTCGGCATTCACGCCGTCAGCGCATCGATAAGCAACGGACCATGTTCGCCGACGTCAAGTTGAAGGCGATGGCCTCGCAAAAGCGACATCCCAATCAGCGCGTCTCCATCCGCCTCTATGACAACGATGCGCAGTTCGCGATTGTCCCACTCGATCCGACCCGCGTAGGTGTCTAAGACGGTTTCACTGCCGTCAGCCAAAATCACCGTCACCGGGTCTTCAAATTCAAAACCCAAGTCCCGGATAATCGCAGGCGGCAGCGACAGAAAATCACTGAAGCCCGTATCAATAATGGCGGTCAGATCTGCCACTTGTCCCGCGCGCCCCAGCGCCTTAAGCGGCGCCTTCGCCTGGAGATTAGCGTCTACCTCTCCGCGGATCATTGCTCCTCCAGGCTTGTCATCGAGCCGCCCATTGTCCCGTACGCCCGGTAGCCGACGCGCATCGCAAAATACGGGGCGGCGGGGTCTTTGGCGTGCGCGCGACGCGACGCGGCCAGATGGTCTTGATCGAGTTCATAGTCACCGGTGTCCACGTTGATGACAAGCACCTTCCCCTTGTTCTCGGGCGTCATTTTCGCGCGGATTGATTTTTCATACCACTCTTTGCCGCGGCGAGCGATTTCTTCCTTTGTGTAATGAGGATGCCCCATCGTCAATCCTCCTTTCCCTGGGTTGTTCGCGTCAACTGGCCACGGTCGGCGAAGGCCGCCATCAATCCAAATCTCGGTCGCACGATCGTGCGTGTCAATGTATATAGTATCTCGAATCATTCAGCGGCGCTCGCGTTTAAGGATTCCACATGTCAAAGACAGCCCTTTCCGCAACGGAAACCGCGGCTGAAAAACTCGACACCGAATTCCACCGCGGCCTCGGTCTCTACGACGCCACCATGGTCGTGGTCGGCTCGATGATCGGCTCCGGCATCTTCATCGTCTCGGCGGAGATGTCGCGAAAGCTCGGCAGCCCCGGTTGGCTGCTGGTCGCCTGGGTCATCACTGGCGTGCTGACCGTCACCGCGGCACTTTCTTACGGCGAGCTGGCGGCGATGATGCCGCGGGCCGGCGGGCAATACGTCTATCTCCGCGAGGCGTTCTCACCGCTGTTGGGCTTCCTCTATGGCTGGACGTTGTTTCTGGTCATCCAGACCGGAACCATCGCCGCGGTCGGCATCGCGTTCGCGAAGTTCCTCGGCGTCCTTTGGCCGCGGATTTCGCAAAGCAATTACATCGTTGAACCCATTCGCTTAAGCGCAAACTACGCGGTGTCGCTCAACACGGCACAACTTGTCGCTTTATTGCTGATCGCGCTGCTGACCTGGACGAACACGCGCGGCTTGCAATACGGCAAGATCGTCCAAAACGTCTTCACGACGGCAAAGACGGGCGCGCTGATTGGGCTTATCGTCCTGTGTCTCGTGTTTGGCTGGAAGGCGGCTACCGTCGAGGCCAATTTCAGCGACTTTTGGACCCGGCATCCAGCCGAGACGGTGGAGAAGGCGAGTGGACTCGATGCGACGACCATTTTCGGTTTGTTTGTCGCGCTTTGCGTGGTGCAGACCGGTTCGCTCTTTTCATCGGACGCTTGGAACAACATCACGTTCACCGCCGGCGAAGTGAAAGACCCCCGGCGCACGATTCCACTGTCACTGGCGCTCGGAACGGGCCTGGTGATCGGCCTCTACCTGCTGGCCAACGTCGGGTATTTGGCGACGCTCCCCTTCAAGGACATTCAGCACGCGAAGGAGGATCGTGTCGGCACGGCCGCGCTCGAGACCATTTTTCCGGCGACGGGGACAACCCTAATGGCCGCTGCGATCATGGTTTCAACCTTCGGCTGCGCCAACGGGCTTGTCCTCGCCGGGGCACGCGCATACTACGCGATGGCCCGTGACGGCGTCTTCTTCCAGCCGGCGGGCCGCTTAAATGCCGCGAAAGTGCCGGGCTGGGGATTGGCTTTTCAAGGACTGTGGGCCGCGGCTCTCGTATTGCCGCGAACGTATAACACGAAAACCGAGGAATATGGCAATCTCTACGGCGACTTGCTTGATTACGTGATCTCCGCCGCGCTCATCTTTTACATTTTGACGATTGTCGGCGTCTATCGACTGCGCGTGACCCGACCGCACGTGGACCGCCCGTATCGGGCATTTGGCTACCCGATCGTGCCGGCGCTCTACATCATCGGCGCGTCGACGATTCTCGGCGTGTTGTTCGCGTATCAGCCGCTGACGACGTTGCCGGGGTTGGTCATTGTCCTGCTCGGACTGCCCGTGTATTTCTTGTGGCGAAGACGGGCGCCGACGTCGTGACGTCATTCCATTACTTGGAAATAGCCATCGTAGCGCGGCGCGTGCCGATGCCGCCCGGCGGGCCGGCGAGTGCGCCGGACAATACCGGCGATTTCCAGAGCCGCACGGACTTGTCCCAACTGCCGCTCAGCAGGAAGCGGCCGTCCGGGGAAAACGCGACCGCCGTCACGGTGCCTGCGTGCGTTTCGTATTTCTGCTTCTGTACGCCCGCGGTCAAATCCCACACGCGGAACGTCTTGTCTTCGCTGCCGGTGACGGCGTACTTGCCGTCGGCGGAGAGAGCCAGCGACTCGATGCGGCCGGTGTGCCCGGCGATCTCGCGGAGCGACTTCCGATTCGTCACGTCCCAGACATGAATTTTGCGGTCCGCGCCGACGCTGACAAGCTGGCTGCCATCGGGAGTGAAGGCGAGGGCTTTGGCACTGCCGCTCGGGAAGCGGTACAATTCCTTCTTCTCCTTCAGGTCCCAGAGGCGAATTCCGGTGTCGTCACCCGCGGACGCCGCTCGCTGCCCGTCGGGTGAAACGGCGACAGCCCAAACGCGCCCGGAATGGCCGGTAAACGTGTGCAGTTCCTTCCCATCTTTGAGGTCCCACAGGCGGACGCTGCCGTCCCAGCTCGCCGACAGCGCCTGCAATCCGGGAGCGGGGCTGGACTCAGGCGCCTTATCCTTGATCGCCGCTCCGGGCGCAACGGTAGCGCGGCCGTTCAGAACGGCCACGCTGGTCACGGGCCCCGTGTGACCCTTCATACATAGCAGTTCACGGCCCGTCGTTGTGTCCCAGAGACGAATGGTTTTGTCGTTGCTCGCGGAGAGAATCTGCCGGCCGTTCAACAAGAACACGGCACAATTTACCGCCCCCGTGTGACCCTCGAAACGGCGCACCTCTTTGCCGGTGAACACGTCCCAGAGACGGATTGCAAAGTCCGAACCACCGGTCCAGGCGCCGTCCTTGTGCTCGCCGCCGCCGGCCGAAAGTGCGTGGCGGCCGTCTGGGGAAAACGCGACGCTCCAAACATATTCCTTGTGACCCTCGAAGTGCCGCACTTCCTGGTCGCTGTCGTCGATCGCCCACAGGCGGATCACGGGATCACGGCCGCCCGACAGGGCGAACCGGCCGTCGGGCGATACGGCAACGCAGTAGATGGTCTCGGTATGCCCCTCGAACCGCCGGGCAGTATCCAGTGCGCTATTGCCAAGCCCGAATTGTCCGCCGGTGTATTCGTCGTTGGGATAGGGCGGTCGGCGTGACGTGTTGGGGTCCTCGTTCAAGTCCCAAAGGCGGAGCTTCTTGTCGCCGCCGCCGCTAATTGCGTAGCGTCCCTGTGGTGTAAATGCGACGCAATGAACCGAGCCGTCGTGCTCGTACTGTCTTTGCTCTTTGCCGTTGTCGGGATTCCAATAACGGACGGTGTGATCGGTGCTGCCGCTGAGGGCCATCTTGCCGTCCGGTGAAAAAGCGACGGCGTTGACCGGGCCGGCGTGAGCGCCGAAGGTCCGCAACGATTTGCCGGACTCCAAATCCCAAACCGTCACGATCTTGTCGGCGCCGCCGCTCAGTGCCCGCTTGCCGTCGGGCGACAGGGCGACGCACCAAACCCAATCCTCATGGCCCCGCAATACGTGTTTCGTCTGTCGGGTGGCGACGTCCCAGAGGCGGACCGATTTGTCGCCGCCGCCCGAGAGGAGCCATTTGCCGTCGGCGCTGAACGCGATTCCTGTCACGGATCCCGTGTGGCCCTTGAGAACAACGGGCGGCTTCCCGTCTTTCGCATCCCCAAGACGAATGCATCCGTCGCCCCCGCCCGTGGCGATGGTGCGGCCGTCCTTCGTCCACGCGATGCTGAGGGCCGGCGCATCCTGTCCTTCCAGGCGGCGCACTTCCACGCCGCGCGTTACGTCCCAGACGCGGACCGTGCGGTCGTAGCCGGCGGACACCGCTTGCTTGCCGTCGGGCGAAAATGCGATGCCCCAAACAACGTCCTCATGCCCTTCGAGACGCCGCAACGCCGCGCCGGCCGCGTGTGGCGAGCGGCCCTCGTGCGCGTCCGGGAACGGCGCCATGCACCCCGGCAAGCCGAGTCCGGCAACCGCTACGAGCACGACGGCGCCAAAAATGCGAAACATGGGCTTCTCCCACGCTATGGTAGAGCGGACCTGCGCGGCACAACGCATTATCGCCGGGGCAGAGGGCATTGCAAGATGATAGCGAAAACACCGCGCGGCCGTTGTACGGTCCATAGGATAATTGTGCATCCAAGACGGACGAAGGAGGCTTGTTCATGTCCGGAAAACGCATACTCAGCATTGGCCAGTGCGGCGCCGATCACGCCGCCCTTGCGCGAACGTTTCAGCGCGAGTTCGGCGCCAGCATCGTTCCCGCGGACTCCGCCGCTGAGGCCCTCGATGCGCTCCAGCAACAGCCCTTCGACCTGGTGCTGGTGAATCGGATTCTCGACGTGGATGGCGCCTCCGGCATGGATATCATCCGCCAGATCAAGGCCGCGAGCCCGACGCCTGTCATGCTTGTGAGCAACCATGAAGACGCGCAGCGCGAGGCCCAGCAAGTTGGCGCCGCGCCCGGGTTCGGAAAGGCCGCGCTCGGGCAGCCGCACATGCTGGCGCGCGTACGCTCGCTGCTTGGCGATTATTGACAGCTGCGCAACCAATGTCACACAAGCCTGAGGCGCAAGCGAAGGGGCGTCGTCGGTTCCTTCGCTTGCGCCTCAGGCTTGTGTCCGATGTGTTGCATTGGTTGCGCACTTCTCAAAAAGGGCGGGTTTCAATTTCGGTCGCGCGCCGGCGCAATCGCTACGCGCTGCCTCCTCGTTTGCACGTCGCTTGAAAACCAACGCTTGACCGCGTGAAGGCTTGCGGACCGCCGCGCCGGGTGCCGATTCTCCCTTCGTCTACCCGTGTCTCCGCGAGCCTTTGCCGATGCGCGCTTCTCTCAGCTCGCTGGCCCGCTGGCTTTTGCTTGTCCTTTTGCTCGGGCCGGCAGAAAGCGGCAGCGGTTCTCCCCGTTCCTCCGCTGAAGCTTGTGCCACCCCCGATTCGTTTGCTGCCGCCGATCCGTTGCCGGCAAGGCAACGCGAGCGGATTCTGAGTAAGCTCGGCGTGGATCGCTGGCACTCGGCCGGGTTCCGCGGTCGCGGCATCAAGATCGCCGTTCTCGATACGGGATTTCGCGGCTACCGCGCGCACCTCGGCGGCGCCCTGCCGGCGCATGTCACCGCCCGCTCCTTCCGCTCCGACGCCGGTATGGAGACGCGGGACAGTCAGCACGGCGTCCTCTGTGCCGAAGTGCTGCACACCCTCGCCCCCGACGCCGACCTGTTGCTGGCAACCTGGGAACCGGATCGGTCGGATCAATTCCTCGCGGCGGTCCGCTGGTCCCTGGAACAAGGCGCGCAGGTTCTTTCGTGCTCCATTATCATGCCGAGCTGGAGCGACGGCGAGGGCGGCGGCCCGGTGCATGCGGAATTGAAACGCCTTTTCGACGCCGGCCGGCTGTCCGGGCGACCGTTGCTGTTCGCGAGCGCCGGCAACACGGCCCAACGCCACTGGTGCGGCGCCTACCACGAAGGGTCGGCCGGCTGGCACGAATGGGAAGCGGGCGAATGTGACAATCCCATTTTGCCGTGGGCTGGCGAGCGCGTTTCCGTTGAATGCTGCTGGCGGGCCGGCGCCGATTACGATTTGTTCGTGTGGGATGACACGCTGCACCGCGAGATCGGCCGGTCGTGTTCGCGCGGCGACCATAACCGCGCGTGCGCGGTGGTCCCCTTCCAGCCGGAGCCGTCCCATGCCTATGTTGCCCGTGTGCGCAGCCGGTCGGGAACGCCGAGCGACTTTCATCTGGTCGTTCTCGGCGGCGGCCTGGGCCACGCGACGGCGCGCCGCAGCATTCCGTTCCCCGGCGATGGGCCGGAAGTTGTCGCCGTCGGCGCCGTGGACCCGGAAGGCCAGCGCAAGGATTACAGCTCCTGTGGACCGAACCCGACTTCCCCGAAGCCCGACCTGGTCGCGACGGTCCCGTTCCCGAGTCAATGGCGGGCGCGGCCGTTCAGCGGCACCTCCGCCGCCGCGCCTCAGGCCGCGGGTCTCGCCACCTTGCTCTGGTCACGCCATCCAGAATGGACCGCGGCGCAAGTGCGCGCCGCCCTGCGCGACGCCGCGGACGACCTGGGACCGCCGGGACACGATTGTGAAACGGGATACGGTCTCATTCGCTTGCCGTGACGACGGCCGGGGCCGCAACCTACACCGGCTGCCGCAGCATCAACATCCGCAGAATCCAATACGCTCCCACCGCGCTTGCCAGATGCTTGATCGTGTGCCCGCTCACCACGCCGCCCAGCTCGAATAACCCACGATCCAGTGCCGTCAATTCGACCAGTTTCGCGACAACATACCAACCGAGCACCGCGTACACGTCGCTGCCGCGCGTGTATCGCGCCGGAAAGAGAAGCACGACCAGCGGAATCTCGAGGATCGGAAAGAACTGCACGACGAGATACATGCGCAGATCGTCCGTCTGATGCCAATTGACGACGCTGCCGACGCCGAGCAAGACGAGCGGCCCCAACAGCCAGACCCCCACGCGCGGATGAACGCGCTCCGCAAGGATGGCTGTGTAGAACGACACGAACGCCAGCGCCATCGGCAGCCGGTCCCACACGAGCCGTTCGTTATTTGGGTCCAAGTGATAATAGGCCGAGCCCAAGGCCGTCAGACCGACGCCGATAAACAAAACAAAGTACGGCCACCACTCCGCGCGATTCAAAAAAAGGGGTCGGGAACTTTTGCATTCAGAGTTCCCGACCCCTTTTTTTGAATCGAGAAATGGATTGCGCCACAATAGAAATGCGCATCCCCACACCCCGACAAGGAGAAACGGCACGTTCGAGAGCACGTTCAGCGCGTGCGGTACGCCGAGCAACGTGCGCTGATCCGCGAAGTCGTGGTAATGGACAGGCTGCGGAATCGGCGCGAGAAACAGCACGCCGCCCACGGCCGCGACAGCGAACGCGACCAGAAACAGTACACGGTTCGTCAACTCGCCCATCTGGTAATATCCGTAGGTCCCGTCTGCCGGACGGGACCTTACGACTACAAAACTCGCAGGTCCCGCTCGGCAAGCGGGACCTACGCGGTCTTCCGCCGCGCCGCCGCTCCCGCTACCATTGCCGCGGATTCACCCGTTCCTTGCGTGACAGGAGCCGACATGTCCACGGAGTCCGCGCTAGCCGCCGCAGCCACAACGGCCTGGCCCGTTCTTGGCCTTCACGAGCGTCGCGTTTTGGGCGTGCTCGTGGAAAAGGCCAAGACCACGCCGGACGTTTACCCGCTCAGTGTCAACTCCCTTGTCGCCGGCTGCAATCAAAAATCGAATCGCGACCCTTTCCTGAACATGACGGAAGACGACGCCGAGGCAGCGCTGGCGAGCTGTCAGCAAAAAGGGCTGGCGATCAAAATCACCGGCGGCCGCGTCATCCGCTGGCGGCACAGCCTGTACGAAGCGTGGAAAGTGGACAAGGTCGATCTCGCCGTCCTCGGCGAGCTGCTGCTCCGCGGCCCGCAGACCGAAGGCGAGCTGCGCACGCGCGCCAGCCGCATGGAGCCGATCGACGACCTCGACAAGCTGCGTGACGAGCTGCGGCCGCTGACGGAGCGCAAGTTGGTCGTGTACCTCACGCCGGAAAACCGCCGTGGCACGATGCTGACGCACGGCTTTCACGAGGCGCGGGAGCTGGAGCATTTACGTGCGCGACACGCCGGCGCCGCGGCGGAAGAGCACCCGCCGGCGTCGTTCCAGCTGCCGACCGATCCGGGCCTCGAAGCGCGCTTGCAAGCGACGCAAGCGGAGGTCGCGGCGCTGCGCGGCATGATGAGCGAGTTGCAGACAACCGTCGCGGGCCTCGCCGAGCAGTTGCGGACGTTGCGTGAGGGGCTGGGGGCGTGAAGGATTCGCGGTTGCAAGACCAAATGCCGGAGGTCACACGAATCATAAGCGCCCGGGCGGCGAACGCCGCCGAGAGCAAAAGATATGGCAAAGAAATCAACGGCCCGTAGGACCGTGCGGAAGTCGGCAAGTGACCTACCGCCTGCTTCCAAGGCCGATCTCGACCGCCTTCGGGCCGCCATGAAAGGGCGCATCGATACCCGCGAAATCCCTGAGCGGCGCAAGTTTCAGCGTATCAAGCGCGACGCGAGCGGCAAGCTGCCGCCCCGAAAGAGCGCTATCCGCGACGCCGTAACGCGCGAGATGCGCCATCTCGATCTAACGGTCTATCGACTGTGGCAGCTGGCGCGCGTGCATTATCCCACCCTCTCCCAATCCGCGGTTCACGAATTCATCAAGGGCCACCGGCAACTCGAATTGCCTTCGGTCGAAGCCTTGCTCGCCGCGGTGCATTTACGCGTGGTCAGGGGAAATGACCGATCCCGGCGACAGGCCAGCGCCAGCAGCCAGCGGTAATCCCGAGACGGCTTCCGGAAGTGCGAAACCTCGCGGGCCCACGAGCGGGCCGGCCGATGACTTGTGCGGACAACTGGGTCGCGGCCAGCGCGGGTACGGCTCGGCGTGCCGTTGGCGACGCATAACGCTGCGGACTTCGAAGGGATAGAAGGGCTGGAGGTACTGACGGAGGAGGAGCGGTGTTGGGAATCCTGAACAGTGCGAAGCCTTCGGAACTTATGAACGTCCCCTCTTAAGATTAGCCCCCTTTTGAGATTCCTAGCTGGTCCGTCCCTACTCTCCTTAACCTCTATATGAGTCGCGAACGGTCCTCAACTTGCGCTGCCCGGCGCAGAAGTACCTCGCACCATCCATTACCTCGACTTGGAAATTAGGATCGTCAAACACCGGGAGATTCTTCAAGCAACGAGAGTGTTTCCAGGTTTCCACCGTAACCTCGCCGTTCAATGCGTTCTCGTAGGGGTACGGGCGTATTCCTTTGGTCCAATCTCCACGGACTTTTCTGCCGTCCCTGTAAGAAATCCACACCTGGAAGCCTTCGACCTCCTCGATCTTCGACAAGACTTCATCGAGGGTCGTCAACTTGTGGCCATGCTCCTCGGGAGCAGAAATGGCCTTCGTGATGACTGGTTCATTGACTGTGATTCGGTCCGGCGCCGGCGTGTACCCTGCTTCCTGTCTAGCTTCCTGGATTTGGCGGACAAGGGACGCGAGATGCGGCGCGAGCCATGTCGGGTCATTGCCCGGAAAAAGGCGAATCGCCCACACGCGCAGCCGCTCGCCTTTCTCCCCGGCATCGACGGTATCTACTGCCGCGCACTGGTAAAAGAAATTGACCCACCGTCGGAGGAATGTTTCCCATTGCTCTGCTTCCTTGGCGAAATGTCCGGAAGGAAAGGAAAGGCCAGGCACCTGGCTCGGCGCTGTGGTCAGAATGTTTTGGTTTGTACGAAAAACGATTCGCTTTGTTGCCTTGGCCTGGTTGCACGTTCTGCACAACGTCTGAAGGTTGTCCAAATGGTTTCTTCCACCTGTGTATGATGGCGCAATGTGATCGACTTGCAAGAGTCGCTTCACACGGCAGCCACAACAGAGGCACCGATAGTGGTCACGACTCTTGACTTGCTCTTTTAGTTCATCCGAAGGTTCACGGTCAGGGACTGCCTCTGGTGTGGCGAAAATCGGCCGATGATCGCTCGACATTCTCCCGTGCCTCTGGTCGTAGAGGATGCGATTTACGCACGCGTCGAAATGCGACTTAAACTGTTCATACCTCGGATAGATCACCTTCCAGAACCGATCTTGGCGAACAAATTCTGTTCGCAAGGACTCGTCGGCCGCAAGAAAACCTAGCTTTTCTGCAATAAACCTCTCCGCCACGCCGTCCAAGTCGTGCAGCTCACGGGTGTCAAACGGGAAGAAGGTTGGCTCGGTCTTGTCGTTCTGTGCCATGTGCCGGACAACCGAGAACATGTCATTGACGAGCGCCAACCCAATCCGATGCTGTGCCTCGGTGAAAAACCGAGCTTCCCATTCCTCCAAGCGCGGACGCACGTTTTCAAACTGAACGGAGTTTTCCTCGAAATCGTCGAGGGTTTCGCCCTTCAATGCCTCGACAAACTTGTCGAAGCGCGGCTTGTCGTGCTCGTAAACCAGGATCAATTGTCGCATCGGCTCGATATCATCCGTGCCTTCCACCTGGGCGTCGAATTCGACGCGGAACCAACCGAGCGGCAGGAACGAACGGAATGGCCCAGGATTGATGTTGATCCCGGAGTCCATTTGCGCTGCTAGCCGACGAATGAGGTCTATTGAAATCAGTTGTATTGGAGGCCGCTTCCCGTAGACCACGGTTGAGTCGTCGATCGGGCCATCGGCGAGTTGTTCGTACGCGGCCCAGTTGATTCGCTGCTTCCAATCGTCGATAAAGGACACGATGTACGCTTTTTCCGTCCCGCCGAAGTTGGGGCCGCGTAAGGCCCGGCCAACCATTTGTGTCAGCAAGATCTGACTGGTCGTTTGGCGAGTTAGGAAAACGGTGTTGACGTCTGGAACGTCTGTGCCCTCAGTGAGCATGCGCACGTTCACGAGCACGTCCAACCTTCCATCACGGAACTTTTGCAGAATCTCCGCGTTTTCGCTTGCCGTTCGACGGTTTCGGTCTTCGGGAGTTCCATGAGTTGAGACGACATGAGAATAAACCGCGTCGGCGCGAACGCCATTCTTCTTCGAGTTCAGGAGGGTGCAGATTGTTTCGCATTGGGCCCAGCGGTCTGCGAAAATCAGAGTTTTGCCGAATCGCTCGCGGTGCTCGAGGTAATAGCCGGCTATGTATTCGTTGCGGGATCGGTTTTCAGCGAGATACGACACCGTTTCTTCGGGAATGTCACGATTTGTACCAACCCATTTGGCGTATTCCCTATCTGTAAAATCAGGCTCGAACTTCGTGCGCGCTTCTTCGAACACTGGCTTCGCGAGGATGCGAGCGGCCATTAGCTTCTGAGGTGTTTCCTGATGGACAATTCCTTGCGGAAACAGTTCCGCCAGCCAGCCGCGTTTCTTCTCATCGGTGTAGGTCGGCGTGGCCGTCAGCCCCAAGAGCTTCATGTTCGGGCAGCGTGCTCGTAGATGCTGAAGGAGTCTTCGATAGGTTGGCGCAGGAGAATGATGCGCCTCATCGAAAATCACAAACAGTTTCCCCATCGCTGATTGGAGAAAGTCATCTAGCGCTTGGTGGTTACTGAATGCCGCTTTGGCACATGCCGGCAAACTGGCGATCACAACGTCATCAGTTGCTCGAATCGAGTGGACTGGAAAATGGCCCGTCGCACCTGAGACCACGCGAGCCGCAAGGTGGGATTTGGGCTCGGCGATTAACTTGACCAGGCCATCAAAGCTCTGGAGTGCCTGTTCTAGCAGATGATGCGTGTGGGCGAGCCAAAGAACTTTGAAGCCTTCTGAGAGTGGGTGACGACACGTGAAATGCACTGCGGTAAACGTCTTGCCACCACCAGTTGGCAGGACAAGAATCGCTCCGTGCGGTTCGGCAAACTTGGAACTGTACCACACACCAAGTTTGTCGAGCGCGGTCTGCTGATGGGCTGCAGGCTCCTTCTTAGTGCTTGTGGTCCGTGATTGAACCAAGTTGTATTGGCGAAAGAATTCACTGCCGTTGTTTCCCAGGCTGTCCGACATTTTTCACTCCACCGACAGAGGTAGCCTACGTCTGTTAAGGCGCTACCATCGCGCCGATGCCGCAGCCGCATTGCACTTCTGCATCAAGGTAAGAATGAGGATTGGTGCGCATTGATCTTACTCGTTCCTTCTGTGGTCGGCCACGCCGGGTGCCGTACTTTCGGCCAGCCCTCGGCTGTGTTCCCCCGCCTAAACCGTGTCGAGGCCGCGAAATCATGACGGCGCAGCATCCGCCCACGAACAAGAGAAAAAAGGGTCGGGAGCCAATGTCAGGGTTATGCCCTCCTCTTTTGCGTCTGACCGGTGTCAAGCCGGCGGCTCACGAACCCGAGGCATGCGCGTTGCGTTGCCTCCGCGAGTTCGGCCTACGTCATTGAGACGCCGTGCGGCGGCGTCGGCACGGAATCCAGCGGGAGTAGTTTCAACTGTGCGCGAAGCGCGGCGTCGATCTGTTCATCCACTTTTTCGGTGAAGACCCTCTGACCGCAGTTGCGACAGACTGGGATTGCAAGATGGGGGATCGTGACATGGTGCAAACGGCCATCGTGCCGAACTTCCGCGTCGTAGCTGAGCGTCGTTATGAACACCTGGTCCTTGCGGCAGTGATGGCAGCGCCACGGAAACGGTCGTTCCGCGCCAACCGGGCGCTTGGTTTCATTCGAGTTGTTATTGTGCATGGACATTGACCACCAGGAGCCACGATTCGTCGGCAACCAGCGGCAGCCGGTAATGCAAGCGCGTTTCGATGTAAACGTTCTTATCCTGGACCCAGGAAAGCGGACGCGGATCAATTCCGGAGTTAAGGTGCCGATCCTGAGGCGCCGCTTCCGCGCTTAGCGCATCGCCGACGCCGAGACGGGGTCCAGTTCTCCCTTCGATTCCGGATCAACGGAAGCTACTTGAGGGGCCGTTTCGATCTCTTGCAGGATGTTCACCATCAAATCTTTCCAGAACCGGCCGGCATCCGGCCGCCTCTGAAAAACAAGCCGGAATGCCGCAGGATTTGCCTGCGCGTCCGGCAACATACGAATGGCTGCGAAATAATCGCCCAGCCGATGTGGGACGGTTTGCACCTGTTCCTTGCCGTTGGGCGCGACGCGAACGGTGTCTGTCCAAACGCGGTCCAGGTCAATGCGGCTGGAAAGCCACTGCCGCAGCGACTCGGCCTCCGCGGGCGAGTGGCAACCGATCTTCCACGTTGTATAGGTCGGCGGTTTTCGCATGATCTAGCTTGATGGTGAACAGTTCACGACGCTTTTCGCGGGCGGCGTTTGCTGCTCCTGCCGTTCGGTTTGCTGCTTTTCTCGGCCGCGGGTTTGTAGGCGTCGATCTCGGCCTGGAGTTCGGCAATCTGATCGACGTAGGCCTCGGAGAAGACCGCGAAATTGCGTTTGTTTTTCGGATAGACGTCGCGCCGCAAGTCAGCGAGCGCACGCTGGATGCGGCCCAGTTGCTCGCGCACGACTTCCAGTTGTTCATCGTTTTCGATCATAGCGTCACCCTGACGATGCCTTTTGTCAACTTGTCCGGCCAGCCAAACTGAGCACACCACTTCACGTTGACTCGGCTGAAGAAACCCAACCATTCCCGTTCCCGCTCGGAATCCGGCTTTACCACGGACACATCGAGCCCAAACTCCCGCTTCACTCGTCGTTTGGAGACGAGGTTGTACTGATACGGCCTCAGATCAGCGGCTTCATCCCAATCCGCAGGCAAGACCAGGATCAGGTCGATATCTTCCGGTTCGTCGACGCAGCCCATCACGAAGCTGCCGTTAATGATCACGCTGCTCCCGCAGCCGGCTTGCTTGACCGCCGCGAGATAGTCACGCAGTTTCCGGAACAGTCGCGGTCGGCGATCGCTACGCTGAAACCTGCCGAATAATTTCTCGACCACCCGCAGTGAAGCATCGTGAACGCCCGGCGGGAGCAGTTTGCGGTCATCGAGGGCGAACACCGTATTTCGCTCCAGCCCTTGGTCCTTTGAGCGATTTCTATTGTACAATCAAGCGAGAAAGGCTGGCAGGAGCCTTGACTGATGATGCTGCCAACTTTTCCATCCTTTTCCTCAAGTGGGGCGCACCGATTTATTGCATTCGTTACTCGCGTTCCCCGCCAAAACGCGACCAACGCCACGCCGGCCGCAACTTGCTCTGACGCGCTCCGCGACGGGAGAGGTGTAAGTCCTTACGCAGCGTGAATCTACGCCTCGCGAGCAAAATAATGTCACGCGAACGATTCGTTGCACCCCCCTCAAAATGTGCCTGGGGAGTGGGTGAGGAGCAATGCAAGCAACGAATTCTCTGCCCCTCGCGGGCACGTGGGAAACACGCGCCACGGGCCTCCCAGACAGAGTTAGGCAGGTCGGCCGCCGTTCCATTCAGGGCGCCCGACCCATTTTGCAACGCTACAATAACGAGATGGAACGCCTCAACAAAGTTCTGGCTCATGCAGGCATCGGCTCACGCCGACACTGCGAAGAATTGATTACGCGCGGGCGCATCACCGTCGACGGCCGCGCGGTCCGCGAGCTGGGCACCAAGGTCGATATCGAAAAACAGGACGTTCGCATCGACGGCCAGCCGTTGCGCGAGGAACGCCACGTCTACTGGCTCGTCAATAAACCGCGGGGTTACATTTGCTCGAATCACGATCCCGCTCGCCGGCCGCTGGTGATTCAGCTTGTGCCGCACGTCAGCCAGCGGGTCTACACCGTCGGCCGCTTGGACGAGGACAGCGAAGGACTGCTTCTCCTCACCAACGACGGCGACCTTGCCAACCGTCTCATGCACCCGCGCTTCGGCGTACCGAAGACCTACCTCGCCCAGGTTGCCGGCTATCCGAGCAACGGCGATCTCGATCAATTGCTGAAGGGCGTTTGGCTCAGCGACGGCCACGTGCGGGCGCGGCACGTGAAGCGCATGAAGACGCACGGCGACAGCACCTGGCTGCGCATCATCCTCAGCGAGGGCAAAAACCGCGAGATTCGCCGTATGCTGGCGAAACTCAGCCACAAGGTTCTCCGTCTTAAACGCATCGCGATCGGCCCGATCAAGCTCGGCAGCCTGCGCTCGGCGAAAAGCCGGCGCTTGTCCGGAACCGAGCTGAACGAGTTGCGTGCCATCAGCGAACGCCGCGGCCGTCGGGAGCAGGAGCAAGAGGCATGAGCGCGCTTGTCCACGCCGCGCTGCGGGTGCTGGCGAACGAACGGCTTGCGCGGAACACGTATTTGCTTCGGCTGCACTCTCCCGAATTGGCTCGCGCCATCGAGCCTGGTCAATTCGTGATGATCCGGTTTCCCGGACACACCGACCCGCTGCTCGGCCGCCCCTTCGCCCTTTACGACACGGTACTGGACGAGCAAGGTGGGCCGGTCGCCGTTGACGTGGTCTACCTCGTCATCGGCAAGGTGACCGGCCTGCTTGCGGGACTGCGGCCGGGAGACACGGTGGAAGCATGGGGTCCGCTTGGACACGGCTTTCCGGAATTGGCGGGCAGCGAGCACGTCGGTCTGGTCGCGGGCGGCATCGGACAGACGCCGTTCCTGGCGTACATTCGTGAGCTGCTCGGCACGCGCGGTTACGGCGGGCGTCCGGCGCGACAAGCCGTGACGCGTGTTTCCGTTTACTACGGCGTGCGTACGGCAGACCTTGCGGCGGGCACGGACGACTTTCGCAACGCCGGGGCGACCGTTCACCTGGCGAGCGACGACGGCACTCTGGGATTTCGCGGTTTTGTGACGCAATTGCTCGAACAGCACGAACCGCCGCAACATCTCGTCGGCTGCGGGCCTGAGCCAATGTTAAAAGCGTTGTCCGAACTCGCCGCGCGCTGGAACGTGCCGTGTCACGTGTCGCTGGAAACACCGATGGCCTGCGGCGTCGGCGTGTGTTTCAGTTGCGTGACCAAAGTGCGAACCTCGGACGGGTGGGACTATCGCCGTGTTTGCGTGGAAGGGCCTGTCTTCGACGCGGCGTCTTTGCACTGGGAATAGAGGATCGTCATGCCTTCCGCCGACCTTCGCGAATTGCTGGAACAAGTGCAAACCGGCCGGCTCAGCGTGGACGACGCGCTACGACAAGCGAGTGCGCCGCCCGTGGCCGATCTGGGATATGCCAACGTCGATTTGCATCGCCGTCAGCGTTGCGGGTTCCCGGAGGTGATCTTCTGCGAAGGGAAGACGCCGGAATGGGTCGAAGGGGTCGTTCACAAATTGCTCGAAGCGGGACAGGACTGCCTCGCGACGCGCGTTAGTCCGGCCCAGGCCGATTATCTGGCGACGCTTTTTCCGCAGGCACAGCAAGATCGGGTCGCGCGCACGTTTTTCTTACCTGCGAAGCCGCAAGCGGCGGAGAAGATCGGCCGCGTTGCCGTCATCACCGCGGGCACCAGTGATTTGCCCGTCGCGCGCGAGGCGCTGGTCACCGCGGAAGCGCTCGGTTGCGAAGTGGCGCTCCTCGCCGACGTCGGCGTCGCGGGAATTCACCGCTTGCTGCGGCATCACGACAAGTTTGCGGCGATGGATGCCGTTGTCGTCGTCGCCGGCATGGATGGGGCGTTGCCGAGCGTCGTCGGCGGCTTGGTGGATTGCCCGGTGATTGCCGTGCCGACCAGCGTCGGCTATGGCGCTGCGTTTGCGGGGGTCGCGCCGCTACTGACGATGCTCAACAGTTGCTCCGCCAACGTGGTCGTGGTTAATATCGACAGCGGGTTCAAGGGCGGCTACGTGGCCGCTTTGATCGCGCGGCGGGCCGCTCGGCCGCGGGACTGAGCCGGGTTGTTTTTCCAGATAGTAGACCGACACGCGCTCGAACTGGCGCCGTTCTCGAACCGTCCACGGCTCCAACCCTTGAAGCGCATGCAATATCCCGTCTCGTAACTCCTGCGGACCAGCGCAGACCACGACCAGCCAACAGCGCGCGGTCTTCGGACTGGTGAAGGGATCGAGCGGATGGTATGCGTCGCCGAGGCGTCGGAAGTAGTATTCGTGCTCCCAGGAATTTGCCGCCACCGATTCGCCAGCCTGAAGTCGGTGGAGCACGTATGCGGCCGACCCGGAAGTGTCGGCCCGCTCCCACGGCACGATCACGCGGTAGGCGGCCTGGCCGATGGAGAACACGAAGATTGTTCCCGCCAACACGATCGGCATCCAGCGACGGAAGCGATCGGCGGCCTTGGGGTGGTTGGCAATTAGGGAACGGACTCGTTCGGGCACGGCCCGCGGTTCGTCGCAGCGTCTCAGCCACGCCAGGCTCACGGGAACTCCCACCGCCAGGAGCAGCAGCACCGCGGGCGTGGCAAACACGTCCACGCGAAAGGCGCCGAGCGGGTATTTGCCCGCCAAGGCCGCCAGCGCCGTCAACGCGATCGGCGCCGTGAGGAAGACAACCAGCCGCCGCTCAACCGCCCGCCAGAGCGCTATCCCGCCGATCACGGTAATGACGGAGAAAACGTGCCCGAGCGGCTCGAAGGCGTAGCGACCCACGTCGGTTACGCGCAAGAGGAGCCAGCCCGGCACGGCCCACGGCCGTTGCCAATCGGGAAAGGCGTCTACCCAGCACTGCAACAGGCTTTGATCCTGCTGTGCGTTCGCCGGGCCGCCCACCAAAAGCAGGAACGAGCCGCCGAGCGCGAGCCCAAAGGTCGCGTATGAGAGCCAAGCCCGAACCGTCCGTTCGCGCACGACCGCCGGCAAGAGCACGAGAGCGGCGCCGCCGAGCAGGAAACAGCCCGGATACGTCGCGAAAATGATGAACGGACTGACCAGTGTCAGGAACAGGAGTTGACGCCCCAGCGGCGCATTCCGCCCATACGCATAGGCCAGAAGCAACCCCGCGCTCATAAGGACGTCGGTTGCGTACGGCTTTGCTTCGCAGTTGTGCCAGAGGAGATGGTCCGAGCACGCCATCAACAGCGTGGCCCAGGGCAGCGCGGCCGCGGACACCAGCTTTCGCGCCGCCGCAACGAAGGCGAGCATGGCGAGACAACTCGCCAGGAACGGGAGTAATCGCAGCGCGTAGGTGCCGTCGCCGAGCGTCTGCGTGAGCGCCTTTTCCGCCCATAGGAAAAGCGGCGGGCCATTGCCGCCGTGCGTCAACGGGCCGAGCAAGCCGGTGAAGCTCTTCTCCAAAACGTTGACCGCAACCGCTGCTTCGTCGTGCCACATCGACGGGTCACGCAAATAATGATAGGCGCGCAGCCCCAGACCCACCGCTACCCAGACGGCGGTCCATGAAAGCATGCTGGTCCAGCGGAATCCGCGCACCGCCATTTGTCCGGCCTCCATTCCGGTCCGCGAACGCGATCAACGACGGGAAATAACAAGAAGAGGAAAACGGGGCAAGGCAAGATTTTCACAGCGCCGCAAACCAAATTCCAATTTATGGTTTCGCGGGTGCGCGGAAGTAGTCCATGGAGATGAGCATCACCGTTCCGTCAGTCAGCGGCGCGAAGATGCGGCTCGCGCCGAAGGCGACGGGTGTCGCCGCCGGCGCTACACTGGCGCGGAGCGTATAGCCCGCCCCTTGCTGCTGCCCCGTGGTCGGATCAAGGCCAACGAAGCGCCCAGATTGCTCGGCGATCAGCAGCAGGTTCTTCGCGACCAGCTGCGGCTGGCCGACGATGGCTTCGCTCTCCGCCGTGAACTCCCACGCCGGTTTATCCTTCGCCGGGTCGAGCCAGACGAGTCGTTTGCGGTCCACGATCACACCCACCCAGCGGTCGCGGACAAAGGGCCCGGACGTGATCTTGCCGCCGAGATCCCACGAGCGGAGTTCCTCGCTCAGCGTGTCTTTCAGATGGGTGACAACGCCGCGATAGTCGGCGACGCAGATCGTCGATCCCACCATCGGATTGGCGGACGGCAAGACGACCGGCGCGGCGATGATGCGCGCGGGCAGCTCGACGGAAGGGTTCTTGTTCGGCGGCACTGTTTGCCAGATGCCGCTCGCGGGCCAACGCCAGCGGGTTAGGCCGTTGCTTCCGTCGGTCGTGAGGAAATCGCCGTTCTCTAGACCGACAACGAATCCTTGCGCGGACGGATCGGCGCGCCGCGCGCGCCATTCCGGTCCGGTCTTCGCGACCGGCCCGAGCGGTAATGGAATACGAAGGATGGTGCCGTTCGCCATGGGCGCTACGATGCTGTCCGGCGTGATTCCTGGTGTACCGGCGAGAGGTGCGTTGATGTCGATCCGCTGTTCATTGACCGCCGCCGCCTGCCCCGCGCCGCCCGCTTGCATGCGCCGAATCACCAGATGCGTTCCCGCACCGGGGCAACTGACCTCATAAACGGTCGCGCCGTCCGCCGCGGGCAGCAAATGCATCGGCGTCTCGGTCGATTCCTCCAACGGATTGGCCGCTTTCTTGCTGCCGATGAGCCATTGGCTGGCGAGTTTGCCTTGGAACTTACGCGTATCGAATTGGAACAAGCCGCCGCCCTGGTCCAGCCCGAGTACGTCCTGGCCGAGCACAATCGGGGCGCCCTGACAAACGAGCCCGAGTTGCCGCTGCCAGCGAACTGTGCCGTCGGTAGCATCCACGGCGGTCGCCAGGCAGGTCTGCTCATTGGGCGACCGCGTCACGAGGAACAGCGTCTTTTCCGCTTCGTCGATCTGACTTTCGTGCAACGGCGAGCCGAGTCGCAGTTGGCTGGACCAGAGCGATACCAGCTTCGGACCTTTTTCTCGATCAAACGCGAGCAGCCATTTTTGCAACGTGCCGTGCGCCAGCACCCAGAACGCGTTTTCGTGGACGTGAACCACTTGCGCACGCCCGGGGTGCGCGCCGGCGCCGCCCAGAGACAATTCCCCCGGAAACAGGTCTTCTGCGTTGCCGAGAGCGATTGCCTTGGCGTCTTTTTCAACACGGATCAGCGCGAAAACGGGGTTGTCTTGATTGCGAAGCTGGCGGACGCCGAAGAGACCCAGCCGGCCGGCATCGGTCGCCTGCACGAGTTTGTCGCCGTCGCAGTAAGGTTGGAACCACGGCCAGCCGTGCAGTCTCGGCTCGGGCCGCATGACCAACGGTTCCGCTTGCGGGTCGCGGATCGGCAGCGCATAGGTGCGAAGCTGCGTGATATTCAAGCCGTCGGTCTGGCTCAAAATCAGGAAACCCTGCGGCGTGTCGGTCGCACCCTCTTCGCGGGTGATGACGACCGGGGCACTACGGAGCGAACCGTTGGGGTGCCAAGAATAGAGGATGTTCTCGCAGCGGCGGTTGCCGACATCGATGATGTAGACGCAGGAATCGTCCGCGGGGAAAAACAGCCGTTTGCTGCCTTCTTGTCGTGCCCCGCCGACGCTGAGCCGTTGGCCGACGTCGTATCGGCCAATCGCCTTGCCGGCGGCCAATTCGATCTCATGTATCTTGCCGTCGTAGGTCGGCACATAAGCCCGGCGGTCGATGACGATCGGCCGGCTCAAGCACGGGGCGCCGAGGGGATAGGTCCAGAGCCGTTCGCCGTCGTCGGCGCGCAGAGCCGTGAGCGTTTTGCTGTCGGCGGAGAGGACGAGCACCATCTCCACCGGATTCGCCGGGGTAGCCGGAAGGCGGATGGGCAGCAGCGCCGTATCGACGCCAACGCGGATGGCCCAGCGCACTTCGCCGGTGTTTTGTGACAGAGCGTACAGCACGCCACGGACCAGAGCGAGCCACACGCGGCCGTCGTGCGGCTCAAGCGCCGCCGCGTTGCGCACCAGCGGATCGACGAGTAGGCTCGGCTCCGTGTCTTCCGCGATCTTGGCCACCACGGGCGGCGGGGCGTCGGTATAGGTGACCAAATTGCGGTGTGCCTTGACCAGCCGGTCGGTGATCTGGTTCACGTCCGCGGCGTTCTCCCATTCGGGATGGGCCTTCGCTTCTTGTTTAATGATCGCGCGTGCGTTGCGGACATTCTCCGCGGATGGGTTCACAACGAGGGCATTGAGCCGGTCGAGGAAGCGTTGCCGCTCCTGGGCGATGCGAACGTTTTCACGGGCCTGATGGAAGCTGCCTTGAATCTTCGCACGCTCCGGCCCGTTGATTCCGTCGCGGTTCACCTGATCGGACGCGGCCAACGTTTGCTCGGCGCGGTCGATGAGAGGCAGGGCTGCTTCGCCCGGATTTGCGGTCGCCCAAGCGATCCCGTCGGCGAGCGCCTTGACCACGGTTTCACCGACGTCCCGGCTGTGTTTCTTGAGAAACGGATCAGTCGCGTGTGCTTTGTTGAACTCGTCCACGCGATCGAGGATGCCGGGGAAGCTGGGCGTGGAGCTGTAGACGTCGCCACGCAACTCGGCCAGCTCGGCGAGGAACTTGGCCTCGTCGGCTTCCTCGCCGGGAAGTTCCGCGACTCTCTTAAACTTGTCGGCGGCGGGACCAAACTGACCCGCTTCCATGTTCTCCTGGGCGTCCCTGAAGAGTCGTTTGCCTTCGTCCTTGTAATACTTCCAGCCAACAAGGCCGGCGGCGCTGAGCACCAGCACGAAGGTCGCCAGCACACCGCGGAACAACCACACGGAGCGCCGCCGTTTGGCGTGAACGTGCTCGCTGTCGTAATCGACCGGTGCGAGCGACGCCGGCTCGGACTCCGAAGGCGCATTCGCGCCCGGTCCACGGCGGATCGGCGGCGGCTCCCACCTAGGCGCTGTAGTCGCGTCCGGCTCCTCCACGGGTAAGGGGATTCCGTGTTGAGTATCCGAGCGGGGCGGCGCAGACCGCCAATCCGCAACGTCCGGCGCCGCAATGGGGCCGTTCGCCGGCACGTGCCGACCCGCTTCAACTCTCGGAGCAACCTGCGGACTGGAACCCCGCACCGGGGGCGGCGTATTCTGCCAGGCGGGAAGAATCGGCACCACTTCACCGACATTGCCGCTGACCCGGTTCGTGCCGGGCGGCGACTGCTTCTGCGGCGCCAACGTCGTCGGTTTCGCCTCAACGACGGGTATTTCCTTCACCTCCAGGATTTCACGGCACCCGGAAGTCGGGCAACGTATCTTTTTGCCGAGCAGGGACGGCTCGACTTGAAATCGCTGCTGGCAACGGGAGCAGAATATACTGATGTGCTGCACGGAGTCGATCTCGGAGACGAGCGAATGGGCTCTACGAAACCTTTATTGTAACCGTGGTCCACGGGAAGTGGAACATGGGAAAGCGGACGTGTGAAAACCGCAAACTCGCGCCAAGCGTTTCAGCCGCGCAATCCCGCTTGCTGCATTAACCGATCCGTCGCCTCGTAGGCTTCGCGCACCCACTCGACGATCCGCTCCGGCTGCGGCGCGTATTCCAATTCGATGCTGAGCGCCCCGTCGATGCCGAGGTTCTTGATCTCGCGCAAGTAAGGTCCGAAATCGACAACGCCACGGCCCGGCGGCAGGTCGCCGTGAACGCGGCCGTCGCAGTCGCTCATGTGAACGTGAATCGCTCGGCCCTTGAGCCGCCGCAGTTCCGCGGCGCGGGTGCCGGAGAGCTGCAAATGCGAGACATCGATGTTCGCCTTCACCGCCGGGTGGTTGACGTCGTCGAGAAACCGCACCATGCTCTCCACGTTGTTGACCAGCGATAGCTTGAACGGCTCCAGCTCCAGGGCGATTTGCAGACCGAGGTCGGTCGCGTATTTCCCTAGTTCGCGGACGTTGCGCACGCCGGTCTGCCATTGCTCCGCCGGCGGGATCACCTCTTGTTGCCAGAGGTATTCGCCGAGCACCAGAAGCAGGTTTTTCGCTTCGAACTCGTAGGCCAGGTCCAGGTATGCCCGGCAGCGATCGATGTGAAAGCGCTGCACGCTCGGATTGAAGTCAACCAACCCAACCGCGACGCAGCACACGCTGACAATCGGCAATCCGGCCCGGTCGCACTCGCGCTTGATGAGTCGGCGTTCTTTCACGTCGATGTCGAGGGGATCGGCGAAGATGTCGATCGTGTCGAAACCGATCTCCTTGGTGAGCCGTATGCCGTAGGCCGTGTCGCGCCCGGTCTGCGCCCAAGCGGAGTTAATCAGGCCGAGTTTCATGGGCTCCTCCGGTTCTCACGAAAATCAACCACCCAAAACTGCGAAGCGGCGGTGACTGATTGTGCGTGATGGCGCCGGCGCTGTCCAGAAGCTTCGGCGCGACTTTCCCGTGCAAGTTTCCTTTCGCGCCGAATCGGCCCCTCAAGCCAGCGAAGACGGGAAAAGTCTTCCGGATGGCCGTGGAAAACGATTCTTCCGCCTCGACATTCGGTAGCGACAGGAGTTCTCTTCATAATAGCTGCTTCACGCGGAATACACGGACCAGACGTTGCGTCCCGCCCGATGCAAGAGAGCAGCGAAATCACGCGACCGCCGGCCGCCGGCGGGCCGCTGCCTTCCCGCATGGACGTACCTGAAGGAGTAACCTCGCATGAAGCGTCTCTTTGTTCTGACCGTGGCCGCGATGCTCGGCGTGTCCGCCTCGGCGTGGGCGGGCAGCCTGTTTTGCAATCACGGCGTACATTGCATCACGCCACCGTGTCCGGATTGTCCCGATTGCGGCTGCCCGTGCGATCATCGGCTGCCGGCCCTGTTCGGCGGTCATGCCGACAAAACCATCTGTGAGCTGAATAGCGCGGAGTGCTGCTGCGACCGCATTAAAGCGGCGAAGAAGCTCGGCTGTCGGCTGCACGCGGACTTTTGCGCCAATCCGGAAGTGCTGAGCGCGTTGATCGCCGCCTTGCAATGCGACCCGTGCTGGGAAGTCCGCCGCGAAGCCGCGTGGGCCATCGCCATGCAGGGCGCCCGCACGGAGCAGGGGGTGCTCGCGCTTTACATCGCGTCGAAGCTCGACCACCATTACCTGGTGCGCGATCGCGCGGCTGAGGGGCTTGACATTCTTACGGTCTGCCGCAAGGCGTGCTACGTCGAGCTTTTGAAGAACGCCGACAATCTCATCAAGGATTTGAGGAAGCAAGGCTACCGCCCCGGCACGGCGAATTGCCGCGTGCTGTTCGACGGTTGCTGCGCCGCGGCCGGAATGCCGACGCCCGCTCCCGCCGGTGAGCTGCTGCCGGTGCCGCCACAGCAAAAGCTGCCGGCCGGGCCGGCCGCCACGACCGTGAAGTAGTCGCATTTTGTCTTTTGGCAAACGGCGGGCGTGAGGCCCCGGTGTTTACCCGTGCCGGGGGGCTCTTGTGCCCCCCGCTCGTCGGTTGCGAAGGGATCGCATCGCCGCCGACGTGCGGCTGTCATTTCCCCTCTTCCCTCGCTTTCCCCGTTGTTTGATAATGAGCCGTTGACGGCTATGCTGCGGTCGAAGGACTCGTGCGGTCGGCCGCTTCGCTGGGGGAGAGTCGCCGCGTGATAAATTGGTACACGATCTGGATCGCACTCGCCACGTTGGGGCTGCTCCTCCTTGCCGGGATGGGCTTCCCAATTCCGGAAGAGCTGCCGATCGTCGGGGCCGGCGCACTCTGCGGCCATGCCGCGCGGCCGCCAGCGCCCGAATACCGTGCAATTGAAGAATTGAAGCACGCCAAGGACGACGCAGAGAAGCAACAGATCGCGGCGCGCTTCACACCGCGGTTTGTGGCGGCCCTTGCCGCCGCGCCGACGGCTCCGTTCCCGGCGAGCGTTCCGTGGGCGCCGCTGGCCCACGCGGAAAACGACACGGTCATTCCGCATCAAGAACCGGTTCTGTGGTGGGTTCTGCTGCCGACGTGTATTCTCGGCGTGGTTTTGAGCGACGGGATTCTGTATTGCATCGGCCGCTTCGGCGGCATTCGCATTCTGAAATTACCGTGGGTACGAAAGCTGCTGCCCCCGGAGCGGCTCGAGCGTATTGAAGGGAATTTCCACCGTTACGGCGTCTTGATTTTGATGTTCGCCCGCTTCCTTCCCGGCATTCGCGCGCCCATCTTCTTGACCGCCGGGATCATGCGGCTGCCGTGGCGCAAATTTCTGTTCGCGGACGGCATCTACGCCATCCCCGGCGTTAGTCTGCTTTTCTTTCTGTCGTATTGGTTCACGGACACGTTTGAAGGCTGGATTCTCGGCGTCGAGTCGAAGCTGAAGTCGATCGTGATCGTTGGTTCCATCCTGGCCGTGGCGCTTTACTTCCTTTACCGCTTCCTGCGCCGGCCGGTTTCCACCGGCGATCCGAAGGAGGAAATCCCCCTGATCGGCAAGCAAGTCGCCGCCGGCATGGAGCATTCGCGCATCATGCATCCGCCGCAGAAACCGCGGCGCGTCCTCGTCGTCTGCGGCGACAACGCCAGCCGCAGCTTGCTGGCCGAGGCGCTCTGGCGGAAGGAAGGCGGCGACCGTTACGTTGTTTCCAGCGCCGGGGCTCACCCGCAGCCCGCCAGCCCTTATGTGGCCCGCGTCCTCGAAGAGATCGGCGTTCCCGCTTGCGGGCTCCAAAGCAAGAGCTTTCACGACCTGAACGGCCAACAATTCGACCTGATCGTTACCCTTTGCGACTCGCCGGCGGAGAAGATCGATCATCTCCCCGGACACGGTCAGCGCGAACACTGGTTCTTCGACGACCCGGGCAAGGCGCACGGGACGGAAGAAGAACGCCTGGCGTCGTTCCGCCGTGTTCGCGATCAAATTGCGCAGCGGGTCCGTGAGTACTTGAAACCGAGCGAACGGGGATGAATCGAACGTCGCGAACAAGTTCCGTCGGAACCTGATCTCGGTCGAACGACACGTGAGGATGGATTCAGGCCGGCGGGAGGTGTAGAATCCAGGAATAAATTCCGTCAAGCCCATGAGGGCCGCACGGGCGCTTCCGTCGCTGGGACGCTCGGTGCAATGTTTGCCCTTCGGGTGAAGAAACAAATGCCGTTCACCGTTGGCAAAGGCGCCACAATACTTTTCGGCCTGGTCATCGCGGTCTTGCTGGCGAACGCCGGCGTTTCCTATTTCAACATCCGCCGTTTGGCTGAAAACGAACATGACGTGGCCCACACGTACGAGGAGTTGGCCGGACTGGAACGCCTCATGTTCCTGCTGAACGACGCGGAGACGGGCCAACGCGGCTACCTGCTGACGGGCGACGCCGCGTATCTGGAACCTTACACCGAAGGGGTCCGGCAGGTCAGCGGTCAGCTTGACCAACTGAAAGAATTGACGGCGGACAACGCCGAGCAGCAAAGCCGTTTCCCCGCCCTGGAAGAGAAGATCGCCGCCAAGCTCGCCGAGCTCGATGAGACGATCCGCCTGCGCCGCGACGTTGGGGCCGACGCCGCCCTCCGAGTCGTCCAGACCCAAGTGGGGAAACGCTCGATGGACGCCATCCGCCAGGACGTGGCGGTCATGGAGGGGACGGAAAAACGGCTGCTCGAGAAACGGGCCAACGTGTCGGCAGCGAGCTTTCGTGCCAACGTGGGGACGTTTTTCCTTGCCAGCGTTGTCGCACTCGCCCTGGTCATAGCGATCTTTGAGCTCATCCGGCGCGACCTGATAGGCCGTCATCGGGCCGAAGAGGCCGAGCGACGGCAACGAGAATGGTTAGAGATCACGCTGGCGAGCATTGGCGACGCGGTCATTGCCACGGACGCCGCCGGCCGCGTCACCTTCCTCAACGCCATCGCCGAGTCCTTAACCGGTTGGCGCCGTGACGAGGCCGCGGGCAAGCCGCTGGCCGAAGTGTTTTGCATCGTGAACGAACAGACGCGCCAGCCGGCAGAGGACCCGGTCGCCAAAGTCCTACAAACAGGGGCGGTTGTCGGCCTGGCCAACCACACCGTGCTCCTGGCAAAGGACGGCGGCGAAGTGCCCGTGGACGACAGCGCTGCGCCCATCAAGGACGAGTCCGGCACGACGCTGGGCGTCGTGCTCGTGTTCCGCGACGCCGGCGAACAGCGCCGCGCCGAAGCCGCGCTAAAGGACGCAGACCGCCGCAAGAACGACTTCCTCGCGGCCCTGGCCCACGAGCTCCGTGGCCCGCTCGGCTCGGTCCGTAACGCGGTCCACGCGCTCCGGTTGCTCAATCCTTCCGAACCGGCCGACGCGACTCGGGCCCGCGACATCATTGACCGCCAAACCAGCCAGATGGCTCGACTCGTCGACGACTTGCTGGACATCAGTCGCATCAGCCAAGGCAAGGTGACGTTGCACAAGGAGCCAGTGGACCTGACGGCCGTCGTGCAACAGGCGGTGGAGACGTGCCGGCCCGTCATCGAGCCGAAGCGGCACGATCTGACCGTGTCACTGCCCGCGGAGCCCGTCCGTCTCCAAGCCGACCGCGCCCGGCTGGTGCAGGTGGTGACAAATCTGTTGACCAACGCCGCCAAGTATACGGAGGCGGGGGGCCAAATCTGGCTCACCGCCGAGCGACACAACGGCGCGATCGTGCTCCAGGTGCGCGACACCGGCGTCGGCATCCCCGCGGAGCTGCTGCCCCGGCTCTTCGAGATGTTCATCCAGTCCGACCGCACCCTCGCCCGCTCGGAGGGCGGCATCGGGGTCGGACTCGCGGTGGTGAAGACCCTTGTCGAAATGCACGGCGGCAAGGTCGAGGCGCAGAGTGAAGGACCCGGCCGCGGCAGCGTATTCACAGTGCAGCTGCCGCTTTCACGGGAAAGCGAACGCTGACGAAGACGCCGCCCGTAAGAGGCAACTTCAAGAAACCTGCGCGCGAAATGGAACTGAACGCTTGAATATCACGGAGAAGTGATTAGACTAGGGCGGACATCTCGGGGATGTCAGCACCGGGGCCGCCCAGCTGGGACTTTTTGGGGCGGCTCCGGCTCGCTTAAAACTCTACGGCCTGTTGGTTCTGATCCCCGGTTTACGTTTCGCGCCCGCGCGGGATTCGGCGAGCGCAAAAGGTAAACCGGAGAAACGAACCAACAAGTTTTCTCTACGCCGCCGCCATCGCCGCCCGCGCCGGCTTCGCCTGTTTGCGCCCGATAGTCGTTGCGTCAACGAGCCCGCGAAACAGTTGAATGTCCAATCCCGAAGCGGTCGGCGATGCCGGATGCCACTGCACGCCGACCGCGAACCAGTTTTCGCTTTGCGCTTCAATGGCCTCCACGACGCCGTCGAGGGCGTGCGCGCCCACCGTGAAGCCGCGAGCCACGCGGGCGACCGCTCGACGGTGCTCGCTGTTGACCACGACTTCGCCTTCGCCATAAATGCCGGCCAGGCGCGTGCCGGCGATGACGTTCATGGCGTGGCGCAGGCCGCGCTCGGGCGGCTGGCGGTGCTGCAACGCCTCGGGCAGCTCTTTCGGCAAATCAAAGTGCAGCGTGCCGCCAAACACGGCGTTGAGCGCGTGCAAGCCGTGGTCGATCGCCAACAGCGGCAGGTGATGCTTTTTGCACCACTCAATGACCCATTCCACCTCGTCGGCTTGCCGGTGGCCGCGGCCGTCGCGCGCCGCCAGCACGACGCCTTGCAACGTTTCCAGGACTTCGTCGAGCGAGTCGTTGGCTGCTTCCTCCAGCGGAATGGGTGTGCCGCCGGCGGCGGTGACGCACGAGGAATAGCCGGCCGGCCACAGACCGCAGCCGTGGCGCTCGTTGTTGGGGTTGTCGTCGAAACCGTAGATGCCAATGCGGATGATGGGGGCAGGACTCGGCATGGAGGACTCCTTTCCTCAAGGAAGCGTGCGAATCGTCTCAGCCCGCGGCCGCCGGGTCGGCGGGGGAACGCGGGCAACCGGCGAGTCAAGTCGGGGGCTATTATAAACAGCAGCTGCACGAACGCCAGCAGAAAATGGGAAAGTTTTCCGGCGAAGGAGGAAACGCGGATTTTATTTTGCGGCGATTCCGGGCGCCGAGTGCTAGCGGCGCGCAAGCACCGTGAGTAGAATTCGCTGCAATTCGCGTAAGGATTCCTCTCGTAGCGGCGCCGCGCATGACCATGTCCTCTCCCGATGCCGATCTCGTACGCCGGCTGCCGTCGCCGCTGCCCGCGCTCTACCGCCGAAGCTGTGCCGCGCGCGACCCGCGCGAGATGCACCGCCTGGCCGTAAGCGCCTGGGATGCCGCCGTCAAGTTGCTCGCCGCCGTCGCGTGGGCGGCGGCCGGCAAGGATACGCGCGTGAGCGCCGAGACCGAAGCGCTCCTCCAACGCGCGCCGACGCGCCGCGGCACATCCTGGCTCCCCTTTCTCCTGCAATGCGACTCGTTTTTGCCGGACGCCGAGCGCGTGCTGCCAAGCGGCCGGCCGCTGCACCAACTCGGAAACGGGCGGCTGACGGAGTTGTACCTCGCGCTTCAGGCCGAGCTGCACGATCCTTCGTCCGCGTCCAACAACGAAACGAACTTCAGCGCCGTTGGACTGGCCGAGTTGCTCGCGGCGCTTGGCGATTACGGGGCGCGCGCGGTTGGTGAAGCCGATGGCGCCGCTCTCGGCCGCATGTCCGTTCTGCTCTTGGCCGGTTTGCTGGAGCTGTTCGCCGCCGTGGACGTGCTCGCCGGCCGTCAATTCGTTACGGTGAGCCGGCTGAAGTATCAGCCGCCGAACAATTGGCGGATCGAGCGGCTTGCGCTCTCCGGGGAAACGCCGGAGATGCCGGAACCGCTCATCGTCGCTGATCCAGATGTAATGAAGCTTCCGAAACCGAACTGTCTCTATCTGGAAGGCACATTCACCGACGCGGAAGAGTCCGAACCGCCCTTCCGCACGCTGACGCCGCTGCTGATTTGCCACCCCGGCGAGGCGGAGATTTTGTTCTTTCACGGAAAGACGGGGGCGGCGACGGAATACTGGAGCTTCCTGCGCGACCGCGTCGTCACGGCGCTGGACGAGAAGACGCCGGAGGCGGAGCGCGCGGCCACGGTGATTGTCGCGCGGCCCACGCCCAGCGGAGCGCGGGCGCCGATCCACCTTCCGCCCGACGACGCCCAAGATGCGGTGGATCGCTTCTTCGCCGATGAGGATATCCTCCCGTCGGCGCGCGACGAGCTGGAGCCTGTTCCGCCGCCGCGGATCGATGAAAACGTGCAGTTCACCGTCTACCGGCCCAAGGCGGTGCGCCCGAACCTGTGGTATCCGCTGCTTGCCTTCGCGCATCTTGCCGAGCGCCGGGCCGACGCGTCGCCCGACGAACCCGATCCCGTGCAGGAAGTGCGACGGCAGGCCGCTCAAGTTCTTGGTTCGCGCAAGCTCCAATTTCAAAGCGTGACGCAAGAGACGACCCGCGCCCTCCCCGAAACGGGTGAGCTTACTTTTGTTCCCTCGATCCCAGGCGTTGAATTCAACCCGCCGCGGGCCGCGTTCCGCTGGCTCGAAACGGTCCATCGCACCGACTTTCGCCTTCGGGCGGCGTCGCATTTGGAAGGCCAGACGGCGCGCGGCAAGCTGACGGTGTTTCTGGGCAGCTTGATCGTCGCGGAAGTCAATCTCAGCCTGAACGTGGATAGCCGGCAACTGTCGCTGCCGGAAGCGCCGCCGACGGAATCCGTCCATGCCGGTCCGTATCGCCGTATCTTCGTGTCGTATTCGCACCAGGACGGCAAGATCGTGGATCAGTTCGACGTGCTGGTCCGTGCGCTCGGCGATGAATACCTGCGGGACGTCACCCATCTTCGCTCCGGCCAGGTGTGGACCGACCGATTGCAGAAAATGATCGAGGAAGCGGACGTCTTCCAGCTCTTCTGGTCATCCAACGCAATGCGTTCGGCGTTTGTTCGTCGCGAGTGGGAACACGCGCTGTCGCTGCGCCGGCCGCATTTCATTCGGCCGACCTACTGGGAAGACCCGCTGCCGCGCGACCCGCGGAACAACTTGCCCCCGCAGGAACTGCTGGAGCTGCAATTCCAGAGAATTGGCTTCGCGGAGTTCGTCAAACCGGTAGTTACGGAAGCCGAGGGCGACGGCGCCGAGAAGGCATCGGAAACGCACTCGGCGCCGCCGCCGCCAACCAAGGAATCCCCAGCCAGGTTTGCGACGGTCGCCGTCGGCGCGCCGGCACGACGTCGCCGCTCGGGCTACTTTCTTGCGCTGCTCGTTCTGTTGCTCGTCGTCGCTATTGTCCTTTTTCTTGTTTACAAAGTGCGTGGCGAAAGCCTGCCCGCGCGCGGTCACAACGTGACCAGTTTCAATAGGACGGCGCTGAAGACCCGCACAACAAAGCGTTTTCCCACCGTGACCCGTGCGTGGGTGGGGTCCGTAATCACGCGGCCGTCACGACTCCGATGCCTTGGGACGGTATGAAGGAGACGGCCGGGCACCGCGTTTGCTCAGCTCCGCTCCCGTGGTAAAATGTGACTGTAGACTTACCCGCGCGGAGAATTGACCCATGCACCTGCTCCGTTGGTCCAGCTTCGCTCTCGTACTCACCGTCTTCGCGACCGCGTTCCTCGACGCCGCGGAGCCCGCAAGCCGCGTCGGCCCCGAACCGCAACAGTGGGACGCCGTCGTCGAGAAAGCCATCGGCTATCTCCGAACCGCGCAAGGTGAAGACGGGAGTTGGAGCCGCGACAAGAGCCTGGGCGTCACCGGCGTCGTGCTGACAGGGGCTCTGGAAACCGGCAAAGTCAGCCCGCGCGAGCCGATGGTCGCGAAGGGCCTAAAGTACGTGGAGTCGCTGATCAACCCGCAAACCGGCCACATCGCCGGTATGGATCCGAAGGTTCAACTTCAGAACTACGTCACGTGCGTCAATTTGATGGCCCTCGTTGCCGCCGATCGCGACAGCTACAAGACCGTCGTCAACGACGCGGCCAAATTCCTCAAGAAACTGCAATGGGACGAAGAGGAGGGCAAGACGCCGCAGGACGATTTCTACGGCGGTGCCGGCTACGACAGCAAGTCGCGGCCGGACTTGTCGAACACGCAAATCTTTCTCGACGCGCTTAAGGCGGCGGGCGTTCCTCAGGATGACCCGGCGTACAAGCGGGCGCTCACGTTCGTCAGCCGTTGCCAGAATTTGAAGGGCGAAGGCAACGACCAACCGTGGGCCGGCAAGATTGACGACGGCACGTTCATCTACAGCCCCGCGGCCGGCGGGCAGACCAAGACGCAGGACAATCCCGGACCCGGCGGCGCGCTGCCCGGCTACGGCAGCATGACCTACGCCGGCATCAAGAGTCTGATCTACTGCGGCGTCTCCAAGGACGACCCGCGCGTCAAAAAGGCATATGAGTGGATTCAGAAGAATTACACCGTGGACGCCAACCCCGGCATGCCGCCGCGTCGCTCGCAGTGGGGCCTCTTCTACTACTACCATACGATGGCCAAATGCCTCGACGTGCTCGGCGTCGATTATGTCACCGACGCCAACGGCGTGAAGCACGATTGGCGGGCCGACATCACCGCCGCCTTGGCCAAACGCCAGCGCCCCGACGGCAGTTGGGCGAACGAGAGTCATTGGATGGAAGCCGACCCAAACCTGGTGACGGGATATGCATTGATGGCGCTGGCCCATTGCAAACCGAAACAGTAGAAATTCTCCGCATCGGAAATCACCGCAGAGGACGCAGAGAGCGCAGAGGAAGAGAGAAAAAGATGCGCGGCTTGGGACTAGGGGCTGGTCCATTTTCTTTCCTCTGCGTCCTCTGTGTCCTCTGCGGTGCGTCTTCGTCGGTCCAGGCCCATCCCGTGCCGCGGCGGTGTCACGATCGCATGATCGTCGTTCATCTCGCCGCCGACGCCGAGCGGCTCCACGTCATCGTTGAATACCACCTTGAAGTAGACACGTTTACCGTCGTCCTTGACGATTTGCCGGCGTTCAGCGACAAGGTGGACCTTCCGGCGCTAAAAAAGCCGGACGACTTCTATCAGGCGTTTACAAACTGCTACGCGCCGGTGCTGGCGGAGAATCTCGTTGCGACGCTCGACGGCCGCGCCCTGCATTTCGCCGGCGAAAGCAAGCGGCACGCGCTCGTGGCGCCCGACAACAACCTGCGCTGTGATTTCGTCTTCCGCGCCGAGGCGCCGTTGGGCGGCAACGAGCGCCATACCCTCCGTTTCCGCGAAACGAATTACGAGCTGGAAGAAGGCCGCATCCGCCTGACGCTCGCGCACGACCCCGGCATTCGTGTTCTTGAAAAAGACGAGCCCGACGCTGCGTTGCAAGAAAAAGACCCGGCAACGCTTCGGCCCGGAGAGGACGCAAAGCTGCGCGAGTTGACCGCCACGTGGGAATACGACGCTCTCGCGGGGAGGTCCGAGGGCGAGACGCCGTCGGCATCACCCGCCGTGAGTCGCCAGGCCGATGACAGCGGGGCCCTGCTGAATCTGCTGTTTCAGCGCGACCAGAATCTGTGGTGGCTGCTGGTCCTTGCCGCGTTTCTCGGCGCCGGGCACGCGCTGACCCCTGGTCACGGGAAGACGCTGGTCGCCGCCTACCTCGTCGGCGAGCGCGGGACGGTGTGGCATGCGATTCTGCTCGGCGTCGTCACCACACTAACGCACACGGGGGCGGTCCTCGTTGTCGCGGGCTTATTGCCGTTTCTGCCGTTCCTGCAGAAAACGCTCGGCATCCTGGCCGGCGTGTTGATCGTGCTCCTCGGATTCTGGACATTGTTGCGCCGCTTGTCCGGCCGGGCCGATCATATCCACGTCGGCGGCGGGCATCATCACCATCACCATCACCATCACCATCACCATCACCATCACCATCACGACCACGCACACGTTCATGGCGACGCGGATCACGATCACGACGAACACGAACAGACGCATTTGCCGACCGACGGCCATTGGTGGCGTTTGATCGTCCTCGGCATCAGCGGCGGCATCGTACCGTGCGTGGATGCGATCGCCTTGCTGCTGGCCGCCGTCCGCTTGCAAATCCTGACGCTGGCGTTGCCCTTGCTGCTCGCGTTCAGCGCCGGTCTGGCGAGCGTGCTCATTCTCATCGGCATCGCCGTGGTGCGCGCGAAAGGCGTCGTTTCGTCGCGCTGGGGCGGCGAGCGTTGGGTGAAACTGTTGCCGATTGTCAGCGCCGTGCTCGTCACGGCTTTGGGCTTGTGGATGTGTTACGATAGTCTCCACGGCGGAGCGCTGGACCTCCGCCCGCGGCCCTGACGATCGAGCCACGCTTCGGGAATCATTCGTGCGCATCGCCGAGTTGACCGCCTACCACGTCCGCATCCCGCTCCGGAAGGCGATCCAGCACGCCTCGCATACGCGCCATTCGACCGACAATCTCGTGGTCCGCTGCGTCCTCGACGATGGCATGGAAGGCTTCGGCGAAGGCGTGCCGCGTGAGTATGTCACGGGCGAGACCATCGATTCCGCGATCGATCTCTTGAGGCGGAGCGAGCTGCGCGCGCAATTCGAGCCGTGCGCTGATTTCGCGCTTGCCGTGCCGATGCTCGAACGCTTCCGCCCGGCGCCGGTGCCGGGCGACGACCGCGACTGCCGGGGCAACGCGGCGCGTTGTGCCGTGGAGTTGGCCGTCCTTGATGCGTGCGGCAATCATTTCGGTCAACCGCTGTCCGCCGTCACGCCGCTGCTTGCCCCCGATTTGCACGAACCGCGGCCGTGGGTGCGCTACAGCGGGGCGATCACGTCCGCGTCGGGCGCTAAGTTGCGACGTTCTTCCCTCATCCTGTGGGCCTACGGCTTCCACCAGGTAAAAATCAAGGTTGGCATCGCGGGACAGAACGATGTCGAACGCCTGCGGGTCGCGCGCAAGTGGCTCGGCCGGCGGATCGACATACGCATCGACGCGAATGAGGCTTGGCGGCCGGAAGAAGTCTTAGACCGCATCCGCGAATTGACGCCGTTCGGCGTCACCGCCGTCGAACAGCCGGTGCCGCATGCCGACGTGGATTGTCTCGCGGCCGTGCGCAAAGCGATTGCCTTGCCGATTATGCATGATGAATCGCTGTGCGGCACGGTGGACGCCGAGCGCGCCGTCGCCGCGGGCACGTGCGATCTGTTCAATCTGCGGCTGTCGAAGTGCGGCGGTTTCATCCCGTCGTTGCGCCTGGCCCAGTTCGCCAGGCGGCATGGTCTCGGCTATCAACTCGGTTGCCAGGTCGGCGAGACAGCGATTCTTTCCGCGGCGGGCCGGCATTTCGCGGCGAGCGTCGCCGGCATCCGTTACCTCGAAGGCTCCTACGACCGGCATCTCGTGCGTGAAGCGCTAGCGACGCGGGACATCACCTTCCGCCGTGGCGGCTGGGCGCGAGCGCTGCCCGGCCCCGGCCTTGGCATTCAAATTGACCCCCAGCGACTCGAACGCGTCACCGTCCGCAAGGAGGCGCTCCTTGGCTGACGCAACGCTCGAAACGTTTACCGCAAGCGACGGCTACCGCTGCCACTACCGAAAAAGGGGACGCGGATCATTTTCGGAAAAAGATCCGCGTCCCCTTTTGCCGCGGGCCCATCTCGTGTGCTTGCACGGCATCCAGAGTCATGGCGGCTGGTACGACCTGTCCTGCCGCTGTCTGGCGGAAGCGGGGTTCGACGTTTGGTTTCTCGAACGCCGCGGTTCCGGGCTGAATCAGGAGGCGCGCGGCGACACGCCGAGCTTCCGGCGGCTGCTGGACGACCTCGTCGAGTTTCTGCGCCAGCGCCGGCGAACCAGCCCGGCGATTCCGATCTACCTCGTCGGCATATCGTGGGGCGGCAAGCTGGCCGTCGCTCTGGAGCGTTACTACCGTGGTTTTGCGGACGGATTGATTCTGCTGTGTCCCGGTTTGTTCCCGAAGGTGCGTCCCCGCTGGCTGGAGCAAGCGGGTATCGCCGTGGCGGCGTTGACTGCGCCCAAACGAATGTTCGACATTCCGCTCAACGATCCAGAGTTGTTCACCGCCACGCCGCACTGGCAGCAGTTTCTACGCGACGATCCGCTGGCGCTGCATCAGGCGACGGCGCGCTTCTTCTTTCAGAGCGTCTTGCTCGATCGCTACCTCCGCCGAGTCCCGCGCTATGTCAAGATTCCGGTCCTCCTGTTGCTCGCGGGCCGGGATCGTATCATTGACAACACCGCCACGATTCGCTTCGCGGCCCGCTTCGCGGCCGCGGACAAAACCATCGTGGAATATCCCGACGCGCACCATACGTTGGAATTCGAGCCCGACCCCGGACGCTTTGTGGACGACATGGTGCGTTGGCTCGATCACCGCTTGAGGTAGATCGCTCGATCATCGAATGAACCATCCTTTCCTGCAACTGTGCCTCGCCCGGCTGCGCGAGTTTTATCGGGAGCCGGAGGTCATTTTTTGGGTCTACGGGTTCCCCCTGCTCCTTGCCGTGGGGCTCGGCATTGCGTTCGCGAACCGCAAGCCCGACCCGCAGCCGGTGGACGTGCAGCGCGTCGCCGGACAGGACGATGCAGAACTCGCCAAGGTACTGAATACCGCCGGTCTGAAGGTTGAGGTCCACGATGAAGTGGAGTGCGAGCAGCGTCTCCGCACGGGGAAGACCGTGCTTTATGTCGTGCCGAGCACCGACGGCTACCGTTACATCTATGACGAGACGTTGCAAGAGAGTCAGATTGCCCGGCCGCGGGTGGACGACGCCATCGTGCGTTGGAAACTCGGCAAAACCATCCCCTGGAACACCGTGGACGAACACGTCACCGAACCCGGGAACCGCTACATCGACTTTTTGTTGCCCGGCCTGATCGGCGCGAATTTGATGGGCGGCGGGCTTTTCGGCGTCGGCTTCGTTCTGGTGGACATGCGGGTGCGGAAGTTGCTGAAACGGCTGCTGGCTACACCCATGCGCCGCAGCCATTTCTTGCTCGCGGTACTGGTCGGCCGGCTCGTCTTGATGCTGCCCGAAATGCTTCTACTGCTCCTCCTCGGCTGGCTGGCGTTCGACGTTCCCGTGCGCGGCAGTCTGCTCACGGTGTCGCTCTTCATCCTCGTCGGCGCCGCCGCGTTCGCGGGCATCGGCTTACTGGTCGCGTCGCGTTCAGAGAAAACGGAGACGGTGTCCGGCTTGATTAACCTGGTCATGATACCGTCCTGGGTGTTGTCGGGAGTCTTCTTTTCGTCAAAGCGCTTTCCCGAAATGACGCAGCCGATCATCCAAGCGCTGCCGTTAACGCAGCTCAACGATGCCTTACGCGAGGTCATGCTGGAAGGCGCGACCTTCACACAAGTCGCCTGGCGCTTCGCCATCCTCGCCGCCTGGGCCGTCGTCACCTTCGTCGTCGCGCTCCGCATCTTCCGCTGGCAGTGATAAAGTGAGGACATGGCCGCCGAACAACGAACTGACGCGCGCGTGCAACCGCCCTGGCTCTGGCCGCGGGCCGCGTACGTGCATGTGCCGTTCTGCGCCCATCATTGCGGCTATTGCGACTTCGCCGTCGCCGCGGGACAAGACCATCTCATCGATCGCTACCTCGACGCGCTCGCGGCCGAGCTGCGCACGCTCGGCGCGCCGCAGCACGTTGACACGCTTTTCCTCGGCGGCGGCACGCCCTCGCACCTCAGCACCGACCAGCTCGAACGATTGCTGCGGAATATCGTCGCGTGGCTGCCGTTGACGCCGGGACACGAGTTCTCCGTGGAAGCGAATCCCGATTCGCTCGACGAGGAGAAAACGCGCGTTCTTGCGGCGCACGGCGTCAACCGCGTCAGCCTCGGCGCGCAATCGTTTCAGCCGCATTTGCTCCGCGTTCTCGAACGACGCCATTCGCCCGACGAAGTGCCGCGCGCGGTGGAGCGCGTCAAAAGACACACCTCGGCGGTGTCGCTCGATTTGATCTTCGGCGCGCCGGGTCAAACGCTGCCGGATTGGGATAGCGATTTGAGACAGGCGCTCGCGCTGGCGCCCGGCCACCTGTCTACCTATGGCCTCACCTACGAGAAAGGCACGCGCCTTTGGAAACAGCGCGAACGCGGTGAGGTCCGGCCCGTGGACGAAGAGACGGAACTCGCCTTCTACGTCCACGGCATCGACACGTTGGCGGCGGCGGGGTTCGAGCAGTACGAGATTTCCAACTTCGCCCGGCCCGGACGCCGCTGCCGGCACAATGAGACTTATTGGGCGAATCATGCCTACTTCGGCTTCGGCGTGGGCGCGGCCCGATATGTCCTGGGTCGGCGGGAGACGAACACGCGCGACTTGCACAGCTACATGAGGCGTGTTCTGGCCGGAGAGTCGGCGGTTTTTCAAAGCGAACAATTAGCGGCGCAAGACCGGGCACGGGAGACGATGGCGATTCAACTGCGGCGAACAGCGGGAATCGAGTGCGCGACGTTTTACATGCAGACTGGATTCGACGTGCAGACGCTCGCCGGTGAGGCGCTTGTCCGGCACGCAAACTTGGGCTTGCTCGAAAACGACGACCGCGGCGTACGGCTGACGCGAACAGGCCGCTATGTCGCGGATGCCGTCATCGCCGCGCTGCTTTAGCCGCGCGCGGCTTAGCGATCCTACGCCCGCAACAACTGCGAAGCCGCGCGCGGCCAAGGTTCAATAGTAATACCGCGGACGCGCAAGCAAACTGATCAGCGCGACAAACAACGCGGCCCCGATGATCGACCAGATGATCGGGAACGACGTGTCGCCCACTTGGATCGAGAACAACTCCGGCAGGTTCATTGCTCGTGCGATCCACAGCCCGAGCAGCGCGCCGATGAATCCCAGCGCGATAGCGGCGAGCAGGCCGCCGCGCGCATAACCCGTTATCGCTCGGCCAACAGCGCCGCAGATGCCGGCGATGATCAGCAGGAGAATGATGTCGAGAACGGTCATGGCCTCTCCTCCACGGGCGATGCCGGGGGTGTGACAAAAGGGAGCGTAGCAAACGACATGCCGCGTTGCCGGGTCAAGCGGAAGCTTGATCGAGCCGGTCTTCGGCGCGACGATTTCGCGCCGACATCAAAGATAAGTCAGAGAATGTGCATCGTGTCACTATTTGTATTTTCTGGCTTCTCATGTTTCGACTCAACCACCGTAGCTGAAAATGGATAGGGCAATTGCATGGGAAATCCGTTGCCGTGAAAAGAGGACAAATGTGGCCACGGATTTTGCCGAAGTCCTAGGACATTGTGCGACCGCGCTGATCCGCTTATGCACGGAGCGCCGCGCGTTCCGGAAGTGCAATGGCGGTGTTGAGCCCGCGCTCTTTGGTCTCGAGCCATTCAAGCGTGCGCCGCAGCCCTTCGCGAATGTTGACCTTGGGCCGCCAGCCGAGTTGTTCGCGCGCCTTGCGCGTGCTGAACTGCGTCGGCCGGCCGATCAGTGAGACCACGTAGCGCGTGATGTGCGGCGGGCGTTTCAAGAAAATGGCCTTGCCGACGACTTCCGAGAATAGTCCCAACCAAAAGGCCGTGCGGAAGGGTACGTGCTTGTGGATGCGCGGCAGGCCGAGAACTTCACAAAGCGCATCGACGAACTCGCGCTGGGTAATCTCCCCCTCGCTGCTGAAGTTGAACGCCTCGCCTGCCGCGCTCGGGTCGTTGGCGGCGAGAATGCAGCCTTCCGCGACGTCGCCGGCGTAGAGGACGTTGAGCAGGTTGCGGCCGTCGCCGATGATTTTCACGCGCCCGGCCCGCAACGCCGCGAATACGCGAAAGACGGTCGTCCGATCCCTCGGCCCGTACATCCAGCTGGGCCGAGCGATCGTCACCTGCTTGCCGTAGGGTCGCGTCAGCTCCTCCGCGGCGATTTTTGAGCGGCAGTAGAAATCCCACAACCACGGATGCTGACCGAGCGGTTGATCTTCGGCCAGCACATCGCCGGGCCGCGGCTGCGGATGCCCGTAAACGGTGATCGAGCTGACGTGCAGGATGCGCTCGACCGATTCGGCGAGACAGGCGTCCAGAACATGTTGCGTCGCGTCGATGACCTCCGCCTGAAACACCGGCCAGCGGCCCCAATCGCCGACCTTCGCTGCGGAATGGTAGACGATGTCCGCGCCCGCGAACGCCCGCCGGAGCGAAGCCGGATCGTTCAGATCGCCGACGGCCAATTGCACGCCGATTTGCTTCAAAAACGACACATCGCTCGAAGGGCGCACGAGGGCGCGCACGCGCTCGCCGCGGGCGCTCAGTTGTTCCGCGATGTGGCTGCCGAGCAGGCCGGTCGCGCCGGTGATGACATTCAGCTTGCGATGCACGGCGATCTCCGGGCGGTGTCGCAAAGGTGCTTGGTGCAATTCTACGAAACAAGGCGAACTTCTGGGAGAATTTGCTTTCTTCCGCGGCGTGCAGTCTTTATTCTCATCTCGCGTTCCCGTTCCTTGCCGTGCCGCAGAGGGAGTCCGCCATGACCGCCACGCGCCGTCAATTCTTGCAGTCCACGCTCGCCGCGGGCGCCGTTCTCGGCGGCGCCGGCGCCAGTTCCGCCATCGAGCCGATTCAGCGGCCCGGCAAGTCGCATCTTCGGCTCAGCATTGCCGGCTACAGTTATCGGGATTACCTCAACCTGAAAAAGCCGACGATGACGCTGTTCGATTTCGCCGAGTTAGCCGCCGGCATGGACCTCGACGCGATCGAGCCGACCGCGTACTACTTCCCCGAAACGTCAGCGGCCTATCTGGCGAAGTTGAAGGGAACGTGTACCCGACTCGGTCTCGACATCAGCGGCACGGCGGTCGGCAACAACTTCTGCGTGTCCGACCCCGCGAAGTTGAAAGAACAGATCCAATCCGTGAAGAATTGGACCGAATACAGCTCCCGCCTCGGCGCCAAGACGATGCGCATCTTCGCCGGTAAACCCGACAAAGGCGACACGGAAGAAAAAGCCCGCCCGCGCTGCGTCGAGGCGATCCAGGAGTGCTGCGACCACGCGGCCCAGTTCGGCATCTACCTCGCATTGGAAAACCACGGCGGCATTGTCGCGACCATTGAACAGATGTTGACCGTTGTGAAGGCGGTTCAGCACCCCTGGTTCGGCGTCAATTTCGACACCGGCAACTTCGTCAGCCCCGACCCGTATGCCGACCTGACCCGGCTCGCCCCGTACGCCGTCACGGTGCAGCTCAAAACCGAGATTCAACGCACCGGCATGAAGAAAGAAGAGTCCGACAAAAAACGGCTGCTCGACATCCTGCGGGCTGCCCATTATCGGGGCTACGTCGCACTGGAATATGAAGCGCCGGAGGAGCCCAAGACGGCAATTCCGCGGCACATTGAAGAACTGAAGCGGCTCCTGTAGCCCCTCGCCCCTGACTACAGGGAGAGGCGAGAACTCGACCTGCGCCAACGAATTCCGCGGCCGATGCGTTATACCCGTTAGATGTAACGGACACGCGGACTCGCGCCCGTAAAACTTGCCCGGACGGTTCGTTCGGCCTGTTGACAGGTTCGGATGGCCCGTGTTACGGTACTTTGGGCATTTTCATATGCCTTTCCTGTCCTTAGGACTTACGACGGTTAGAGCGCTCCGAACGGAGCGGCCGTGACCGCTTTTGTGCCGTGGAAAACGTGTCTGGAACTCTGAGGAAAAGTTCCAGACACCTTTTCCGCGGGCGGCACCTGGGAGAGTCACTGTCATGACCAACCAACCCGGCGTGTGGGGCATCGATCTCGGTCAGTGTGCCTTGAAGGCCCTGCGACTAGAGAACGTCGATGGCGTCCTCACCGCCACCGCCTTCGACTACGTCGAGCATCCGAAGATTCTCAGCCAGCCCGACGCCGACCCCGATCAGCTCACCCGCGAAGCCCTCGAAAAGTTCCTCTCCCGGAACACGCTGCGTGGCGATCTCGTCGGCATCAGCGTCCCCGGCCAGAGCGGTTTGGCGCGCTTCGTCAAGCTGCCGCCGGTCGAAGAGAAAAAGATTGTTGACATCGTCAAGTTCGAGGCCAAGCAGCAGATTCCCTTCAACCTGGATGAGGTCGTCTGGGATTATCAAAAAATCGGCTCCGGCGTTGTCACCGACGGCTTCGCGATGGAAACGGAGATCGGCCTGTTCGCCATGAAGCGCGACATGGTCAACCGTTACTTGCAGCACTTCCAGGACGTGAAAGTGGAAGTGCATCTCGTGCAAATGGCCCCGCTGGCCCTGTGCAACTACGTGTCGTTCGACCTGCTCGGCAAAACCGGCGAGCCGGGCGAGCCGGTTGTCGGCAAGAAGGCGTGCGTGGTCGCGCTCGACATCGGGGCGGATAGCTCGAACCTGGTCATCACCGACGGCGAACGCATCATCTGGCAGCGGCCGATTCCGCTCGGCGGCAACCATTTCACACGGGCGCTCACCAAGGACATGAAGCTCACGTTCGCCAAAGCCGAGCATCTCAAACGCAACGCCACCAAGTCGCCCGACCTCAAGAAAATCCTGTCGTCGTTGAAGCCGGTGCTCAATGACTTTGTCGGCGAGGTGCAGCGGTCGCTCGGCTATTTCACCAACACGCACCGCGACGCTCAGGTGCAATACATGATCGGCCTCGGCAGCGCCTTCCGCCTGCCCGGCATGCAACGCTTCCTGCAAGAGAAGTTGGGCATCGAAGTTCGCAAGCTGCAGAACCTGGAACGCCTGTCGGGCGACAGCGTCGTCAAGCAGCCGTTGTTCCAGGAGAACGTCCTCAGCTTCGCGGTCGCCTACGGCTTGGCTCTTCAAGGCTTGAAGCTGCCGAAGCTGCAAACGAATTTGCTGCCGCAAGAGATCCAGATCGAGCGCATCATCCGGGCCAAGAAGCCGTGGGCCGCGGTCGCGGCGGCGGCGTTGCTCCTCGGCACGACCTGCTGGACGCTGAGCTATTACCTGGAAGACCGGGCCGTCGGCGCGACCACCGTTATCACCGCGATGAAGGAAAGCAAGGACGTTGCCGGGCAGGTCAGCGCCATGGAGAACAGCGTCAAGACGAAAGAAAACGAGGTCCAGGAAGAAATCAAGGCGGTCAAGAGCATCGTCGCCGGTCAAGAAGAACGCCCGAATTGGATCTCGTTCAACAAGTTTCTCGGCGACGTGATTCCGAAGCCGGGCTTGCTCGAGGAAGGGAAGTTCAAAAGCGCCGACCCGAAAAAGGGCGAGTTCACTGTAAAGTTGAGTGATGGCAAGGATCGGACGTTTAGCCTTGCTAAAGAAGGCGCCTTCCCGCTGAACAATCTCCAGTGGGCGGATTTCAACAAGCTGAAGACAGGCGACCCGATCCAAGTCGCGTATCAGGACGCGAACAACTTGGCCTTCCCGGAGGCGATCAGCCGTTATTGGATTGGTCAGAATCAAGAAGGCCGCGAAGCGTTTCGCAAGATGCTCGAAAAGCAGTTTAGCGGCAGGGTCGGCACGGCGGACAGGGACGACAGTAAGTCGAACTTGATCCATCTCAACATCGAAGGGTTCGACTGCCGCTACACCGACGACCTCGCGGCGTATTGGACCGTGGTCAGCACCAAGCAGGGCGTGAAGGAGTCGGTTCGTCCGGTCAGCCAGGCGGCCAAAGGGCCCGAGGGCAAGGGCTGGGTGGTAGAGCTGCGTGGCTACACGTATCACCACAACGGCCGCTACTTCATCATCGATTCGCTGGTCGAGAACATCGCACGCAAAGGCATCAAGGACGAGCCGAAGACAGACACTGCGCCCAGCCCCGGTGCGCCCGTGTCGATGCCGAACCCGATCGCCGGCACGCCGTCGGCGCCGGGCACGGCCCCAGGCGCGGCCGCGCCGGCCACAACGCTGCCACCGGCGGACGGGGCCAAACCAGGAGAAAAGAAGGCATGGGAGCCGGTGATCAACAACATTAGCCACGTGCTGGTTTACAGAACCGACGTCGATCCAAAGCAGGGGAACGACTACGTCTTGATCAACAGCAGCGAGCTGGCGGCGTTATTCGGCACCGGCTCAGCGGGCGGCGGCTCAGCGGGCGGCGGCCTGCCGGGCGGCGGTCTGCCGGGCGGGGGCAGGGGCGCCGGCGGGCCGGCGGGCGCGGGCATGGGTATGGGCGGTCCGGCCGGCGCGGGCGGCGCGGGCGGCGACGCCAGCGGTTCTCTCGCCGGTGCGCGCAGCGGTTGGAGTCCCCTCGGCACGCCGATCGGCGCGGTTGGCGGCAGCGGCGGCGGCATGGGCGGCTACGGCAGCGGCAGAGGACCCGCCGGCAGCTCCGGCGGCATGGGTTTGCCCAGTGGCCCCGGCGGCTACAAGCCGCCCGACAGCGGCGACACGAGTGAAACCGACAAGAAGAAATCCGGCCTGACGCGCACCGAGTTCATCGTCCTCTTCGTTTGGAAAGAGCCGACGCCGTCCGACAAGCCCCCGCCCGAAACAGCCGCGGCGCCCGGCGCGGGATTGCCGGGCGCGCCGGCGTCGCCGCCTCCCAATGCCGGCAGCGGCACGGCGCCTCCCCCCGATGCGGGCGGGGCCGGTGATTTGCGCATCCGTTGAGCGGCCTCAGGCGCGTGAAAACAACGACCACGTGGATGTGATTTCGGTTGGCTCCTAACCCCCACGGGGGAATCCCATGAAGCTCGATAAAGAAACCCTCATCAAGCAGCGCTTCTGGATCGCACTCGGCGCCGTGGTGCTGCTGGTGTTGCTGGTGTGGATCGTGGACACCGCTGCCGTCTCCGGCGACACCACCAGGAAACGCGGCGAGTACGAGTCCCAGCTGAAAGGCATCACCGGCATCAAGGACGCCAAGAACGACAAGTTCACCAAGATGCTTGGCGAGAAAAAGGACGAGATCAGCAAGCAGAAGGGCATCGTCTGGGGCGAAGCGTGGAACCCGCAGAGCGATTTGATGAACTGGCCAACCAAGCCCGATGCGCCGTTGAATGCGATCCTGGCCAAGGCCTACTTCGGCGATTCCATCAATGACCGCTCCTGCGATGCGTATGCGCAGATGTACAAGGATTGGATCGAAAGTTACTACCCTGGGCTTGTTTATCCCGCCGACTACAAGGGCGGCAGATGGGAAAGCATCCTCCGCCACGTCGGCAAGGAGAAGGGCGTCGGCATCTTTGACGTGACGCCGCCGACCTCGGAGGAGTGCTGGCTCGCGCAGGAAGATTTCTGGGTGCAATACAACTTGCTCCTCGTGGTTCGCGACGTCATCGTCGGCCTGGCCGAGTTCCACGACGTCAAGCCGGCCGAGGCCGCTCCCAAGGGCGCGCTGTCGCGGCAACGCTTCCAGAACGCCAACTGGGAGCTCGACCTGATTTTCGAGAAAAACGAAAAGGGCGTCACGATCCTGAGTCCGAAAAGCACGATCAAGAACGTGAACGCCGGCCATCGCCTCCTGTATCTGGGGCGCGGCAAGCAGCCGGGCGTCAAAATCGCCCTCGGCCAAGCCGGCGCCTGGTTGCACAACGAAGTCGTTGAAATTCAGGGCAATGCGTTGCCGTGGGGCAAATCGACGCCGATCGGCAAAACGGTGATTCTCGAAAACTTCAATGCCCAGACGCCGCTTCAGGTGGTGCAAGCGTTCGACTGGTACACGTCGCCGGTCAAGCGCGTCGATGACATTCGGCTCGGCTATCACGCGCATAAGACGCAGGTGTATCCGCTGCTGCCGGCCCAGGTGTTCGCCAAGGCAGCCGAGGCCACTCCTGCTGCTCCGGCGCCCGGCGCTCCGGGTACGCCGCCGTCCGGTGCGCTGCCCGGCATGCCGGAAGGCGGCGGCAGCATGGGCATGTACGGCCAGATGAATCAACGTGGCGCTGCCGGCGCGGCGGGCGACGGCGATACGACCCCGAACGGCCTGGTCCGCAATCGTTACCTCGACTCCACCAACCAGGTCCGTCGCATGCCCGTCGGCATGGTCCTGGTCATCGACCAGCAATACATCCCCGAAGTGCTGGCCGCGTTTACGAACTCACGGCTGCGGATTCAAACGACGCAACTTCACTGGCAGCACGTCCACGGCATCATGCACGAGGCCAGTGACGAGACGAAGCCTGCCGACGGCACTCCGGGCGGCCCCAGCGGTCCGGCCAGCCCCGATTCCTCGGATCGCCGCGGCGGCGCCGGCGTCCCGAAGGGACCCGGCATGCCCGGCGCAGGCAGCGGCATGGGCATGCCCGCCATGCCCGGCGCCGGCGGCGGCATGGGGATGCCCGGCGGCATGTATGGCAATCGGGGTTACAACCGTGGCTCCGCGGGCGGCATGGGCATGCCCGGCATGCCGAACAGCGGCGGCTCGTCCGGTCCTCCCGGCATGCCGCGTGGCGGCGGGCCCGGAATGCCATCGCGCCCGGGCACGCCGGGCGGTGTTGGTCCCGGCATGCCAGCGGGCGGCGGCACGGATACTTCCAGCGTCGAGGAAGAATTCGATCCGAACCTGATCGAGTTGTCGATCTACGGCATCGCGTCGCTTTACGAACGCTTCCCGGCGAAAGCGGACACGGCTGCGGCTTCACCGGCCGCTCCCGCCCCCAGCACGCCGGCCCCACCCGCGAATCCGTAAGCGCGAACAATCGCTCGTCCTTTTTCGTGCCGCTGCTCGAGTAGGAGTAGTCGCACGAAGCCGCGAAGAACGGACATTTTCCACCCACGCCCTTGGCGTGACCGTGATGAGAGGAACCTGCACATGGCGAAGCCAAATGTGGACTTCAAGAAGCTCATGCTCGAAAAAGGCGAGAAGATCGGCCTGGGAGTCGCTGTGGGTTTCATGCTGCTGCTCATCATCTTCGGGCTCTTCATGCCCGATAAAGGGTTCTTCAGCGGCAGCCCCAGCGAAAACGCGCGCAAGCTGAAGACCGAAAGCACCCGCGTGAAGGATCGCATGGTAAGGGCCGAGCCGGACCCGAGCCTGCGCGTCGTACCCGCGGACGTGAAGGACATCGGCACCGCCAAACCGCTGGTGGCGTCGGCCTACCTCGCGCCGGGCGATTATTTCGCGGACTCCGGCGTGGATACGACCAAGCGTTTGATGCCGGAGATTCTCACCCCGGTCGAATACCGCACCGCCGTGGTGCTGGCCCAGGAGAAAGTCAACATCTTCAATTCGAACGACTTGAAGACGCGGATGATCCTGATCCTCAAAGGCGCGCCGCCGGCCGAAGGGGGGCAGAAGAAGGGCAATAAGTATTACCAAGGCGGCAAGAGCGGCTACGGCGGCAACTACACGGGCGGCAGCGGCTCCGGCATGCCGAAGGGACCTGGAAGTCCCGGCGGTCCCGGCATGCCCGGCATGCCTGGCGGCCCGGGCATGCCCGGCATGCCGAGCGGACCCGGTTCGCCCGGCGGCGGCATGATGGGCAGCGAAAAGGGGAAGGATTACGAAGGCCACTACGTTCCGCTCGACAATCTCGACAATCTGGCCGACGGCCGCCCCGCCGATAATCTGCGGCCGCGGCGCATGATCGAGGTCGCCGGCGCGTTCCCCTACAAAAAACAGGTGGAAGAATACGCGCGGGCACTGCACCACAAGTCGCTGGCCGAGCTGTTCAACGACCCGCGCGACATCCCGGCGTTCGCCGGCATTAACGTCGAACGCCGCACGATCGGCGCCAATGGCAAGGAGATCGCCGGCTGGATCAAGCTCGATTTGAAAGGCATGATCGTCGCGCACAATCAGATGTCCGGTCCGCGCTTTCAGGAAGAGCCACCCGATTTGGAGCCGATCCTCCAGTGGTCCACCGGCCTGGTGATGAAGCTGCCCGAGCAATTCCGCGACACCTATCCGCGGCTCGATAAGGATTTGAAAGGCATCACCGACACGCTCGATGCCATGAAGCAACGCGGCAAGGACAAGACGATCAGCCCCAGTAAGAGCCGCTACAGCGGCGACGCTTTCGATCCATTCGGCGGCGACACGACCACGGATGCCAGCAGCGGCGGCGCCCCCGGCGCACCGGGCATGCCCGGCGTCCCGATGCCCCCCGGCGGCAAGCCCGGCAGCCCGGCCGGCCCTCCCGGCAGCGCCAGCGAAGAATTCTTCCTCCCCGATTTTGTTCTCTTCCGCTTTGCCGACATGACGGTCGAGGCCGGCCAGACCTACGAGTATAAGATTCAGGTCGTGATGAAGAACCCGAACTTCGGCCGCGAGAAGGAATGCGCCTTCTCCAGCATCGCCAAGGAGGACAAAATCACGTCCAAGTGGGCGGTCGTGTCCAGAACGGCAGCCGGCGCGGACGCGAACACGCCCGCCGTGGCCGAGCGCATTCACGTCGGTTCGCCGATCGAGTACTACGCCGTCGATGAGAAGGAGAGAGGCAGAACGAATCCGCCGGCCGACAAAGAAAAGGTCGCGATGCAGCTTCATCGCTGGTTCGATATCGTGTATCCGAATGCCAGCGACCGCAGCTTAGCCGTGCCGGTCGGCGACTGGGTCGTCGCCAAACGCGTGCTGGTGCATCGCGGCGAATACGTCGGTCGCTTCGACAAGGCGGAGGTGCCGGTTTGGGTATGGAGCCGGGACAACTTTGTGTTGGCGTACAACCCGAAGGGCAACGTGCGCGAAAAACGAATCGACGTTTACTTCGGCACCGAAAGTGGACCGCCCGAGGAGGCCATCCTCGTCGATTTCGAAGGCGGCAAAGCCGCGTACAATCGCGCCCCGGCGCCCCCCGGCGAAGAACGCAAGCCCGGCGCCGACCGCGTCGATGACGAAGCTTCGTTGGAAGTGCTATTGCTTTTGCCCGACGGCAAGCTCGTCGTCCGCGATCAAAACACGGACAAGAACGACGAGGAGCGCAAGGCGCGCTTGGACGCTTACGAGAAACGCGCAAAGACGGTCAAGGACGGAGGCGATCAAGGGCCGAAGAAGCCGGGCGGCGACGGGCTGTTCGGCCCCGGCAAGAACGGCTAATTCTCACGAGGCGGCGAACGCCTCCGATGCCGGTCAAAAGCAAGTTCTCTATCTTGCCCACGGGCTACAACCCGTGGGCTTTTTTTATTGCCGCCGCCCTACCGATTCCGTATTTGGGTTTGACCCGGCGAACTGCTGCGCTAGAATTGCACTGGGTAGCTCGGCCACGGACGGCGAGCCGGCTCAACGGAACGACGGGCAGAGGCGAGCATAACATGTGGTATCCGAAACCCGATCACCCGCTCCGGCGGTTGTTCGCCGGGCTTGCGGAGCAAACGTTCATTACCACGGTGGGCATCGGCGATCCGCCGCTGATCGACTACCTGTCCGAGTTATTGTCCCGCTTCATTCACTTCGAGGCGATCTATCGCCTACGCAACACGCACGGCCGCCGGCTCGAAGAAGTGGCCGACATGATGGCTGAGGCCGAGGCGCTGCCGCCCGAGGGCCGCACCCGCCGCGAGATGCACCGGCACATCGGCGACTTCACGCTCTTCTGGACCGGCGTCTATCCCGAAGCGCTCAAACGCCTGCGCTCGGTGATGTCGAAGGATCACTTCGTCGATTACTGCACGCAGGGCAAACGCTCGTATTACATCGCGAGCACGTTTGAGGAAGACCCGTATCGCGATCAGGCGCCCGTGCTCCGCCGCTTGAGCGATCAATTCGAGTTGTGTGCCTACGGGCTCAATCAAGTCCGCCGCGAATGGGAACGAAGCCGGCCGGGCGACCGACAACCTTTGATTGGACAATGAAGAATGGCGAATGCCGAATGACGAATGCCGAATCAATGCCGAATTGCGAAATGCTCAAATGCCGACCATCGCCAGGGATTGGTCATTGATTCGGCATTCGCCATTGATTCGTCGTTCGTCACTCGTCATTCGTCATTCGTAATTCGACATTCGGCCTTGAAGTTCATCATCTGTCCTTCGGCGGCGTAAAGTCCGCGATATAGAGCTGCGACGACTTTTGCGCGTCGCGGGTCGAGGTCCACATCAGCTTTGTCCCGTCGTGGTTGAACGCCGGCAGGATGTCGGCGGCGGGCGAATAGGTGATCCGCGTCTTTTTGCCGGTGTCCACGTTCATCCACCACAAATCGAAGTTGTGCGCCGCGGGATTACTGTAATCGGCGCGCGTGTAGATGATATGCTCGCTGTCCTTGTACCAAAACGGCGCCCAATGCACCGAGTTGGGATCGTTGGTGAGCGCCCGCTCGCCGGCGCCGTCGGCGTTGATGACGTACAGCTGTAGCATGTCCTTCTTGCCGCGATCGCTGCGAAAGATGACGCGTTTGCCGTCCGGCGAAAAGAACGGCCCGCCGTTGTAGCAATCCTTCGTGTGGGTCAGCCGGCGGACGTTGCCGCCATCGGCGTCCATGATGTACAGCTCAAACGTATCCTCGTTGTCGCGGTTGGAGCAGAAGACGATTTTCTTGCCGTCGGGCGAGTAGCTCCCCTCGGCATCGTAGCCGCGGGCGGTGGTGAGCCGTTTCAATTCGCTGCCGTCGGGATTCGACTCGAAGATGTCCATGGTCGGGTCGAAGTCCCACCGGTACCGGCGCGTCTCCCCCTTTTCCTCGACGCGCCGGCGGAATTCGGCCCGTTGCTTGTTTCTGGCCTCGGGGTCGAGGTGCGTGCTGGCGAAGATGATCTTCTTGCCGTCCGGCCGGAAATAACTGCACGTCGTTTTGCCGACACCGGGGCTGATACGGTTGTAGCGGCCGGTGTCCAGATTCATAACGTAGATCTGGTAGAACGGGTTGTTGGTGTCCGGCTCTTCCGCCTGGAAGATGATTTGCGTGCCGTCGGGCGAAAAATACCCTTCGCCGGCGCGGACGAAGTCTTTCGTGACCTGGCGGATGTTCGTCAGCGTGGCGGCTTCGCGCATCTCCCATCCGGCGGGCTCGGCGGTCAACGCGAGACAGGCCAAGAGTGCAAACATGCGGCGCTCCTTGGAAGGCTTGATCGCAGCGGGTACTCCGTACACCATTATAAAGGGTACCGACGGGCCGCAAACCTTCTTTACCATCGCGCCGGCGCAAGAACGGCGAGACGGGATTCCATGGACGCCATCAAAGAAGCCCTGGCCCCGCTGATCGACCGGCTGCCGCCGGGCGTGCGCGACTTCCTCGACGCGGGTGGTTGGTGGCTCGTCCTCGCGCTCGCCGCGCTATTGATTCTCCTCCTTGTGGCAGGCGTTCTCCGGGCGTTGAAGCGGGCCTTGTTCGGCCGGCGGCATACCGGCGCCACGGATTTTGATCGCGACCTGCGGATCGAATTGATCGAATGCCCGCTGCCCGTGCGGCCGCCGCTGCCCCAACGGTTGACGGTTTACCATCTTCCCGTTCGGTTGCGGCTCATCGTGGTGGCGCCGTCGGGAACGGAACTCAGCGTCGATCCGATGTCGGTCGAGAAACTGCTCGACTTCGTCGTACCGGGGCTGTCCGCCCAATGTCAGCTCGACCGCCCGCGGATTCGCGTGTGGCCGGCGCAATTCAGCCATCAAGGGTTCGCCGCCGCGTTCCACCGCTGCACACGCAAAGCGGAGGCGGAAGGGCTGCCGTCGCGCTGGGTGCTCGTCGCCGGCAAGTTTCACGTCGGTACGCGCACGGTACACATCGGTTTCGGCTTTTGGGCCGACGAAGCAAACGCCGTCGGCCGCTTGACGCTGGAACCGCACCAATGGCTCGACGTGCTGCGCATCAAGACCGCCGAAGGGTAGCGACGCGGCGAACGTGCGGCGGACTTGCCCTCCCCCACGACCTCAGTCAATGATCTTGTTCAACGGATATTCAACGATCCCGCGGGCGCCGGCCTGTTTCAGTTGCGGTACGATGTGGCGGACGATCGCTTCGTCGATGATCGTCAGCACGTCCACCCATCCGGGGTCGGAGAGCGAGGAAATGGTCGGTTTTTGCAGCGCCGGCAACACGCCAAGCACGGTTGGCAAATCGGCTTGGCGCACGTTCATCATCAGGCCGACCTTGCCCTCCGCCGCCATCGCGCCTTGAAGCATGAGGACGAGATCGTCCATCTTCTGTTTCTTCCAAGGGTCGGCGTAGGCGCGTTCGTTGGCGATGAACCGCGTCGTGCTTTGCAGCAGCTCGGCGACGATGCGGAGGTTGTTCGCCCGCAGCGAGGAACCGGTCTCGGTCACGTCCACGATGGCGTCGGCAAAGCGCGGCGGCTTGACCTCGGTGGCGCCCCAGCTAAACTCAATGTTCGCCTCGACGCCCTGCTGCCGCAGCCAACGCCGCGTCAGATTCACCACCTCCGTCGCGATGCGTTTGCCTTGCAAGTCTTTCGCCGACTGGATCGGCGAGTCGTTCGGGACCGCCAGCACCCAGCGCACGGGCCGGCGGCTCACTTTGCTAAAGACCAGCTCCGCGAGCTCCGCCACTTTTGCGTCATTCTCCAAGATCCAGTCGTAACCGGTGAGCCCACAGTCGAGCGAGCCGTCTTGCACGTACCGCGGCATCTCCTGGGCACGGATGAGCGTGCAGTGGATTTCGGGATCATCGATGGACGGGTAGTAACTGCGGCTGGCGTAGGTGACCTTGTAGCCGGCCTTCCGAAACAGCTCGCCGGTCGCTTCCTGCAAGCTGCCCGCGGGGAGACCAAGGCGGAGAACGTTGTTCATTTCTTATAAACCTGTTTCGGATCGAAGACCCTCTCCCCTTCGACGGTCAAGCCGTTCTTCTCGACGCGGCGGAAGAAGCAGCTCTTGTAGCCCTCATGACACGCGGCGCCGCCGATCTGGTGTACTTTGAGCAGAATCGTGTCGGCGTCGCAATCGACGTACACCGCGCGAACTTCCTGCACGTGGCCGCTCTCTTCGCCCTTACGCCACAGTTTGTTGCGGCTGCGGCTGAAGTAGCAGGCCCGCCCGGTGCGCGCGGTCTCCTCATAGGCCTCGCGGTTCATCCAGGCGAGCATCAGGACATCGCCCGTCGCCGCGTCCTGTGCGATGGCTGGGATCAGACCGCCGGATTTGTCGAAGTCAATCATGAGAGTGGTCGTGAGTGGTGAGTGGTGAGTGGTGAGTGGCAAGTGGTGAGTCCAGCGTTGGGTCGTGGTCTTGAGACCACGCCCTAATCTGGTGGTGAGTGGTTACAGGGTCGGGCATGGTCTCCAGACCACGCAGCGTTGGGGCGTGGTCTCCGGACCCCGCCCCAACGCTGACTACCCCAACGCAATGACCACTCACGACTCACGACTCACCACTCGCCAACTAATACTGAATCAAACTAAACACCTCATGCGGCCGCAAACGTTCACGGCCTTTGAGGAAGCTGAGTTCCACGAGAAAAGCACACGCCGCGATCTTGCCGCCCGCCTGCTCGATGAGCTGGCAGCCGGCCTGCATCGTGCCGCCGGTCGCAAGGAGGTCGTCCACGAGCAGCACCTGGGCGCCTTCATTCACGCCGTCGCTGTGGACTTGCAGCTCGGCGCTGCCATACTCAAGATCGTATTTCAGCGAATAGGTTCGGTACGGCAGCTTGCCCGGCTTGCGCAGCGGGATGAGCGGCTTGTGCAAACGCAGGGCGAGCGGGGCCGCGAATAGAAAGCCGCGCGCCTCGGCCGCCGCGACGGCGTCCACCTTACGGCCGGCGTAACGCTCACACATTTGGTCGATGGCGAGCTGAAACGCGCGCGGTTCGGCCAAGAGCGGCGTAATGTCCTTGAAGACAATCCCCGGTTTGGGAAAATCCGGGATGTCGCGGATATATGCGGCGAGATTCATGACAGCTTCCTGAAACCCGTAGCAAAAGCTTACAGACTTCCGAGAAGTGAGGCAACCATGCCGCTGACCATCCGCCGAGGCACGCACGACGACCTCGACGTCATCGTGGAGTTCAACCAGCGCCTGGCCGAGGAGACCGAGGGCAAGACGCTCGACTCGGCGGTGTTGCGCGGCGGCGTGGCCGCGGCGCTGGCCGACCCCCTTAAAGGCCCTTATTTCCTCGCGGTGGACGGCGGCGAAATCGTCGGACAGCTTCAAATCACGTACGAGTTCAGCGACTGGCGCAACGGCTGGTTCTGGTGGATCCAGGGCGTCTACGTGCGCGCGGCCGCGCGCCGCCGTGGGGTATTTCGGATGCTGTATGAACACGTGTGCGACGCAGCCCGACGCGATCCGGGGGTGATCGGCATACGCCTGTACGTCGAAAAGGAAAATCGCCGCGCCCAGGAAACGTACCGCGGCATGGGCATGGAAGAGACGAATTACCAAATGTTTGAACGCAGCCCGGTTTGAGCGCCTCGGCTGTCGGACAGGTTGGCGGGGCACGTTTGGAACGTGCCACACAATCACGGCCCTCCCGACCGAAGATTTTCACGCGCGCGACGCCGCGACGGTGATCCGCCCCGTTCCCTTTTCTTCAATGCGGCCAATCACCGCGGCCGCCGCCACCCCCGCCTTGTGGAGTTCGTGGACGATCTCCTTCTGCAATTCATCGGGGACGGCCGCCAGAAGCCCGCCCGACGTTTGGGCGTCGCACAATAACAGCTGTTGCTCCTTCGTCACGCCCGCTTCGTAGGTCACCCAATCGGACAGAAAACGCCAGTTCGCATGCGTGCCGCCCGGCGCGATTCCCGCGTTTACGTACTCGCGCGCCGCCGGCACGATCGGCGTCGCGTTCGCCCACACACGCGCCGTTACGCCGCTGGCAGCGGTGACGTTGCGCAAGTGGCCGAGCAGCCCGAAACCCGTCACGTCGGTCAGGGCATGGACCTCATATCGGGTCAGAACATCCGCTGCCGCCCGGTTGAGCGTGGTCATCAGCGCGATGGCCTCGCCGATCGCGCCGAGGCGGTCTTCGCCGTTCTTCGCCGCCGTGGTAATCACGCCGATGCCGAGGGGTTTCGTCAGAATGAGCGCATCGCCCGGCTTGGCCCCGGCGTTCGAGAGCACGCGCAGCGGGTGGACGGTGCCGACGACCGCCAGCCCGAAGAGCGGCTCCTCGGACTTGATCGTGTGGCCGCCGACGATGGCGATCCCCGCATCCGTCGCCTTGTCGGCGGCGCCGCGAAGAATCTCCACCAATACTTCCGCCGGCAATGCCTGGTCCGGGAAGCCGGCGATGCTCAGGGCCGTCAACGGCTTCGCCCCCATCGCGTAGATATCGCTGATCGCGTTGGCGGCGGCGACCGCCCCGAAGTCATACGGCCGGTCCACGATCGGCGTGAAAAAGTCGGTCGTCAATACCAGGGCCAGGTCGTCGGAAAGTTTATAAACCGCGGCATCATCCGCGGTGTTCGAGCCGATCAAGACGTTGGGATCGACAATCGGCGGCAGCGTTTTGAGCAAGGGCAGCAAATACCCCGGCGGTTGTTTCGCCGCACACCCCGCCCGCTTGGCGAACTGGGTCAACCGCACCGGACCACTCGACGGCGCGTTTGGCGCGCTCATGAATTATCTCCCTAAGGCCGCGTTTTTCCATTTCGGATGGATGACATTGGACCCGACCGCCGCCGCGGCGGCACGTCGGGTGCCGCTGTCGATATTATTGTGCGGAGTGAGGTGCAAAACTGCAACCAAGCGCTGAGGAAGGATTTGCCGGCTTGTCTTCAGCGGGTAAGGCCTTGTGCCGATTCACCTTGACGCTCCCCATCCACCGGACTAGAAATGATTCCCGGACACCGTCCGCGCCGCGTCTGCGCTACCCGATAACCGCTTTGGTTGGCGGGTTTTTTTATGGGAATTTCTTCGGCGAACGCGGCCGGCGCTTCTCGTAGGTCGGGCTTTCGAGCCTGACGCTCCGCAACGCATTATCCGCCACGTCCGGCTGGAAAGCCGGACCCGCGGCGAAGGAATGAAACGTGGCTACACCGCTGTCCGATGCCGCTCGCGGCAACTGCACCTGTGTCGTCGGCCTGCAATGGGGCGACGAAGCCAAGGGCAAGATTGTCGATCTCCTGACCGACCAGCACGACTTCGTCGTTCGCTACAACGGCGGCGCCAATGCCGGCCACACCATCGTCACCGACGGGACAACCTACAAGCTCTCGCTGTTGCCGACCGGCGTGCTGCGGCCGAATGTCAAGGCGGTGATCGCCAACGGCGTCGTCGTCTATCCGCCGCGCTTTCTCGAAGAAGTCGGCAACCTGCGCGCGGCCGGCATCCCGGTCGGCGACAACCTCGTCGTCAGCGACCACGCCCACGTCATCTTCCCATATCACCTCGAACAGGAACGCCTGCACGAGCGGCACGAGCAGGGCTCGATCGGCACCACCGGCCGCGGCATCGGGCCGTGCTACCAGGACAAGGTCGGCCGCATCAACGGCATCCGCGTCGGCGAATTGCTCTATCCGAAACATCTCCGCGAACGGCTGGAAAAAGTCGTCGAACGCAAAAACCGCCTCCTTCGTGCGGTCGCCCACGACGCCCGCACGTTCGACGGCGACGAGATCTGCGACGAATACCTCGACTACGCCGCCCAGATGAAGCCATTCGTCGCCGACACCAACCGCCTGTTGCTCGACGCGGTGAAAGCCGGCAAACGCCTCCTCTTCGAAGCCGCCCAGGGCAGCCTGCTCGACGTGGACCACGGCACCTACCCCTACGTGACTAGCTCGAACAGCTCGGCCGCCGGCGTCTGGAGCGGCTCCGGCGTGTCGGCCCGCAGGCTGTCGCGCATCGTCGGCGTGGTGAAGGCCTACACCACCCGCGTCGGCCGCGGACCCTTCCCCACCGAGCTCAACGACGGCCCGCACGGCATCGGCGAACGCATCCGCAAAACCGGCCGCGAATACGGCACCGTCACCGGCCGCCCCCGCCGCACCGGCTGGTTCGACGCCGTCGCCGCCCGCTACACCGCCGCCCTCTCCGACACCGACGAACTCGCCGTCATGCTCCTCGACGTCCTCAGCGAGCTGAAAGAAATCAGCATCTGCACCGCCTACGAACTCGACGGCCAACGCCTCCCCGGCTTCCCCAGCGATGCCTTCATCCTTGAACGCTGCAAACCGGTCTACGAAACCATGCCCGGGTGGCAGAGCGACGTGTCACGGGCACGCAGCCTTGCCGACCTGCCCGAGGCGGCCCGGCGGTATGTGGATCGGCTTGGCGAGTTGATCGGATTGCCGGTGAAGATCATCTCGGTGGGGGCGGATCGGGAGCAGACGATTATTTGTTAGCGCAGAAAAACTTGAGGTGACGCGATGAAATGGAATTCTCCCGCTGCCTTGCTACTTTGTGCTGGCGTGCTCGCTGCTTCGGTGAAGTCAGCGCCGGACGTGCCCGATTCGGGCAACGATGTCGTTCAATTCGCGGAGTTGCCGAGATTATTTCCGGACTACAAGGTCGATCCCTACATCCGTGCCGCAATCCATCTTCAGTCTCTCGGAAAGGACCGAGGTTGCGAAAAGTTGATGGCCTTTGCGAAACGAAAGGAAAACGAATTCTGGGCCTACCGTCATGCGGCGGAGGCATTAGAACGCCTCGGAGTGAAGGGGAGATGGCCTGGGCTTCTTTGGGTAAGAGCGTTTAAGGCGCACGCGGAAGAGTGGGACGATTACGAGAAGCTGGCGGTCCTGTGCCGGATGGTGTTCGTAAGTAGACCAGCTGAAAAGTTTATGCGACCAAGTTTGGGCGGACCGTCTTTCTTTGGGAAGACCGACACGACGGATTGGCCGCTCGAACCGATCGAATTAGTCGACGGGGTTCCCTTCCTAATCTCTTGGGGCTACATCTCAGGCGGAGAAGCGCTGCCCCCTTGTTTCTATGTGCAGTACTGCATCGACAACTGCGATTGGAATGCCGTTCGCTTCGCGCCGAAGACCGACGCTGAAAAGGCGAAGGCACTGGAAAAGCTGCTATCATCGAAGAAGTGGAAAGAGGCGTTGAGGGATTGGGACAAACGGCGGTTGGCTTCTCAGATCAAGTAATGGCGCATGAAATCGGGCGTCCAGAAAATGCTCCAAGACCTTCGAAAATCAATTGTTGGACGGCCGATCACCTTCCGGCGCATCGCAGCGGACTCTCTACTGCTTTACGTTGATTGTGAGCCGGGCGATAATCATGGCTTTGTCTTCTGGCTCAATCCACCCTGGCACTATTGCTCCGCTGGCCGTGTCCTCGTGGGGTCGAACCAGATCCAACCAGGAAGAGATGGAATCTGCCCGACTAGGAAGGAACTGAACCGAATCAGCGCTCGAATGCGTCCCCTGAGTGGCGAGGCGGTGACTGCTTTGGAGGTCGATTCTTGGTCCCACGATTTGTCGCTCGATATTGGAAGTATTCATCGGGTCAAATCGTTCGCCGACCGACCCGCTTTCCGCGAGAACTGGAGCATTCGTGATGTCGCTGGCGGCGTTTACCTCGTGGGCTCGTCTGCCGGCTTGAAACGTCGCCTTGTAAAGAAGACTTACTGACGTTGCGGCCTGTCACGGCATACGACGTTCCTCCGCCTGCTCCCAAAAAGAAACGGAGAAAGAGGTGAATCCTCGCCGCCTTTTCCGCGGGAACGTGACATCGCCTGCAGAGCGTTTCCTGCGAGCGGGCGGTTCGTGAGACGCTCCAGCGGGAAAAACCCCTCTTTGGATGACTTCGTTCGCTCCGGCGAGTGCGACCCCAAAGAGATCATGACGATGGGCATGTACTTTGATGTCCAGCAGGCCTTGCAAGCCTTGAGACGAGATCGCGAGCGGCGCGGTTTGAGCATCGGCGACGTCGCCGAACGTTCGGGTCTTGATCGCGCCGTCGTAAGCCGGCTCGAAAACGGCAAGCAAGATAATCCGACGGTCGCGACATTGATGCGTTACGCCGCGGCGATTGGCAAACGGTTCCTATGGTCGTATGAGAATGCGGCTGCACACGTCGCCAACGGAAAAAGAAAAACCAGCGGGCGCCGAGTCAAGAGCGCAGGTTGAAAACACCGCGTCAGCTTTCTTTAGACTCCAGCAATTAGGTACAATGGTCGGCGAGGAGCTTCATGATTCAAACCGTCGAAGCGGTCGTTGATGCGGCTGGTCGCGTGCGCTTGCTCGGTGAAATCCACGTCGCCGGCCCACGCCGCGCACTGGTCACGGTGATGGACGAGCCGCCCGCCGTGCCGGGAGAAGCGGCACGGCTTGCCGAAGCTGCCCTGGCGGCAGACTGGTTGCGGCCGGAGGAGGATGCCGCGTGGTGGCGCCTACAGCCGGGGAAGTAGTCCTCCTGGAATAATCAACCGCAATGGCACGCAACGAGTTCACAATTCGGTACGACCCGGAGACGAAGGCGCATTTGCGGACAATCGAAATCAGGTACCACTCCCTGATTCACGAGACTATCAAGGAGCAATTGAAGTTTGAACCGGAGACGGAAACTCGGAATCGTAAGCGGCTGCGGCGGCGATCGCCTTTGATTGCACTGTGGGAACTGCGCCTTGGGCCGGACAATCGGTTCCGAGTGCTCTACAGCGTTTATCCGGATCAACGCGAAGTAATCGTTCATGGTATCGGCGTGAAGAGAGGTAACCGGCTTTACGTGGCAGGAAAGGAAATAAAGCTATGAATGCAGCATCCATAGAAAAGGTCCAGGCCGGCTTCCCGGATTATGTCAAGGCAACCGAGCGGGGCCCCGTGGTCGTGACCCGGCGTGGCAAACCTGTCGCAGTGCTCCTTGCGGCGGGCGACGAGGATGATTTAGAGCGCCTGCTCATGGGGTATTCGCCCGAATTGCAGGCCATGATTGAAGAGTCTCGAGCGCGCTATCGTGCTGGACTCACGATTCCGCATGACCAATTTTGGAAGGAAGTCGAAGAGGAGAATGCCGTGAGAAGAAAAAAGCAGACCACCAAACCAAAGAACGGTCGAAACGGACCGCCCGCGCGCAAGAAAAGGTAGCTCGTGCCCGCCATCTCCAAACCCACTTCTGAAACCCTCACCCGCATCCGCTCCGCCGGCCTCGACCCCGCGCGCCTGCCCGCTCACGTCGCCATCATCATGGACGGCAACGGCCGCTGGGCGAAGCAGCGCGGGTTGCCGCGGGTCGAGGGGCATTTGCGCGGCGTGTCGAGCGTGAGGGCGACCGTGGAGGAGTGTTGCCGGCTCGGCATCGAGCAACTGACGCTGTATTGCCTCAGCGTCGAGAACTGGAAGCGGCCCAAGGAAGAACTCGATTTCCTGATGACGCTGCTCCGCAAATACCTCCGCGAGGAGCGGGCGGAGATCATGGAGCAGAACATCCGCTTCGCCATGATCGGCAGGCGGCAGGAGCTGACCGATGAGGTGCTGCACGAGCTGGACGAAAACAGCCGCGTCAGCCGCGACAACACCGGCATGGTCCTCTGCCTGGCGATCAACTACGGCGGCCGCACCGAGCTGGTGGACAGCGTCCGCAGCCTTGCGGAGCAGGTGAAGCAGGGGACGCTGAAGCCGGATCAGATCGACGAAGCCGTCGTCAGCAACGCTCTTTACACCAGCGGCATGTCAGACCCCGACTTGCTCATCCGCACCGCCGGTGAGATGCGCGTCAGCAACTTCCTCCTGTGGCAAATCTCCTACGCCGAGCTGTGGGTCACGGATCGCTGCTGGCCGGATTTCGACGCGGCGACTCTGCACCAGGCGTTTAAGGATTACGCGGGGCGCGAGCGGCGGTTTGGTGGGTTGACGGAGAATTGAGGATTGAAAATGGACCGATAGGCGACCTCAACATGCAACAACCATGCTAAGAACGCGCTTATGGATGGGCGCCGTCCTCATCGCCCTCGTGGCCGGCGTGCTGTGGCTCGACCAGCGCTTCGCGCCGTGGTATCCCTTTCTTTTCGTTTTCGTCCTCCTCCTCGCGCTGGCCGGCTGCTACGAATTGCTGCAATTGCTTCCCGTCGAACGGCGGCCGCGCGATTGGCTGTGCATTCTGGGCACGGCGGCGGTGCTGATCGCCAACTGGGCGACCCGCGTCGCCGACCCGCCGGCCGAGCCGTGGTTGTTCATTGCCGGCGATCTGGCGATGGTGACGCTCCTTGCGTTCCTTGTCGAAATGGCGCTGTTCCGCGAGCCGGGGCATTCCGTGCTGCGCGTCGCGCTGACCGTCTGGATCGTGGCCTATCTGGGCTTGTTGCCGAGCTTCTTCGTTCAGCTGCGCTGGTTAGCCCCTGAGCGCGCGCAGGCGGCGCTCGCGCTGGCGATCTTCGTGCCCAAAGGCTGCGACATCGGCGCCTACTTCACCGGGCGCCTCCTCGGCAAGCACAAGATGACGCCGGTGCTGAGTCCCAAGAAAACCTGGGAGGGCCTGGCCGGCGGTTTGGTCGTCGCCATCGCGGTCGCCGTCGCGCTCAATCGGCTGGGAGCCGGTTTGAGCGATCTCGCGGCCGTTGGCTTCGGTCTAACCGTAGGCACCGCAGGCGTTTTCGGCGACCTGGCGGAATCGCTCATCAAGCGCGATTGTCAGCGGAAAGACGCCTCGCAAATCATGCCGGGCTTCGGCGGCGTCCTCGACGTGGTGGATTCGATAATCTTCGCCGCCCCGGTAGCTTATGCCTGGCTGCGCGGTTCCTAGGTCCCAGCTGCCGGACGGGACCTTGTTCCGGACGCCGATTCATGGCATAGGTCTCGTTCGGCGACCGGGACCTATTCGGAATGGATTACATGCGTTACACGCTCGACTGTGAAGTGGCCCCGCGCGTGAAAATGACGTTTGTTCGCCGCCAAATCGTAAACCCAGTTGAATTGGCATGTTGTGGCAAAATACCGCTGGAGCCGATCTGCGCAAGATTCGTTACCCCCCCCTCGTCAGAGCCGTTTCGTGTGTGTGGGGTGTAATGTAAGTAATCCATTTTGGCCCCCCGGTTGCGGCACCAGGCGGCGTTTGGCGGACTGCGGTAAAATGTGCAAATGAGCGAAGCAACCATCACCCTCGACGACCGTGACGAAGCGATCCTGCTCTACGGCAGCCGCGACCAGCACCTGCGCGCCATCCGCGACGCCCTCGGCGTCCGCTTCATTGCCCGTGGCGACACGCTGCAAATCGAAGGGGACGACACGCAGGTCAGCCGGGCCGAGCGCGTCTTCACCGAGCTGCGGCAGATGCTTCGCAAACAGGGCAAGCTGTCGCCCAATGAAGTGCAGACGGTGATCGACATCGTCAAGCGCGGCGGCGAATTGGAAGGACCGAACAACCTCCCGATCAAGGACGGCAAGGAAGGCAGCCGCGTCGTTCGCCCGCGCACCGACGGCCAGGGCCGCTACGTCCGCGCCATGCAAGAGAACGATCTGACCCTCTGCGTCGGCCCCGCCGGCACGGGCAAGACTTATCTCGCGGTCGGCATGGCGGTCAACATGCTGCGGCAGGCCTTGGTGAAAAAAATCGTCCTCGTTCGCCCTGCCGTTGAAGCCGGCGAACGTCTCGGTTTCCTCCCTGGCGACATCGTCGCGAAGGTGAATCCGTATCTCCGCCCGCTCTTCGATGCCCTGCACGACATGCTCGACCCGGAAGCGGTCAAGCGCTATATGGACAACGACATCATCGAGATCGTTCCCCTCGCCTACATGCGCGGCCGCACGCTCAACCAGGCCGTCATCATTCTCGACGAAGGCCAGAACACGACCGTGCCGCAGATGAAGATGTTTCTGACGCGCATGGGCAACGGCTCGAAAATCATCGTGACCGGCGACGTGACGCAGGTGGACTTGCCCAAACAGATTCGCAGCGGCATGACCGACGCCGCCCATCGCCTCCGCGACGTGGAGCGCGTCGCGGTGATCTACCTGAACGAGCACGACATTGTCCGCCACCCGCTGGTGCAGCGGATCCTCCAGGCTTATGAGGATGATAAGCCGCGCCGGAAGAAGGAGTGAGCGGATTGCAGATTGGCCGATTGCAGATTTGAGATTTCAATCTGCAATCTGCAATCTGCAATCTGCAAGGAATGTTTGGACCTATCCTAAAGAAGCCCAGCCGCCTGAGCCAATGGAAGGGCCGGCGGCGATCTTCGCGGAATGACGATTTGATACTGACCAGGCTCGGCCGCCGCGGCGTTTTGCTGCGCGTGGCGGTGGTGCTGGTGACGGCGCTCGGCGCCACCTTGTTGCCGTACGTCGGGGGGCCGCCGCTCGGCTTCCGCGTCGGCGAGGTCTATCCCCAGGACTTGCGGGCGCGCGTCTATTTTGAAGTCGTCAACGCGGCACAAACCGCGCGGGCGCGCGAGGCCGCGATCGAACGGATGCCGGCCGAGCTGCGCAACGATCCGGAAGCGTGTGAAGCCGCGCGTGAGGCGGAGCCGCCCGCGCTCGATAAATATCCGCCCGGCACGCCGCTTGTGCTCCGCGGGCAACCGGTCAGCGAACAGCAATTCACCGTGCTGGAAAAAGAGGAACGGGCCTACCAGCACAGCCTGTCGCAAGGCGATCACGTGCGCCGCGGCGTGGCCCTCTTCCTGGTCATGAGCCTCCTCGCTGCACTGGTTGCCCTCTATGTGGTGCGTTTCCAACACGCCCTCGCCCAAAGTCTGCCAAAGATTCTGGGCATCTGCACCCTCGTATTGCTCACGCTGGCCGCCGGCCTGCTTCTGGGCCGGCCGCCGTGGTACGGCCTGCTCATCCCGTTCACCGTGACGGCCATGCTGCTGACGCTGGCGTACAACCCGCAATTCGCGTTGCTGATGTCGTTCAGCCTGTCGCTCGCGACCACGGCCGCGCTGGGCGCGGACCTCTACCACCTGATGATCCAAGCAAGCGGATTGTCGGCGGCGGTGATGCTGTTGCGGAATGTGCGGACGCGCACCCGCCTCGTGCAAGTAGGGGCGGGCGCCGGCTTCGTCTATCTCGTGGCGACCGTTGCCGCCGGCCTGCTCGAAGGGCAGACGGTGCGCATGATCGCCTCCGACGCCGGCCGGCATTTCGCCTGGGGCGCGCTCGCCGGCTTCCTCGTCAGCGGCACGCTGCCCCTCATTGAACGCGCGTTCGGCATCGTCACCGACATCAGTCTTCTCGATCTCGCCGACGGCTCGCACCCGCTCTTGCAAGAACTGATTCGCCGCGCCCCCGGCACCTACACGCACAGCATGACCGTCGCCACCCTCGCCGAAGCCGCCGCGGAGGCGATCGGCGCCAACCCCTTGCTCACGCGCGTCGGCAGCTACTTCCACGACGTCGGCAAGATGCTGAAAGCCCCGTACTTCATCGAGAACCAAACCGGCGAAAACCGCCACGACGCGCTCGAACCGGCGCTAAGCACGTTGGTCATTATCGGCCACGTCAAAGACGGCCTCGCCCTCTCGGAACAGTACCGCCTGCCGCAGCCGATCTGCGACTTCATCGGGCAACATCACGGCACGACGCTGGTCGAATACTTCTACCGCGAAGCGATCCGTCTGCAGGAAGATCAAGGCAACGGCAGCACGATTCTGGAGCCGTCGTTCCGCTATCCCGGCCCGAAACCGCAAAGCCGCGAGAACGGCATCGTCATGCTCGCCGACGCCGTCGAGAGCTCGAGCCGCGCCCTCTCCGAACCGGCGCCGAGCAGCTTGCGAAAACTCGTCCACGATTTGCTGATGAAACGCCTGCTCGACGGCCAATTCGAGGAGAGCGGCCTGACCCTGACCGAGCTGCACCACGTCGAGGAGAGTTTGGCCAAGAGTCTGATTGCGCTTTATCACGTGCGGATCAAGTATCCGGAGGTGAATGAACGCGGGCTGGCGTCTTGACCGGACCGCGGCGTCGGGGTTATCGTGCCTATCGGGGGAATTCCTTCGACAGACATATGGATTCCGATCATGTCAACCGATGGCGCGGCCGCGCATCTAGACAACGAGGCGATTCCGACGCCGGCTGCGACGCCGACGTTGCCTCGCTGGGCACTCTCTGGACCGGCACTCGGCGAGCGTGCTCTCCAAGCGCATCGTGAGTACGTCGCGGCATACCTGCCCGATCGCTACGGTCCGTGGGTCGGTTATCATGGTCACTCCCTGTTCGGCTTCGCTTGGACGGCGGCCGAGTTGGAGACGGAAGCCCGACGACGCATGATGCCCGTGGGAGAATATGCCATTTGCCGAATCGTGCCCGAGCCGCCCGAGGCGCCCGGCTGCCTGAACGATGAAGATAGTCCCGTGCTTCCTCGCCTGGACGCGCACGGCGAATCGACGTTGCGAGCTTATTGGCGCGAACAGGAGGAATTGATCGAGCACGAAGGCCGCTGGGTCGCTTATCACGGCGAGCGCCGCGTCGGCATCGCCGACTCAAAGTCCGCGCTCCTCGACGCGTGCGCAGATGAGGCATTGGCGATGGATGAAGTGCTGATCCGCAAGATCGAATTCGCTCCGACGGAATCAATCGGCAGTTCCGACATAATCATCGAAGAAATGCCCGGCGATCCCGAGGCGAGTTAATCATGCGGCTTTTGGTAGTCAGCGGTCGTAAGGTCGCGGCGAACGCCGGTTCGCAGCCTGACTTCCGTTTCTCAACGCGAGTGAGTACGACGGCAGCCGCTTCTTCCGTTTGCTCACTCTCCGAATAGGGTCGCGCATGCGCTGCTGCCTCGTCCGCTTGCTCGTCGCCTTTCTAGGCGGCCTTGTTCTCCCCGCCCCGACGAGCCGCGGCGCGGACACTTTGTATACGGCAATGAGATCGCTCGCGCACGCGGTTGAAAGGCATGACGCGCCGACGATTCAGAGGCGTTCGTTCGACATCGCCCAAAAAGTCGATGTGAAGCGCCTCATGAAACTGTTCGAGACCGACCCCGACTTTTCGCACTGGTTGGGCGATGATGGCCTGAGAGCCCTTTCGTTGAAGGCCACGGCCCGAAACAGAGAGGAGGCGGAGTTCTTCAGGTTGGCGGGTTTTGCGGTTCCGGCCGTCGCCGAAACCTTGCGACACTACGGCTCCGGCTTTCCACCGGCTACGGCGGACGTTTGGCAACAGTACGCCGAGGATCTGCATAACTGTGGCTTGCGGTTTGCGGACGCATTCCACGAAGGGGATATCGGCGCAGTAAGGAGCGCCGCTCAGGCGGTTCAGCAATCCTGCAGCCGCTGTCACGATTCTTTTCGCGCGTGGGCCCGCACCTATCCGCAGCACCGCGCTGCTTTGAACGCCCGCGCGCCGACGCCGCAATTGACCCGGGTGGATCCGAAGACGCGAGACGAGATTCGCGACCTTGGATCCGCCTTTCAAACTGAAGACCGCCTGCAACTCTCCAAGCGAGCGATCGCGCTATCCGCCAAGGTAAGCCTTCACGAAGTGATGCAGCTCTTCGGCGAACGGCGCCGAGGCGGTCTCGGCGTTGGCCTCGTGCCGGATAACTCTCATCCCGATGGCATAGAAGCGAAGCTCGCATTTCTGTCCACAAGGAAACTCACTGCCGAAGATTTGCGGAAGGAGCGTGGGCCGGTCCTCATGTTGGCCCGAGACATCACTGCGCTGGCCGACGTCACGATCCAACACGGGCTCAAGGGCGCTTTCCAAACGCGGGAAGAGGACCGCTGGCTCGCACTCGGCAAACAACTGGAAAAGGACGCTCTGGAACTCGAAACTGCGGTGAAGAACGGTGACCCAACCGAGATACGCATCGTCGCACAACTCATCACGCAGAATTGCACCAACTGCCATTCCCGGTTGGGCGTAACCGCCCGTCCGCTCTAGCGTAACCGCTGTGATTGCAGGGCCTTGCAGCCCTGGGATCCATAGTCGAGAGGGCCTCCCGCGGATAATCTTGCAGCTGACGAAGTCTGCAAACCCGCACGGAGGCCCGGC